>CP080408.1:965656-1287541 GCA_019448215.1 Thalassovita mediterranea | reverse complement strand
GCGCCATCCGCGCGGCCCTGCCCTATATGCGCAAGGCAAAGTTTGGCCGCATCGTGAACGTCGCCTCCACTGAAGGCCTCGGCGCGACCCCCGGAAACTCGCCTTACGTCGCTGCCAAGCATGGCGTCATCGGCCTGACCCGCGGTCTCGCCTGCGACCTTGGCCGCGAGGAAGACATGGACATCACCGTCAACTGCATCTGCCCCGGCCCCATCCGCACCGGCATCACCGCTGGCATCTCCGAAGAGCACAAGACCATCTACGCCAAGCGCCGCGTGCCGCTCCGCCGTTACGGCATCCCGGAGGAAGTCGCCAATATGACGCTCTCAGTCGTGCTGCCAGCCGCAAGCTTCCTCAACGGCGTCCACATCCCGGTCGATGGCGGCCTGACGATCAAGAATGCTTGAGGGTTAATCCCCTCCCTCCCGAAGATGCCTGCGAAGGCAGGCATCTAGAATGCTCCAGCCGAACCGTGTCACAGCCCCGAAAGAGGCCACCATGGACCCCTGCCTACGCAGGGTTCTCGGAAGGGCGCCGAAAATGCGAGAAGATTGGTCGCTGACTTGCGGCTTCGACCAGTGGGGACTTCCTTGGGGATAAGCCGTGACGGAACAAAACAACAACACCGCTATGGACTCTTTTGAGCGATTCATCATTAGATAGAAAAATCTGCTACGCGTTGAATTGGAGCAGACCGCTAAAGATCTAACCTGAGACGGATGAAAAGCTTGTATTCCGCTCTTCTTGCGGGACGGCTCGATGTCAATCGTCTCCTCTTTTTGAGGCAAACATGTCTTCTATCGAAAACGTCAAAAAATATTTCGAACGTGAATTTTTACCTGTTCCGGGAACACAAGTGTCAGAGCAAGCGCGAGTAGCAACTGCTTTAGAGTACATTGCCCATCAACTGGGACAAATCAAAGTAGAACTTCGTAAGCTCAATGAAACTGAAAACTAAACATGGATCTTCAGTCGGCGAGTAACCACCGTTAATCTCGCATCCGACAACATCGCTACTACCATGTAGCCGAAGTTTGTGATGTGGCCGGAGGCATCCGAATTGGAACTCAACCCCAAAGCGATAACGAAAGCTCAAAGTCGCCTGCGAACCGCTCATAAAGCCGTGGCCGATCTAGAAAGATGTGAGGATGTGCAGTCCTTTTCTGACACTTGGTACACCTTCCTGACAGCAGCCAAGAACATTTATACAAGCCTAGAACAAGGCGCGAAGACGTCGCCTCAGAATGCCCAATGGTTTGGTGGCGTGAAGGCAACGAGGCGAGCGGACCCGCTACTACAGTATCTGTTTCAGGCTCGTGATGATGATGAGCACGGGCTTGATCCAGTGATCAATCAAGAGCCCTCAAGCTTAAGTATTGGAGTACCCGGCGAGGGGTATTCCTCCCACGTCCGCGTAACAGGAGACATCGGCCCGGGGAAATCGCTCAAAGTCCAATCTTTGGACGGGAAACCAGTTTTAATCGATTTCAAACCAGAGCGTGTTGTACTGGCGACGGTTACCGGCCGAGGGGATGTAAATTACGCCCCGCCAGAAACCCATTTAGGTGAGGCGCTGCAGGACAACTCGCCAATAACTGTAGCGAGAAGAGCTTTGGATTATTTCGAGGGCTTGCTTGAGGAGGCAGAGAGCCGCTCTTAGTCGGCGCTCGAATTCCTATCTTCCGGAGGTCGGGTCAAGCGTATCTTAAGGCCGTTCGCGGCACTCGCGTAGCGGCCTTCGCAAGTTCCGAGGCGCGCCGGTCAGTCCGGCATGTAATTGGTTACGCTGTATGAGAACTTTCCCACCGTACGCCGCCTCGCCCTATCCTCCCTCCCATGACCCAGCTTACCGGTTTCATCGAGGAAGGCTTTTCCACTGTCCGCGAGGCGGTTGTGGAGGTGATGGACCGGTTGAGCGTCGATTTCAGGCCTGAGGTGACGCAGACCCTCGCGCGCTATGCCCGCAGGCAGATCAGATTCATTGAGATCCTGCTGCGCCGCCTGATCCTGCTCCTTGCTTCAGAAGTCGAGCTGACGCCGCCCGCAAAAGCGACCTTCATCCCGCCGGCGCGCGAACCCCAAACCGCGAAAACCAGAGCAGGCGCCTTCAAACTCCTGCCAAAGCTTGGCCAGGCCGGAACACCGTTTGAGCACCTTCGCGCCCTGCGCACGGCACCCACGCGCAGAAACACCGCCAGTGCACCGCTGCTGCACCGTCTGGGCACACTCCTGCACCATCTTGATAACCCGATGCCGCTCGCCCGGCGCATGGCGCGCATTCTTGACCGCCTCAAAGCCGAAGGCGAACCGCGCCCCGTTATCCTGCCGCTGGCCGGCCAGCACCGCACCGCCCCGCAGCTCGCCCTCCTCACAACCAGCCTCATGCTGCACGGCAATGACGTTCTGCGCGACTGGTTCAATACGAGCTGAAAGGGGGACATTTCGGGCCACATCCCACAGATCCGCCGGGTCTGTGGCCGCACGCGCAGGTTTTTTTGCCGCTTCATCCTTCGACAGGCTCAGGATGAGGATCAAGAAATGGAAAGGTCAGGGAAGAAATCGTAATCTGAAACCTTTCCTCCTCATCCTGAGCGAAGTCGAAGGACGAGGAGGAAAGAGGCAACAAACCTAGTCAGGCAGCTCATCATTGAGGGCCAGCACCTTGCCCGCCAGATAGAGGGAGCCGCAGATGAGGATACGCTCAGCGCCCGCTGCTCGTGCCGCTTCCATCGCAGCGCGGAAGCTCTGATGGGCCTCAGCGCCCGCTCCCGCCTCGCGGGCTGCATTGGCGAGCTCCTCGGGCGTAAAACTGTTCTCATTATTGTCGATGGGGCAGGTAAAGACGCGAAGGCCGGGCCGGTTTAGGGCGGCGAAAAAGCCGCGCGCATCCTTGTTGGCCAGCATGGCCGAGACGAGCATGGTCCGCTTGGCAGGCTCTTCGCTGTCCAGCGTGTCGAGCACGGCAGAAAGCGCCCGTCCCGCATGGGGATTATGACCGCCATCGAGCCAGACCGGCTTCTCACCGGCAAGTGCGGTGACCGGGCCGGTGGAGAGCCGCTGCATCCGGGCAGGCCAGCGGGCAGAGGCCGCGCCCTGGGCAATGGCCTTAGGTGTAATGCCCTGAATGTTCGCGGCTTTCAGTGCCTTTGCGGCGAGGGCGGCGTTGGCAAACTGGTGCTCGCCCCAGAGGCCCAGCGGCGGCTGGATCAGGGCGAGGTCATCGGGGGTGAGGAAGTCGATCTCATTGCCGGTGCGGGCGGCTTCGGCCTCCAGCGCGGCTTTCGCCTCCTCGTTCTGGATGGCGGAAACGGCCGGGCAACCGGGCTTCAGAATGCCCGCCTTGTCGGTCGCGATCTTGGTGATCGTATTGCCGAGAAAGGCCTGATGATCGAGGTCGATGGGGCAGAAAACACTACAGGCGGCGGCCTTGATGACATTGGAGGCATCATACCGCCCGCCAAGCCCGACCTCGAGGATGAGGAGGTCTGCCGGGGTCTCATGGAAGGCGAGGAAACTGGCGGCTTGGGCGGCCTCAAAATGGGTGATCTGGCGATGGCCCTTGAGGGCGGCCTCGACCCGTTCGAGGCAGGAAACGAGGTAGTCATCCTCGATCAGCTTGCCGGCAAGCCGGATCCGCTCATTGAAACGGACGAGATGCGGCGAGGTTGATGTGTGGACGGAAAGGCCCGCCGCCTCCGCCATGGCGCGGATGAAGGCCGTGGTGGAGCCTTTGCCATTCGTGCCGCCGACATGGATGACGGGGGGAAGGTCTAGATGCGGATTGCCAAGCTCCTCCAGCACGACCAGAAGCCGGTCGAGCGCGAGGATACGGTCTTTGGGATTGTAGCGTTCGAACCGTTTGAGCGCCGTTTCGACGCCAAGCTGGGCGTCGATCAAGCTTTCTTGCCCTTGGACTTGTCCTTGGATTCCGGCGCCGGGACGTCGGCCAAGGGCGCTTTCAGCGGGCCGATTGGCGTCTCGTCCGTCGCGCGTTTCGGCATCAGATGGGCGAGAAGGCGCCCAACCGTTGCTTTCAGCTCGCGCCGGTCACTAACGATATCGACCTGGCCCTTCTGGCGCAGGAATTCAGAGCGCTGGAAGCCGTCCGGCAGTTTCTCGCGGATGGTCTGCTCGATCACGCGCGGACCGGAGAAGGCGATCATGGCGCCCGGTTCAGCGATATGAACGTCGCCGAGCATCGCATAGGAGGCAGAAACACCGCCCGAAGTCGGGTCGGTCAGGACGACGATATAGGGAAGGCCAGCTTCGCGGACTTCATCAATGGCAAGCGTCGTGCGCGGCATCTGCATCAGGGAAAGCGTCCCTTCCTGCATGCGCGCACCGCCCGAAGCGGTGCAGACGATGAAAGCGGCCTTGCGGGCCACGGCCAGCTGGGCTGCCGCAATGAAGGCTTCACCGGCAGCCATGCCGAGCGAGCCGCCCATGAAGGCAAAGTCCTGAACCAAGACGACGGCGGGCTTGCCCTTGATACGTCCGAAGGCGGCCGCCATGCAGTCTTCCTGCGAGATCGGCGGGCTCGCGTCCGGGCTTTCTTCCTTCTCGCGGGCGGCCAGCTTGGACTTGGCGGCCTTCAGGCGGGACGGATAAGGCTTGTCATCGCGGAATTTGAGCGGGTCCTGCGGGACCGGCGGAAGCTGCACCGGCTCCCAGCGCTCATTGTCGAAGAAGAGACGGAAACGGCGGCGCGGCGAAATGCGAAGATGCGCGCCTGCCGGAGTTACGTACCAGCTCTCTTCCAGGTCGGAGCGATAGACGAGCTCACCGGATTTGGGGCATTTGACCCAGAGATTATCGGGCGTGTCCTTCTTCGAAGACAGGAAAGTCTTCAAACCGGGCGTTCTGAAATTGGTGAGCCAGTTCATGTCAGAGTCACTCCTAAACTGTACTGCCTAGTTTCGCCGTGTATCGGCGAGGGCGCCAGACAGTTCTGCTGCCAGCGCGCCGATTTTGGATGGGATTTCGTCCGGCGTGCCCGCTTCCAGAGATGTTCGTACATGATCCACGAATGCGGACCCGACGACAACCCCATCTGCAATAGCGGCCATGGCGGCGGCTTGTTCCCCCGTCCGTACGCCGAATCCGACGCAGACAGGGAGGCCGGAAACGCGCCGGGCACGCTCTACGCCTTCACGGATATCTTCCGGATCGGCAGAGCCGGACCCGGTCACACCGGCAACGGCGACATAGTAGAGAAAGCCCGAAGCGCCCTCAGCGACCTTTGCAATACGCTTCTCGGTCGTGGTTGGCGTCGCCAGCCGGATGACGGAAATCTCATGGCGCGCATAGGCTTCGCGCAGCTCATGATCTTCTTCAGGCGGAAGGTCGACGAGGATCGTGCCATCGATCCCGGCATCGGCCGCCGCATCAGCAAAAGCGCCATAACCAAGGTGGAAGACCGGGTTGGCATAGCCCATCAGGATCAGCGGCGTGTCCTGATCGTCTTCGCGGAAACGCTTTGCCAGCGCCAGAACGTCGGTGAGCTTCGTGCCGGCCTTGAGGCTGCGCTGGCCAGCGCGCTGGATCGCCGGGCCGTCTGCCATCGGGTCGGTAAAAGGCGCGCCAAGCTCGATGATGTCAGCGCCATTGTCGCGCAAAGCGCAAAGCGCCTCGTAGCTGGTCTCAAGGTCGGGGTCGCCCGCCATGATATAGCTGACCAGTGCGGCGCGGCCTTCGGCGCGAACCTTGTCGAACCGTGCAGTAATTCGGGATGTCGGCATTAGCGGGAAGGCGCTTCCGTATTTTCTTCAAGCCACGCTGCATACTCACCCAGCGCATGAGTGCAAGGCCAGGCTACCATAGCTGGTATGTCGTAGGGGTGGAGGCTAGTCACGAGGGTTTCCAGCGCCTCCCAGCAGCTCTCGACCGATTTCAGCCAGAGAATGTGCTCGAATGCCTGCTCGACAACGCCTTTCCAGAGATAGGTGGACGAGACAGGACCTTCGATATTGCCGCAAGCGGCCAGCCGCTTTTCAACGGCCGCATCAGCAATCTGCTGGGCAACATCCTGCGAGGGGCAGGTGATCCGTATGAGGAGCGCTTTGGCCATCGCCTAGATCTCCATGCCGAGGTGCTCGGCGACAGAGAAGATGTCCTTATCGCCGCGCCCGCAGAGGTTCATGATGAGGATCTGGTCCTTGTCCATCGTCTCGCAGACATCGCCGAGGCGGGCGATTGCGTGGGCAGGCTCCAGCGCAGGAATTATGCCTTCAAGACGCGTGCAGAGCTGGAAGCCCTCAAGCGCTTCCTTGTCGGTGCAGGTCAGGTATTCGGCCCGGCCCGTGTCGCGCAGGAAGGCGTGTTCCGGCCCAATGCCCGGATAGTCGAGACCGGCAGAAATCGAGTGCGCGTCGATGATCTGGCCATCATCTGTCTGCAGGAGATAGGTCTTGTTGCCGTGCAGGATGCCGGGCTTGCCGCCATTGAGCGCCGCGGCGTGCTGGCCAGTCTCAATACCGTGGCCAGAAGCTTCGACGCCGATCAGGCGCACGCCTTCATCCTCGATGAAGGGATGGAAGAGGCCGATTGCGTTCGACCCACCGCCGATACAGGCCATGACAGCGTCAGGCAGGCGGCCTTCGCGTTCCATCATCTGGCTCTTGGCTTCCTGACCGATGACCGACTGGAAGTCGCGCACCAGTTCCGGATAGGGGTGCGGGCCCGCCGCAGTGCCGATCACGTAGAACGTGTCGTGCACATTGGTGACCCAGTCGCGCAGCGCCTCGTTCATGGCGTCCTTGAGGGTGCCGGTGCCAGAAGACACAGGCACGATCTCAGCGCCCAGCATCTTCATCCGGAAGACGTTTGGCTTCTGGCGCTCAACATCGGTGGCGCCCATGAAGACAACGCATTGCAGGCCAAAGCGCGCACAGACCGTCGCCGTCGCGACGCCGTGCTGGCCCGCGCCGGTCTCAGCGATGATGCGCTTCTTGCCCATCCGCATGGCGAGCAGGACCTGGCCAAGGCAGTTATTGATCTTGTGCGCGCCGGTATGATTGAGCTCGTCGCGTTTGAAGTAGATCTTCGGCCCGCCAAAATGCTCGCTCATCCGCTCTGCGTGATACAGAGGGGACGGACGGCCGACATAATTGCGCCAGAGATCGTCCATCTGGGACAGGAAGGCAGGGTCCTTCTTGGCGGCGCGGTATTCATCCTCGAGTTCAAGGACGAGCGGCATCAGCGTTTCAGCGACGTAGCGCCCGCCAAATTCGCCGAAGCGGCCCTTCTCGTCGGGCCATTGTGCCCATGTGTTTGGCTTGTTCATGAGAGCCCTCATAATCTGCACTTTTCGCCGCCGCAATGAAGGTACGCACGAGGTCGGCATCCTTGATGCCGCGCTGGCGTTCGACGCCTGACGACACATCGACGGCGGGTGCCCCAGTTGCCTTGATTGCGCCCGCTACATTGTGCGGGGTGAGGCCCCCGGCAAGTAGCCAGGACTTTGCAGCCTCCCAGCCCTCCAGAATGGACCAGTCGAAAGCGGCGCCGTGCCCACCTGTTCGGGTCGCCCCCTCTGGCGGCTTGGCGTCGATCAACAGCCGGTCTGCCGCCCGATAGCGATGGGCGGCCTCTTCCAGTTCTTCGCGGGTCGAGACACCGACCGCCTTCCAGACCTCCACAGAGGAGGGCAGGCTGGCGCGCAGATTGGAGACAAATTCCGGCGATTCCTTGCCATGCAGCTGGAACACGTCCGGCATCACGGCGCCGCCAACACCGCGCAGGATAATTGGGTCCGGATCTGACAGCAGCACGGCAGAGCGCACACCGTTCGAGGCGGCCGCCAGCATCAAATCCGTGACCTGATCAAAACGTGTCGCCCCGCTGCCGAGCACATTCCGCGGACTGGCTGGCACGAGGACAAAACCGACCCAGTCGGCGCCAGCCTCCGCTGCGACCTTCACCATGTCGGCGTCCGAAATTCCGCAAATCTTGACCTCTGCCATGCGGCCTAGGTCAGCCTCACACGGCGGACTGTCAAGCTGCAGCGCTTTGACCCTGCGTGATCTTCCTGCGGAATGTTTACGAACGCGCCCAAGATTGCTGAATAGTAGGAGAAGGAGTTTGCCATGCCCGCCACGTCTCTCTTGTCCGACATCAGGATCGCCGACATGACCACGGTGATCTTTGGCCCCTATTGTACGCAGACGCTCGCGGACATGGGCGCCGATGTCGTCAAGCTGGAGCCAGACAGCGGCGATACGTTCCGCAATGTTGGCAGGCCCGCCAACAATCGCGGCATGGGCCCGTGCCACATGACGATCAATCGCGGCAAGCGGTCCGTCGTCTGGGACATGAAATCTGATGAAGGCAAAGCGGCAATCAGGAAGCTGATCGAGGCAAGCGACGTCTTCATCCACAATATCCGCCCCGACGCGGTCGCCCGGCTGGGCCTGACTTTTGAGGAAGTGAAAGCGATCCGGCCTGACATTGTGTACGTCCATTGCCTCGGTTTCGGGACGGAAGGCCCCTATGCCGGCAAGCCGGCCTATGACGATCTCATCCAGTCGCTAGCAGGCGCCTGCAACCTTCTGCCGCAAGTCGATGGCAATGAAGCGCCGCGCTTCCTGCCCACCGCCTTTGCAGACAAGGTATCGGGCCTGCACGCCATGTACGCGACCCTCGCTGCGCTACATCACCGCGCCCGCACGGGTGAGGCGGTGCATGTCGAAGTGCCCATGTTCGAATGCATCTCCTCCTTCCTGCTGGAGGAGCATTTCTACGAAGCCGCCTTCGACCCGCCAGTCGGCCCTTATTACTACCAGCGCCAGATCGACCCCTCCCGCCAGCCGGTGCGCACGCAGAATGGCTGGATCACGATCGCCCCTTATGTCGACCATCGCTGGGTGACGCTTTTCGATGCGATCGGTCAGCCGCAGGAGCTCGAAGACGAACGGATCAATGATTATCGCGGGCGTTTCTTCAATCACGACTATCTGATGTCCCGCGTGCAGGCGCATTTCGTGAACTTCACGACCGAACAGCTGCTCGACATCCTCGGCAAGGCAGACGTCCCGGCCGCCCGCGTGAATGACATTTCAGACCTGCGCGAAGATCCGCACCTCAAGGCGGTCAACTTCTTCACCCGGCGCGAACATCCAAGCGAAGGCGCCTATTGGGAGGTCAAACCACCGGTGCGCTTTGTCGGTCAGGCAGAACATGAAATCACTCCTGCCCCTCGCCTTGGCGAGCACACCGACGATGTCCTGCGCGAGCTTGGGCTTGCGCCTGCGGGTGATGAATAGGCGCCCGTAAGCGCCAAACTAGTTGATGATCTGATTGGCCTCGACGATGCGGCGCCTGCGCGGCCCCCATCGGAATTGCTCTGTCTCCCGCGTCATGCCGCACGCCCGCAGCGTGCCCTTGTCGCGGTAGAGCCCGAAGCGGCGGCGAGCGGCGACGGGTTTGCGGCTCGGCCCATGAATCCCGACAACTGTGACATGGAATTCGAGCGGATTGTCACGGGTCAGCCCGCTGGTGCCGATCTCACCACGTTGGACGGAGAAGCGCTCCAGCAATTCCTCGAATGAGCCTAGCTCGAGCGCCTCGCCATGGGAGAGCGGGGTCTGGAAGGACCGTGAGTGATTGTCGGCGGCTGGTTCTGTGATGTCGCTCAGCTGGTCCTCGCCATCCCTGTGCACCCGCGCCGTCAGGTTCTGGATGTGAAAGCTGCCTTCGCTCATATTCGAGATGAAGCAGCGGGCGGCAGCATCTGACTTCAGCGATGAAGAGATGATCAGGCTGGAGCGGCGCTGGCGGAGGATCCCGTTCAGCATGAGCTGCAGATAGGTCACCCAGACCATGACCATGATCACATTGGCGACCGCGCTGATGGCCGAGGAATTATTGCTGATGAAGTCCATCATTCCGGCGCGAACGCGAGATGGCCGGTCGAGGTTTCAAAGCTTTTCAGCAAAAAAGGGAGTGGCGGTGAGACAGGGATTCGAACCCTGGATACGGGGTTACCGTATACACGCGTTCCAGGCGTGCGCCTTCAACCACTCGGCCACCTCACCACAAGGGCGCGTCTATAGAGGAAGGTGCTAGGCAACCGCAAGCCCGTGATTGTTTCTGCGCTGCTGAATTCCCATATTGGGGGCGAAGACATTGAAAGGACGAACCCCATGTTCTTTACCCGCAAGCCCGCTGAACTGCCCGCGAAGGGCGAGGCGCTGCCCGGCCGTGCGCAGGCCATACCGACTTCTGACATCCACTTCGTGAACGGCAACGATATGAGCGCGCCCGTTCCTGACGGGTTCGAGGAAATCGTCTTCGGCATGGGCTGTTTCTGGGGTGTGGAGCGCATTTTCTGGCAGATGGACGGCGTCTGGGTCACGCAGGCTGGCTATGCTGGCGGCGAGACACCCAACCCGACCTATGAGGAGACCTGCTCGGGCAAGACGGGCCACACCGAAGTCGTGCGCGTCGTCTATGACCCGTCCAAGGTGACGGCGAGCACGCTGATCAAGGCCTTCTGGGAAAACCATGACCCGACGCAGGGCATGCGCCAGGGCAATGACATCGGCACCCAGTACCGGTCTGCCATCTTCACCACGACCGAAGAGCAGGAAAAGATCGCGGCCGCGACGCGCGAAACCTTCCAGAAGGCGCTCAGGGAGTCTGGCCGCGGCCAGATCACGACGGAGATCCGCCCGCTGGATGAGTTCTATCACGCCGAGGACTATCACCAGCAATATCTCGCCAAGAACCCCAACGGCTATTGCGGGATCGGTGGCACGGGCGTCTCCTGTCCGATGCCGACGGGTGTCAGCGCCTGATCTTTTTGCTAAGCGGGCCGGGTGAGCGATTTCCTGACCCGCTTTGCGCCATCTCCGACCGGAAGATTGCATCTCGGCCACGCGGCCTCTGCCTTTCACGTCTGGAAGGTAGCAGAGCGCGCGGGCGGAGACGTGCTGCTGCGCATCGAGGATATCGACCAGACGCGCTGCAAGCCGGAATTTACGGGCGGCATACTGGAAGACCTGACCTGGCTCGGCTTTGAATGGGCGGGCGAACCCCGCATCCAGTCAGAGCATTTCGAGGACTATAACCGGGTTGTGGACCGGCTGACCGAACTTGGCCTGACCTATCGCTGTTTCCGCACGCGGACCGAAATGGCCGCAGAGGCCGAAGCGGCAGGCCTTGCCCCCGGCAGCCCGTTTACGGGGCGGCCCCTGCCAGCCGACCTTGAGGCCGAGCGCCTGTCACAGGAAGCGCCGTTTGCCTGGCGGCTGTCGCTTGCGAGATGCCGCGATTATCTCGGGCCGGACTATGACCGGCTGAGCTTCGAAGTCCGCGACCTTGATGCGCAAACGCGCATCGAAAAGGCCCGGCCAGAGCTTCACGGCGACATCAACCTCACCCGCAAGGACGCGCCGACGGCCTATCATGTCGCGTGCACACATGATGATGCGCTTCAGGACATCACGCATGTCATACGCGGCACCGACCTCGAAGATGCTGCACATATTCATGTGTTGTTACAGACGCTTATGGATTGGCCAACGCCCATCTATACCCACCATCCGCTGATCCTCGGCCCGGATGGACAGAAGCTGGCCAAACGCTTTGAATCACAAAGTCTTGCGAGTCTTCGCGAGGCGGGGTTAACGCCACAGGACGTTAAAAGGCTCGCGGGCGTTTGAGGCAGACAGTATGAGCGACACCGCAAACAGCCGCGCATGGCTTGGCCCTCTCTTGCTGCTTCTGGGCGGTCTTTGCATCGGCCTCGCGCCGATCGGCCTGCGCATGGGGCTCGACACGCTGGGCCCGCAGGCGATCGCTTTCTGGCGCTATGTGTTTGCCATCCCGATGCTCTTTATCCTGCTCATCGGCATTGAGCGGCGCATGCCGAAAAAGATCACGCCGCTCATCATGCTGGCAGGCACGCTGTTCGCGCTGGACATTGCGCTCTGGCACTGGGCGCTGACGCTGACCACGGTCGCGAATGCCACCTTCATCGTGAATATGGGCAATGTCTGCGTCGGCTTTGTCGCCTGGCTAGTCCTGAAGGAGCGTCCGAAGCCGATCTGGTTCGTCGCGGTCGCTGTGGCCGTCGCGGGTGCCGCGGCGCTGTCCCAGGGCGGCGGCGCGAATGGTCAGGCCGATATTCGCGGCGACCTGCTGGCGGTCGGCGCAGCGATCATGGTCGCGGGCTACATGCTGTTCTCGAAAATGTCCCGTAACAAGCTCGGCGCCATGGATGTCATCTTCTGGCTGACCGTGACCGAAGCCGTCGTGGCCGGTCTGGTCGTGCTCGCATCTGGCGAGTCTTTCCTGCCGGAAACGCCGCAGGGCTTTGCCGCCCCGCTCTTCCTTGCGCTTGTCGCCCAAGTTGGCGGCCAGGGACTGATCATTGCAGGGCTCGGCCGCACGCCGGCCGCCGTGGCCGGTATCATCGTTCTGATCCAGCCGGTCTTTGCGGCCGCGCTTTCCTGGCAACTTTTCGGCGAGTCGCTGTCCCTGCTACAAGGTGGCGGCGCCGGTCTCATCCTGCTTGGCATCTGGCTATCGCAGGGCGGGGTGAAACGACGCCGCCAGACTGAGTCAAAACCGTCACAAGCTGAAGCTACAAACCGCGCCTGAAACAGGAGATTTTCGCCATGACCAAGCCAAACACAGGCGCCTTCCGCGCGCTCCTTCTTGCGATGACCAGCAGCGCGGCAATCGCGGCCTGCGCAACCGCACCGGCCGAAGTGGCCCCAGTTGATGCGGCCGTGCCGCCAATGGAGGTAGCAGAGGCTGACACAGCGCCTGCGCTCGCGCGAACCGGCGTCGTGCCTCAGCAGGCTGGCGATGATTACTACGTGTCGGCGAAGACCGCCGTTCAGTCGCGCGCAGGAGACGATTTCGAGCCGCGCGCCAAGAATGTCATCCTCTTCGTCGGGGACGGTATGGGCGTTTCGACCATCACGGCTGGCCGGATCTATGCCGGCCAGCAGAAGGGGCTCGACGGGGAAAGCTACCGGCTCGCCATGGAAAGCCTGCCGTATTCGGCCTTCTCCAAGACCTACAGCCATGACGCACAGGTCGCCGATAGCGCCTCGACGGCGACGGCGATGATGTCCGGCATCAAGACGTTGTCCCGCACGCTCGGGCTGCGGTCCGGCATCGCCTATGGCAACTGCGCGTCGGTGGGCGGGCAGAGCACCGATTCCATCTTCGAGATTGCGGAGAATGCAGGTCTCGCGACAGGCATTGTCTCGACCGCGCGCATTACACACGCGACGCCTGCGGCAACCTATGCCGAGAGTGCTGACCGCAACTGGGAAGACGACAATCAGGTCGGTGGCACAGACTGCAAGGACATCGCCCGCCAGCTTGTCGACTGGGACGCCGGTGACGGCTTTGAAGTTGTTCTCGGCGGCGGGCGCGGCGCCTTCTTCCCCGCCAGCATGACCGACCCGGAAACCGGCGAAGCCGCAGGTCGCCGCGTCGATGAAGCAGACCTCACCGAAGTCTGGACCGCCAAGTCTGATGACCATGTCTACATCACCGACCAGGCAGGCTTCGACGCCATTGATTTTGCAAGCAGCGCGCGCGTCCTCGGCCTGTTTGAGCCGTCGCACATGCAGTACGAGCTCGACCGCGCTGATGACCCGGCAGGCGAGCCGTCGCTGGCTGAACTGACCAGCGCTGCGATCACGCGCCTGTCGCAGGACGATGACGGATATGTGCTTCTGGTCGAAGCTGGCCGGATCGATCACGCCCATCACGGCGTCAACGCGGCCCGCGCGCTGGGCGACACGGCAGCGCTGGATGAGGCGGTTCAGGCCGCGCTCGATATGACGGACGCTGAAGACACGCTGATCATCGTCACAGCCGACCATTCACACACATTGACGATTGCCGGCTATCCGGTGCGCGGCAACCCGATCCTCGGCAAGGTTGCCTATGGTCCGGGCGGTGTTGCCCGCGCCGATGATGGCAAGCCGTACACCACGCTGGGTTACGCGAATGGCGAAACGGGCTGCCCTCCGGGTGAAGAGGACTGCGCGCGCGCGGACCTCACAAGCGTCGACACGACCGACAAGGACTTCCACCAGCAGGCACTGGTCTTTCAGGGCTCAGAAACCCATGCCGGTGAGGATGTGCCTGTCTATGCAAGCGGCCCGGGCGCAGAACTGGTCCGCGGCACGATCGAGCAGAACGAGATCTTCCATGTGATGGGACGCGCGAGCGGCCTCGTTACCTACGAAGACTGATCATCATTCCCGGCGGCGAGGCGGCGGATCACGTCCGCAATCTCGCCGCCATGATCATGGTGGGGCATGTGCCCCGTGTCAGGCAGTGCGACCAGCTCAAAATCGCTGACCTGATGCTTGATCTTACCCGCATGAAGCTTCGGATCAATCACAGTGTCCCTGGCGCCTGAAAACAGCACGACCGGCATGTTGAGCTCGGGATAGCGGTCCTGCTGGGCTGCGAGCTCTTCCTGCAGGACATTCATGTCATCTGCATTCGCGCGGAAGCTTGGCGGGCGGAAAAGAAGGCCGATCGCAGCGTCTGAATAATAGCCGTCCGGCGCATCTTTCGGGTCGAACACGCCGTCGATGCCGCTTTTCACCATAGAGGGCGCGACGAGCGGAACGAGTTGCGAGAAGATCGGCCCAATCACGGGCGGCCCCGCAATCTTGTTGTACCAAGTCTCGCCGCCCCCGCCCCAGTCATGCGTCACCGGTGCCAGAAGAACGACGCCGCTCACGAGGTCCGGATTATCGAGTGCCAGCCGAAGTGCGACAGCGCCGCCATAGGAGTGGCCGACGATGACGGCTTTCTGGTCTGGCGCTAGCTGCCTCAGGACGCCCGCCATTTGCGCGGCTTGCACCTCAAGCGTTTCCGACCCTTGCGGACGGCCTGAATAGCCATGCCCGGGCCGGTCTGCCATCAGGACGTGAAAGTTGTCCTCCAGACGCGGGGCGAGGGTGAAGGTGAACTCACGCGCATTGGCCGACGCGCCGTGGATCATCAGAACGGGCGGCGCCGACGCCTCGCCCGCTTCGATGACATGGACGGGCTTGCCGTTCACATCGACCATGCTCCCGATCGGCGGATACTTCTCCTCGACATTGCTGGTGTAGACAGCACTGTGGACGCAAGCGCCGACACCGCCGAGCGCAAGCAGCAAAATGACAGCCGTGAGGAATATCTTCAAAGCCCCTGACCGTTCTTTTCGCGGACGAGGCGCGATTCAGCGGCGCGCGCGACTTGAAGCGTTGGATAGATTTTCAGTGCTTCGCGGTAGGCTTCGAGCGCTTCATCCTTTGCGCCGAGCGTTTCGAGGATCCTGCCAAGCCCTGTCCACGCCCCGAAGTGACGCGGCTCCAGCCGGATCGCCTCGTTGAGGTCGCGCAGGGCTTCGGGGAAGTTCTCATCTACAAGAAACAGGGCGGCGCGCCGGGTATAGGCTTCGGCATAGGCCGGCTGGATCGCGATCACGCGGTCAAGAAGCTCACGCGCGAGTTCCAGATCACCGAGATTCTGGGCTTCCACGGCGCGCTGCATGACAAGATCTGCAGCGGCTGAGCCGCTTTCGAGCCAGGCCGCCCAGATATCGGTCGCGGTGGAGCTGGCTTCTTCCTCGCTGGGAGCATTCTTCAGCTCATCGAACATCTCATCACTCGGCCCGTATTGCGGGCCGCTGGCGGAGATGACGCTGGCGATGAAGAGAGCCTTGAGCATGCCTATCAGTATGATCCTGGATAAGGTCCCGGCAAGGCCCGATTGCGGCGATCAGGCGGCAGGCGCAAGCAGGCCTTCTTCCATGAGGGCCGCTTCAAGCGATTTCGCATCGGTAAAGTGGTGGCCTCGAAAGCCAAAGGCGCGAGCCGCCTCAATGTTCTTCAGGCTGTCATCGATGAAGAAGACGCTGTCCCTGGGCGGATGGCCAAGGCGCGCATGGGTCAGCTCATAGATAGCCGGGTCAGGCTTGATGAGCTCTTCCTCGCCAGACACGACAACGTCCCTAAAAAGCTTCAGCATCGGAAACCGCTCAACCGTTTCGGGCCAGATCTCAGCAGACATATTGGAGAGCGCGAAGAGCGGCACCTGCGCTTCTTCAAGGCGGGCAATGAGGGCAGGCACGCCGGTGACGTAGCCATCAAACATCTCGAACCAGCGCCCATGCCAGGCGTCGATTTCATCTGAAAAGTGGGGGTGGTCCTGCTTCAGCAGGCGCGCGCCTTCTGCAAAGGTCCGGCCCCTGTCGTGCTCGACATGCCAGTCCATATTGCAGACATCACGGCAGAAGGTTTCGGCCTCTGCCTCGGTCGCGAAAATCTTGCGGTAGAGACGCAAGGGGAGCCAGTCGATCACGACATTGCCGAGATCGAACAGCACAATGCGGTCAGCAGTGGCAGAAATATTTCCGCCGCGTGCTGATGCGGTCATCTTCTGCTTAGCCCTGCTTTGCTTTAAAGCGTGGGTCTGTTTTGTTGATGACGTACGTCCGGCCCTTACGGCGAACGACCTTGCAATCGCGGTGGCGGTTTCTCAAGGATTTCAGTGAAGACTTAACTTTCATGGGATTGGCCCGGCGATCTTTGAAAACTCGTAAGGGGCGCCAGATACAGAATGGGTTATGTAGAGTCAACGCCGCTCACGCACCGCGACGGTAAAAGGAAGACACCACTTATGACGCGCAAGAATATGGTCCTTCTCCGCTGGACCACCGCTGCAAGTTTCGCTGCCATCCTGAGCGCCTGCGCCGCGACGCCAGAGCCGGCGCCGCAGTCGAATGCGCCGACACCGCCATCGCAAAAGCCGCAGGCTGAGATGACGACCCCGACGGCGACACCGGGTGTCGTGACAACGAACAGCACGCAAGTGACCCGCACCTCTAGCGCTTCCCCGGGTGACCCGCGCGGTACGCCGGGCGCCCCGCCTTTTTCTGGCCCCGTTGGCCCGTTCGAGCCGACCGGTAATGCCGAGATGGATGCTTGGCGCCAGGACTTCGTCTCCCGCGCCACGGCACGCGGCACCAACCCCGCCCTACTCTATGCGCTTCTGAAGGATATCCGCCCGCTCGACATCTATCTTGGGCCCAACAACCAGTCTGAGGTCGCCAATCAGGCAGAGTTTGCAAAGGCGATCTGGGAGTATCTGCGCACGGCCGTTACCGACAACCGCTTCGAAACCGGCCAGCAGAAACTCGCCGAACTCGCGCCCGTCTTTGACCGTATTGAAGCGACCTATGGCGTGAACCGCGAAGTGGTCAGCGCCATCTGGGCGATGGAAACGAATTTCGGCGGCTATATGGGCAATTACAGCGCCGCCAACACGCTCGCCAACATGGCCGTCGAAGGCCGTCGCCGCAGCTTTGCCGAGGGCGAGATCCTGGCCCTCGTCGAAATCGTCGAGAAGGGCTATGCGCGGCTCGACCAGCTTGGCTCCGGCTGGGCTGGCGCCATGGGGCACACCCAGTTCATGCCATCGACCTATCTTGCCTATGCGCAGGACTATGATGGCGACGGGCTCGCCAATGTCTGGTCCTCGTCACCGGACGCGCTGGCGTCTGCCGCCCACTATCTCTCGGCATCCGGCTACCGGTTTGACCAGCCATGGGGCGTTGAAGTGCTTGCGCCGCAGGGTTTTGACTGGTCGATGGCCGACGGCAATGACCGGCGCCTGTCTTCGTGGAAATCGGCTGGCCTGTCCCCGATCCGCGGCGGCGGCTTTGGCGTCGATGATAGCGACTATGCCGAACTCTGGCTGCCAGCGGGGGCGACAGGTCCGAAATACCTCCTGTTCCGCAACTTCGACGTCTTCAAGACCTATAACCGCTCCAACAGCTACGCCTTCGCGGTCGGTCTGCTCGCAGACGGTCTTGCTGGCCAGTATGGCCCGGTCGCGTCCTGGCCAACCGATATACAGCGCCTGACCTTCGATGAAGTGAAGCAGCTACAGACCGCACTCAACCAGCTTGGCTATGATGCAGGCGGTGTGGACGGCATTGTCGGGTCTGGCACGCGGGGCGCGCTGCGCCAGTTCCAACAGGCCAACGGTCTGGTCGCGGATGGCTATCCGTCACGTCCGGCGCTCAATGAAGTGCTGGCGCGCCTGCGCAGCTAAAATCTAGTCGTAGATTTCCGGCTGATCGTCATCGTCCTGATAGACCTGATTGGCCGGAAAGACGCGGCGAGCAAAGATCGCCATCAGGACGAGCACGACGCCCGCGCCGATAAAAGGCGCGCTCTGGTGGACATTCTCATACATCCACGGGCCAAAGAACGGGCTGACGATGAAGCCAGTGCCGTTCGCCGAGATGACGAGGCCCGCGACATTGCCCTGAAGGCTGGAGCCGACAGAGAGCGATGCGCCGCTTGAGAAACCGGGGCGCGCAAGGCCCTGACCGATTCCGACAAAGAATTGCGCCAGCACCAGCACGGCAAACTCATTGGTCGGCACGATCAGGAAAGCGCCGACAGACAGCGTCAGCGCGCCCGTCACCATCAGCGTGCGGTTGGTCATCTTGAGGCGCGGAATGATGACGAGCTGCGAGATGAGCGTACCGGCCGCACCGACCGTATAGGCCGGACCGGTGAACTGCATCGCTTCGGCCCCGTCGACGCCGATCTTGTCCATGATGGCGAAAGCAAAAGTCTGTGTCAGGACGCCAGTGACGACAGAGAGGCCGACGGCGAAAATAAGATAGGGCATGACGCGCGGATCACGCCACAGACCGTCGCCTTCCTTCTTGCCGGTCGATTTGAGGCCCGCTTCCTTTCGCGGCGCGGTCTTTTCCGGAAGCCGGGTATAGATGAGGAAAGAGAGGACGGCGGCCGCCGCGCTAATCACGAAGACGGGGGTCAGCAGGCCGAAAACTGCGCCCGCCGCCGCTGCGAAGGCAGGGCCTGCCACCGCGCCAAAGCTGAAGCCTGAGGTCAGCGAGGCAATTTCCTCTGTGCGTTTGTCACGGCTGGTGCGGTCCGCGATATAGGCCTGCGCCGCCGGATTCGTGCCTGAACCGAACAGGCCGAACAGCGTCCGGGAAGCAAGGAGACAGATAAAGATGACGAGCGAGCTTTGCAGGTAACCCGCCATGGCGAGTGCGGCGCTGGTGCCGAAGAGCAGCATCGAGACCGAAAAGCCGAGCATGCCGAGCGCGGCGACAGGGCGCCTGCCCCAGTCATTACTCTTGCGGCCCCAGAAGGAGGAGGTGATCGCCCAGAGCGCGGCTGACAGCGAGAAGATCGCGCCTGCCATCCAGTCCGGCAGGCCAAGGTCGCGCGAGAGCGGCGGCAGGATCGCGCTGACCAGCATCGTATTGCCTGCGCCGACTGCCAGAAGCGCGAAGAAAAGCAGCCGGAACGCGCCGCGGCGGTCCGGCCGGTCACGTCCAAGCTGGGGTGGAGGCGTGTCGGTCATGACTTCTCTTCGGCCCGACTGCGGGAAATTACAAGCGCCCCGTCGCGTCATGAGGCGAGCGCCCTGGTCCGGAAACCTTATTTAAAGCCTGTTGCGATAGGCATGGGTCTGAACCCGCCCGCGGAGACCCGTGAATGTTCCAACTTGTCGGCCTGATCCTGGTCACTGCCCTGATCGCAGGGGCGCTCCTGTTCACAGGAAGCCCTGCCCTGTTCAGCGCCCTGCCGTTTGAACTGGCCCTGATCGGCGGGGCTGGTCTTGGCACGCTCGTGATCGGCAATTCGCCGAGGGTCGCAGGTGCAGCACTCGCCGGCATAGTGAAATCCATGCGCGGCGCGAAGTGGAAGAAATCTGACTATGCAGACCTGCTGAGCGGTCTTGGCGACCTGATGCGCCGCGCCCGCCGGGGCGGCATGATTGCCATCGAAGCGGACATCGAGACGCCTGAAAGCTCCGAGCTGTTCGCGAACCGCCCGCGCCTGCTCGCTGACCGGACGGCGACATCGATGATCACTGACAGTTTGCGCATCCACGCCCTCAATCCGGGTGGCAAGTCGCCTGTCGCGGCACACCTTGAAGACGCGGTCGCCTCTGCCGCGCAGACCCGCCACCGCGCCGTTGCCGCGCTGAACTCGCTCGCGGATGCCCTGCCCGCGCTCGGTATTGTGGCGGCCGTCCTCGGCATCATCAAGACGATGAGCCTGATCGATCAGTCCCCGGACGTTCTCGGCCCCATGATCGCGACGGCCCTTCTCGGTACATTTCTCGGCGTCTTTCTCGCCTATGGTCTGGTCGGTCCGATTGCCGCTCGTTTCGGGCAGGTCGTGGACGAGGAAATGCAGTTTCTGGAGACAATCCGCACGGTCATCACGGCCTGGCATGACGGCGTCGCACCAGCGACCGCGATCGAGCTTGCCCGCGCCGGACTGCCCGTGCATCTGCGCCCCTCCGTGGAGGAAGCCGACGCCCCGGTATCGAACGTCGAAGCCTTCCCGGCGCAGCGCCGAAACAATCGCGCGGCCTGAAACCATCAACGACTAAATTCATGCGCTGACTCGCAATAGTGTGCGGTCCCCCCTAATTTCTCGCCTGATGAGAAAGCACTGGGAGGGCCTCACGTGTCGCGTTTCGACGAATTGAAGGCCATCGCAAAGACCTATCAGGACCTTGCGGCCGAAAATTATGCACGCGTGCGCCAGCTCGCAGAGGAAGTCCGTTCGGGCTTCTGCGACTATCTCGACGCCTCGGATGGCGTCTGCGTCCAGCTTGTCCCGCCTGTCGGCAATTTCGAGCCAAAACCCTATGGCGACCAGGCCTTTTCCGTGCCGCCGCGCGGGTTCAGGCCGCTCGGGCCCATCGCCTTCGGTCTCGCTGTGCGCGTTACTGGCGGCACTGACTGGATTCGCATCACGACCCAGTGCCAGAAGATCGGTGACCGGTTTGTACTGGACATTCAGGGCGGAGAGTCATTTACCTTGGCCCTCCCGCTTGCAGAAGAGGACTCTACGCGTCTCTTTGATTATCTCTTCAATCATCTGAGAAACTGGTTTCAGGAAAAGATTGATCATTACGAGGCCGGCGAATACGGCACGCGCGAAATCGGTTTCGATTTCTCCCGCGAAGATACCGTCGCTGACGTCTGAAACGTACGGACCCCAAGTTAAAACCATATGCCGGATATGAATCTCATCCTCGCGGCGACAGGCTCTGACAGCCTGATCTTCGCTTGCGCCCTCATCGGCGCGCTCGGTCTGGGCGCCCAGTGGCTCGCCTGGCGCCTTCAGGCCCCTGCCATCGTTCTCATGGCGCTGGCCGGGCTTGCCGCTGGTCCTGTCTGGTCACTCATCTTTGGTGACCCACTGCTCGACCCGTCTTCGACCTTTGGCGACCTGCTGCGGCCCATCGTATCACTCTGTGTGGCCGTCATCCTGTTTGAAGGCGGCCTCATCCTGAAATTCGAGAACCTGCGTGATGCAGGCGCAGCCGTGCGCCGGGTGGTGTTCTTTGGCGGCCCGCTCGCCTGGCTGCTCGGCTCGCTCGCGGCGCGCTATGCCGCAGGTCTCGACTGGGCAAGCGCGATCGTCTTTGCAGGCGTCATGGTTGTCACCGGCCCGACGGTGATCATGCCGCTGATGCGCCAGTCGAAGCTGTCTGGCAGGCCCGCCCAGTTCCTGAAATGGGAAGGCATCGTCAACGACCCGATCGGCGCGCTGTTCGCGGTTGCCGCCTATGAAGTCATCCGCGTTGCCAGTCAGGGCGACTCCATCGTTGGCGCAGGCGTCTGGATCCTTGCCGCCGCAGGCATCGGTGTCGCACTGGGTATCATTTTCGGGCTCGGTATCTCGCGTGCTTTCCGCGCGGGCTGGACGCCGGAATACCTCAAGGCGCCGCTTATCTTTGCCTCGATCATTCTCTGCTATGCACTGGCTGAGCAGGTCGAAAAGGAAATCGGCCTCGTCGCGGTCACCGCATACGGCATGACGCTCGCCAATTCCAAACTGGCTGACCTTTCCGAGCTTAGAAAGTTCAAGGAAGACATCGCCGTCCTGCTTGTCTCTGGCGTGTTCGTCATCCTGACGGCCGACCTGACTCCGGCCATCATTTCCTCAGCGCTCAACCTCAACACGCTGATGTTCCTGCTGGCGATGCTGTTTGTCGTGCGACCCCTGTCGGTATGGATCGCGACCGCAGGTACGCTGAACCGCAAGGAAGCGCTGCTTCTGGGCTGGATTGCACCGCGCGGTATCGTGGCTGTGGCGGTCTCGGGCCTTTTCGGTTCGCTGCTGGTCGACCTGTCGCGTGAGGGCCGGTTCTATTTCTCCGGCGCGGACCAGATC
This sequence comes from Thalassovita mediterranea, assembly GCA_019448215.1. Classification (NCBI taxonomy): domain Bacteria; kingdom Pseudomonadati; phylum Pseudomonadota; class Alphaproteobacteria; order Rhodobacterales; family Roseobacteraceae; genus Thalassovita; species Thalassovita mediterranea. The sequence goes on along the minus strand of CP080408.1, from coordinate 1,265,324 downwards.
GTGCCGCTCGCCTTTGCTATGGTGTTCACCACGGTTGTCCTGCACGGGTTCACAATCGGGCCGCTCGCCCGCAAGCTTGGCCTTGCCCGTTCCGAAAAGCCGGGCGTGCTTCTGGTTGGCGCGAACTCATGGAGTGTGGAGTTCGCCAAGGCGCTGAAATCGGTAAAGATCGACGTCATCGTTGCCGACAGCAATTATCGCCGTCTCCGCCCCGCCCGCGAGGCTGGTCTCGATACCTTCCTTGGCGAAGTCTTGTCTGAGGACGCAGAGATCCGTCTGGACCATTCGCGCTTTGCAACTGTCGTCGCCCTGTCGACCAATGACAGCCACAATGCGCTCGTCTGTAGCCAGTTTGCGCCGGAGGTCGGCCGTCACCGCGTTTACCAGCTGTCGCTATCGGAAGGCGATGAGACCGATGACAAGTCAGTGGGCTCTTCGGCGCGCGGGCGCACACTCATCAAGCGTGGCCGTACCTATGACGGTCTGATCCGTGACCAATATCGCGGCTGGAATTTCTCGCGCACGCGCCTGACGGAAAAGTACACGCTGGAGCAGTATCTTGCTGACCGGCCGAAGGGTGATCTTGTCGCTGAAATTCGCCCGGATGGCACGCTCGTCCTGCTCGGCCCGAGCCGGGAAGCGCGCGGCGGTGAAGGCGCGACCATTATCAGCTTTGCCCCAGACCAGCAGCCGCAACCGGCAGCCCCGGCAGAAGAGCCATCTTCGCCCGATCCGAAGCTGGGTGAGCCGCAGAAGGCCTAGACCGTCACCGCATGAAGGGCACGGCCGTGGCGGCGTAGCCAGTCGCGCTCCTTCTTCCAGCCGGGACAGCACCGCGCCACATGCGCCCAGAAGCGCGGGCTGTGGTTCATCTCAAGCAGGTGCGCGCATTCATGCGCGGCGACATAGTCGAGCACGCTGTGCGGGGCCATTATAAGCCGCCACGAGAAAGCCAGCCCACCATCAGACGTGCACGATCCCCAGCGCGAGCGGGTGTCCTTGACGCTGACTTTCCGGGCATCGACGCCGAGCGTCGCGCAATGGCGCTCAACCGCCTCGCTCAGATCCTCTCGCGCGGCCTTTTTGAGGTATCGCGCCGCCCGCCGGCTGACGGTTTCTGGGTCACCTGGCAGGCAGAGCTGCTGGGGTGTGCCGGCCAGCAGCGACGCGCGGCGCCCCGCCCCCTCAAGAGTGATCTCACAGGGCGTGCCGCGCAGATTGAACACAGCGCCCTCGACCAACCCTGTCTGCTGCGGCAGTTGCGCAAGACGTGCTGCGATCCAGTCACGGCGATCGCTCGCAAACTGTGCTGCTGCCTTCAGATGACGCTTCGATGGAGCCACCGCGACCGCTTCACGTTTCGCCTCGTCCAGACGCAGTATCAGCCGCTTTGCGCGCGGGTTGATTTCCATGCGGACAGTAATGCTCTGACCGTCTGAAGCGGACAGGGTCAAAGGCTGGCCTTTATCGAAAAACATGATAAGTCTCAGACTGAAGGTGCGATGAGCCTACACCTATCTTATGACACTAGGGGAACCATCATGAAATATCTGCTCTGCGGCGTTGCGGCGATCTCGATCCTGACCGCATGCGACCAGACAGGCGTCGAGACGCCAGAAGACATCAGCGAAATCACACTGCGCGAAGGCGATGCCGCCGAAGCTCCGGACGTGATCTCCGCAATGATGCTGACCAATTCCGGCGACGGCATGATCACCTACGCCTCCAAGGAAGTTGACGGCGCAACGGCGACCTTCTCCGGAATTGGCCTGAACGGCATGGACGGCCTGACGGCTGACTCGCTCGTCTTCGAAGGCCTCGACATGGTCGATGGCCAGGCCTCTTTCTCCCGGATGAGCTTCAGCGGCCTCAGCTTCACTGCGCCGGAAGATGCCGACACGACGACGATGGGCATTGGCGAGATCGAACTGATCAACCCATCGCCAGCCCTCTCGGCCTGGGTCGCATCCGCGCTCGGCACGGGTGAACCTGCCGAATTCCCGGCCGTCGAGGACATCTCCTTCGATGCCTGGTCCGTCACTGATGTGTCGGGTGAGTTCTCCGGCACGGACGGCGAAGGCACCTATGGCGTTTCCTCGCTGCAGCTTCGCGGCGTTGAAGACCAGCGCGCGGCACTCGCCGAGCTGACCGGTGTCACTTTCGACATCATCGGCGAAGACGAGATGAACTTCAAAGGCGGCATCGACTCCCTGTCGATCGCTGGCAGCAACCTCAACTTCCTGTCTGCCATCCAGCAGAATGCAGGCGATGAGGATGCAATGGCCGCAGCCGTCATGAGCAGCATGATGCAGAACCCGATGGACCCGGGCTATGACCGCATCACGCTCGACAATATGACCTTCGAGGGCGAAGGCATGAGCTTCGCCCTGGCCTCGCTTGACGCCTATGTCGAGCGCAACAATGACGGCCAGCCGACCAGCTATGTCACCGAACCGTTCACCATGACGCTCAATGCAGATGCTGATGGCGGCGAAGTTGGCGCAGGCCTCGCACAGGGTCTCAGCATGCTCGGCTATGACGGCATCGAAATTCGCGGCGCCGGCAGAAGCGACTATGATCCGGAGTCTGACGTCCTCACCTCTGACGCTGCTGACAATTATTTCGAGCTCGTCGATGGCGCCCGCTTCTCCTATGGCGGTGAGTTCATCGGCTACTCTGCCTTCAATGAGCAGCTGGTTGCTTCCATGGACATGGAAAACCTCGCCGAAGGCGGTGAGCCTGATCCGATGGTCATGCAGCAGGCGCTTGGCGCGCTTGAAATCGGCAATTTCGAACTGCGCATCACCGATGACGGCCTTGTCGACCGCGTCTTCAACGTCGTCGCGACCCAGCAGGGCCAAGACCCGGCACAGATGCGCGCTCAGGTCGCCCAGATGATGGGTATGGCCCCGCTCATGGCCCAGCAGGCCGGCGTTGACCCGGCGATTGCCACCGAGCTCGGCACGGCGCTCTCCTCCTTCATCCAGGAACCGAAAACGCTGACCATCATGCTCGATCCTGAAGAGCCGATCTCCATGGAGAGCGTTGCTGCGATGGAAGATCCAAGCATGCTGACCAAGGGCTATCTCGGTCTTTCGGCCTCCAACGAATAGGTCGCAGACCTCTTCTGACATGTGAAGGCGCGCCCCGGGCAACTGAGGGCGCGCCTTTTCTTTTGGGGGTCAAGGGCGCATAGCTATCGCCCATGAAACTCGCTTATTTCGGAGATGTGGTCGGCAAGCCGGGCCGCGCGGCAGTGGTCGACTATCTGCCGGGCCTGCGCCGTGACCTGAAACTCGACTTCGTCGTGGTGAACGGGGAAAACGCGGCAGGCGGCTTCGGCCTGACCGAGTCCATCGCCAATGATTTCTTCAATGCAGGCGCAGACTGCCTGACGCTGGGCGATCACGCCTGGGACCAGCGCGAGGCGCTGACATTCATCGCCCGCGAACCGCGCCTGCTACGCCCCGCAAACTATCCTGTCGCGGCGGGCGCCCCGGGAAAGGGCGCGCATGTCTTCGTGCTGGATGATGGCCGCCGTGTCGGCGTCGCCCAGCTTCAGGGCAATGTCTTCATGAAGCAGCAGCTTGAGAATGCCTTCCAGCATGCAGACCGCATCCTCGACGACATGCCGCTCGGCCTCGCCGTGGATGCGATGATCGTCGACATGCATTGTGAAGCCACCAGCGAGAAGATGGCGATGGGTCATCACTGCGATGGCCGCGCCAGCCTGGTCGTCGGCAGTCATACGCATGTGCCGACGGCTGACCTGATGATCCTTGAAGCGGGCACCGCCTATCAGACCGATGCCGGCATGTGCGGCGACTATGACAGCGTCATTGGCATGCGGAAGGAAAACTCCGTCCAGCGCTTTGCGACCCAGCTACCGGGTGAGCGCTATGCGCCCGCCCTTGGCGAAGGCACGCTGTGCGGTGTCTATGTCGAGACAGACGACCGCACCGGCCTTGCAAAGCGCATAGAGCCGATCCGCATCGGCGGCCGGCTGGCAGAGCATATTCCAGCGGCCTAGAAGTTACGCCCGCTGGCGCAGCCGGTCATGCTTGTCGGCAGGCATGTCGACGCGCTTCTTGCTGGCGGCTTCGCCCATATTGGTCGCCTTACCGAACAGCCAGCCCTGAATGAGCGAACCGGCGCAATCGCGTGCCCAGTGCAGCTCCCGCGGGGTTTCGACGCTTTCGAACAGCAGGTGCACGCCGAGGCCATGCAGCTTCTGGATGATGGAATGCGCAAATTGCTGACTCGCCTCATTCTCCATCATCTTGCGGAACCAGCCCGCATCGACCTTTACGATGTCCGGCCGCAGCTCAATGACGCGCAGCAGGTCTGACTTGCCGCGTCCGAAATCGTCGATGGCGATGCCAAAGCCGAGCGCGCGCAGTTTTTCGACGACGGCCAGAAGGTCAGAGCGCGGACAGTCGGCGCCTTCCGTGATTTCAAAGACAACCTTGTCGCGCCGCAGGCCGTATTCAGCGATCAGGTCGCAATACTGCTCAACGCCAGTGATCATCTGGTCGCGATAGCTGCAGGAATGGGGGTTCAGATTGACGAAGAGACGCGTCTCGCCCAGCTGCCAAGCGGCCGCATTGGCGAGATGCACGCAGAGGCACGCCCAGTCGGCAATGAAACGGTCCCAACCCTCGAGCCGGGCGAAAAAAGCGAGTGGCTCGACAGATTTCGGGCCCAGCATCGGACGTGCCAGCGCCTCCACGCCGTAAAGCGCGCCGGAGGTCCGGCTGATCTCATAGATGGGCTGGAAGGCCGAATGAATCTGAAACGTGCCAAAGTCGAAGGTGCGGTGGCCGCCATCCAGTTCGACAATCCTGCTCGTCAGTTGATCAAGTTTCATGGGACCTCCACTCGATAGAGGCCTATATGAACGGCGTTAATACTTGATTGTCGTTTGTCAGGTCTGCATCCTTGGCTTTCAAAAAGCCCGCGCCTGATCTATCCCGGCGCGAGCAATCAACAGAACCAGACAGTTTTGCGAGGACGTCATGGCCGGACATTCGAAATGGGCCAATATCCAGCACCGTAAGGGCGCGCAGGACAAGAAGCGCGCGGCCCTGTTTGCGCGCCTGTCCAAGGAAATCACCATCGCGTCAAAGCTTGGCGGCCCGGACCCGGACGCCAATCCACGCCTGCGCCTTGCCATCAACAATGCGCGCGGCCAGTCCATGCCGAAGGACAATATCAAGCGCGCCGTGGACAAGGGCCAGGGCGGCGGCGGCGAAGAATATTTCGACATCCGCTACGAAGGCTTCGGCCCGGGCGGCGTCGGCATCATCGTCGAGGCCTCGACCGACAACAAGAATCGCGCAGCCAGCGAGATCCGCGCAGCCTTCTCCAAGAATGGCGGCAACCTTGGCGAGACGGGCTCTGTCTCCTTCGGTTTCGACCAGGTTGGCGAGATTGAGTACCCGGCGGAAGCTGGCGACGAGATGACCGTCATGGAAGCGGCCATCGAAGCAGGCGCGACCGATGTCGAGAGCGACGAGACCGGCCACTGGATCTATACCGAGCGCGAAGACCTGATGGAGGTCGCCTCGACCCTCGAAGGCAAGTTCGGAGAGGTTGAAGCCAAGTCGACCAAGCTCATCTGGAAGCCGCAGAACAATGTTCCGGTCGAGGGCGATCAGGCCGATACGCTGATGAAGCTGCTCGATGTCCTCGATGAGCTCGACGACGTCCAGAACGTCTATGACAATTCCGAACTGTCGGAAGCAGAGATGGAGCGGCTGGCAGGCTAGTCCTGCCTTCGCTTCAACCAGCTGCACACAGCGCGGTCACCAAAGCGTGAGCGCTGCTTGAGCCTGCTCGTATTTCGCGCGTGCCTTTCCATATAAGTGGAACGACAGGACTTCCCCACGGGAAACAAGGCTCATGAAAATTTCGAATTCAATGATTGTCGCCGCCAGTGCGGGCCTTGTGGCCGCAGGCGGCGCATTCGTCTGGTCCGCCATGGCAGAGCAGGCCGATACGCCACCATCGCTTCAGGCGGCGAACACAGAGACGGCCATCTTTGCCGGCGGCTGCTTCTGGTGCACGGAAGCTGACTTCGACAAGGTCGACGGCGTTGTCGCAACGGTCTCCGGCTATACGGGCGGAACGGTCGATAATCCAAGCTACCGGCAGGTCACACGCGGCGACACAGGCCACTATGAGGCCGTGCAGGTGACCTATGAGCCGTCCAGGGTCAGCTATGAAGAGCTGGTCGACTATTATTTCCGCACGATCGACCCGACCGATGATCGCGGCCAGTTCTGCGACAAGGGCTCGAGCTATCTCTCCGCTGTTTTCGTCGAGGATGAAGACGAGCGCGCCATCGTGGAAAGCGAGATCGAAGAGATCGAGGACTCCGGCGTCCTGCCAGGCCCCATCGTCACACGCGTCCTTGATGAGGCGACCTTCTGGGAAGCCGAGGACTATCACCAGAATTATTACAAGACGACGCCGGTGAAGTACCGCTTCTACCGTCAGGGCTGCGGTCGTGATGCGCGCCTCGAGGATCTCTGGGGCGATGACGCGATGAAACTGCCAGGCAGCACCAGCTAGGCGCACCGGCCCCCAAGCCAAACAAAAACCCCGCAAGCCAGATGGCTCGCGGGGTTTCTTTTTTCGTGCTGGCGAGAGGCGACTAGCGCTCGTCTTCTTCCTCGTCAGCCGGATCATCCAGCCTGAAAAGGCGCGGGTTGAGACGCACATTGGTCTCAATATCCTCAAGCACCACGCGGGTGACCTGCTGGTTCGCATCCAGCGTGCGCCAGCTGGTGAGCTGGTAGCTTGCCGGATCAAAGTAGAGCGTCAGCACGCCTTCTGCTTCGCCGCGGCGGTCTTCCATCGTGATGGCGATCTCGCTGGCCGTCTTCTGGACGTCCGTAACGCGTGCTTCCGTCTCGAAATCGAGCTCATCGTCGAGCACGAGGCCGAGCGGCGTCGAGGACAGCGGCACACGGTCCACAGTCTCAAGGTCGCTGTCTTCCATGGCCACGGTCGTGCCATTGGCAACGATCAGGATCGGCGTCGGATCATCATAGTCGAACCGCATCCGGCCCGGGCGCTGAAGGGCAAAATCACCCTCGGTGACCGAGCCATTTGGCGCCAGCTGAACAAAGCGGCCACGCGCGGTCTTCGCCGCAGCAAGGGAATCGCCAGCTGCTTTCAGGATGGCACGGCGCTCCGTCGCGGACACGGCACCGGTTTCGGTGCGCGCAGGTGCTGCCACCTCAACGCGAGGCGCTTCTGGCTCTGGCGCAACGCCCGTCACCGGCGTGTCGTTCGCGTCAGCTTGCGCGAGGACGATCTCGCCCTGCGCGGCCTGTGCGACGGGCGCGACAGAGACATTGCTGACCGCTGCGTCGCTGGCGACACGCCATGCCAGCGGTTGCTGGCTGACAGCGCTGAATTCAGTTGTAAGCGCGAAAGGGCCTGTCCCGAGTGCGAGCACGGCCGCGAGCGCTGGAAATAGAGACGTCATTGTCGTTCTCCTGTCTTGGCCACAAAACATAGGCCTCGATCAGGCGGTAAAACAGGGCTGAAATAAGGTATTTCCGCCCCGTTTCGTTGTAACTCGTTCAGCTTTGGCTGCTCAGTCCGACGGGGTGTCGCGCGCCAGGATCTCACGCTTGCCCGCATGATTGGGGGCAGAGATGACCCCCTCTTCCTCAAGCCGCTCGATCAGCGTGGCCGCCTTGTTGTAGCCGATCTTCAAACGGCGCTGGATGTAGGAGGTCGATGCGCGCTTGTCGCGGATCACGACGGCCATGGCCTGCGCATAGAGATCATCGTCGCCATCGCCAGACGACACGCCCAGCATGGCGTCCATGATCGCGCTGCCCGTACCGCCTTCTTCAGGCTCTTCGAGGATCGCTTCATTATAGTCCGGCTCGCCCTGCTCTTTCAGCCAGCCGACAACCGCCTCGACCTCTTCGTCAGAGACGAATGGGCCGTGCAGGCGCTTGGTTTTGACGCCGGCCGCCTGATAGAGGAGGTCACCCATGCCGAGCAGCTGTTCAGCGCCCTGCTCACCGAGAATGGTACGCGAGTCGATCTTGGTCGTGACCATGTAGGAAATACGGGTCGGGAAGTTGGCCTTGATCGTACCGGTAATGACGTCGACGGATGGGCGCTGGGTTGCGGTGATGAGGTGGATGCCCGCCGCACGCGCCATCTGCGCGAGACGCTGGATGCAGCCTTCGATTTCCTTGCCCGCAACCATCATCAGGTCGGCCATCTCGTCGATCACGACGACAATGTTCGGGATGTGCTCCAGCGGCAGGATTTCGGTTTCATAGGCTGGCTTGCCGCGCTCATCATAGCCAGTCTGCACCTTGCGGGTCAGTTGCTCGCCCTTTTCGCGGTAGCGCGCGGCCTTTTCGTTAAAGCCGGCAAGGTTGCGCACGCCCGCCTTGGACATGAGCTCATAGCGGCTTTCCATCTCCCGCACGGCCCATTGCAGCGCGTTCACGGCCTTTTTCGGGTCAGTCACGACCGGGGCGAGAAGGTGCGGAATGCCCTCATAGATCGACAGCTCGAGCATCTTCGGGTCGATCATGATGAAGCGGCACTGTTCCGGCGTCAGGCGGTAAATCAGCGACAGGATCATCGCATTGACGCCAACCGACTTACCGGAGCCGGTCGTACCCGCGATGAGAAGGTGCGGCATCTTCGATAGGTCAACCACGGTGGGCGTACCGCCAATATCCTCGCCAAGCGCCATGGGGAGAGGTGAGCGATTGTCCGCATACGCTTTTGCTGAGAGGAGCGAGCGCAGATAGACGGTCTCGCGCTCTTCATTCGGCAGTTCGATGCCGATGGCGTTCTTACCCGGAATGACCGCGACGCGCGCGGAGACGGCGCTCATGGAGCGGGCAATGTCATCTGCCAGCGAAATGACACGGGCAGACTTCACACCGGCTGCAGGTTCAAGCTCGAAAAGGGTGACGACGGGGCCCGGGCGCACTTCCTTGATGCGGCCGCGCACGCCAAACTCACGCAGCACTTCGGCGAGACGGTTCGCCTTGGCGAGCAGGCTGTCCTCATCCACGGAGTTGCGGCGTGCCGGCGGCGACCCGAGAAGGTCGAGCGATGGCAGGCTGCGCGGACGCTTGCGCTTGCCGTTTTTGGTCGTCGGGTGGGCAACAGGTTGCGGCGCTTGCGGGGCGGACACTTTCGGCCGGGTCACGGCACGCGGGAGCGGATCGTCTTCCTCTTCGACGCCATCAATGTCGTCATAGGCATCATCTTCATCGTCGAATTGCGGGGCAGGGCCAAGGCTGCGCGCCGCGCTTTCATATTCGTAATCCTCGTCCGCGCGATCCCGGCGACCCGCTGAGCTGAACAGCCCGCCAAAGAGGCGACCGACACCGCCCGCTGCGCCGCCAAGCCGCGACAGGGCGCGCCGCCCCGACGTGCTTGCAGCAGACTGGAGAAGGCCTGCATCGCCGCGCCGGAAACCAAGTGCCGCCGAGCCCAGAAGAAACGCGGCGATACCGAGCGCGAGCCCAGCAAGGAAACCTGGCGCAGGCAGGAGGAGCGCCTTGAACGGCATGACAACGAGGCCGAACAGCCCGTCGCCCACCATGCCGCCCATCCCCGTCCAGAAGGGCCAGGAAGCCGGCACCGGAAAGGCTGAAAGCATGGCGGCCAGCACAGGAACGAACGCAACACCGAAAAGCCAGCGCCGGATGCGCGGCGCGCCGATCAGGACAGCACGCATCGCTCCGCCAATCATCAGGCAGAGGCCCGCCATCCAGGCCGCAAAGCCGAATGTCTGGAGCGCAAGGTCAGCGACGATGGCGCCGCTATTGCCAAACAGGTTGGAAACTTCAATTCCGGTGGCCGCATTCAGGCTCGGATCTGTCGGCTCATGTGTGCCAACGCTGCCGCACAGGAAAACGCCGATCGCGAAGGCCGCCGTGCCCGTCAGGATACGCCAGGCGGGATCCGATACCTCACGTGAGAGGCCTGTGTGCGTTTCAGCGCTGGTTGTCGCCATGGCAGGTTGCTTCCATCGGTTCAGAAGGACTGTCTGGCTACAACCTCGCAGCTTGGCCTTAACACACAGCAAACAAGTGACGGCCCCACGGCAACCTCTTGCTCACCTTCCACAATAAAAAATCCCCGGCCAGAAAACTGGCCGGGGAAGTCTGGGAGGAAACGCTTCGAAAGAAGCGAGGTATTCAGCCTCAGCTGAATTCTGGATAGGCCTCGAGACCGATTTCGCTCTTGTCGAGACCCATGATTTCTTCTTCCTCGGTCGGACGCACGCCGGTCGTCATCTTCAGCGCGAGCCACACGACGGCGGACACGACAGAGACGAAGATTGCGCAAGCCGCCACACCGACGAACTGGCCGTAATAGCTTGGGTTACCTGCTTCGTTGAGGCCGATATCGTTCGCATAGGAGAATGGAACGATCATCGTGCCCCAGATGCCGCAGACAAGGTGAGCCGGGATCGCGCCGACCACATCGTCGATGCGGAGCTTGTCGAGCAGTGGCACCGTGACGACCACGAGTGCGCCGCCGATGGCACCGATCAGGATGGAAGCGCCCATCGAAGGCGCCAGCGGCTCTGCGGTGATGGAGACGAGGCCACCGATGGCACCGTTGAAGGCCATGGTTGCGTCGATCTTGCCCTTGTAGAGGATGCCCGTCAGGACCATCGCGCCAAGGACACCACCGCAAGCGGCCATGTTGGTGTTGGCGAAGATGTTGGCGACCGAGTTGATGTCGTCGAACGTGCCGGCAGCAAGCTGCGACGCGCCGTTGAAGCCGAACCAGCCGAACCAGAGGATGAACGTACCCAGCGCTGCGAGCGGGATGTTCGAACCTGGCATCGGGTGGACCGTACCGTTGACGAATTTGCCAGCACGCGGGCCGATGATGATGGCGCCAACAAGCGCTGCCCAGCCACCGGTGGAGTGCACCAGGGTCGAACCAGCAAAGTCAGAGAACGCAAACTGGGAGTCCAGAGCGCCGCCGCCCCATTCCCACGATGCCACGACCGGATAGATGAATGCGGTCAGCACAGCGGTGAACATAAGGAACGGCCAGAGCTTCACGCGCTCGGCAACCGTACCGGACACGATGGACGCTGCGGTCGCAACGAACACCATCTGGAAGAACCAGTCCGACGAGGCGGCATAGCCGGTCGCGAGGTCTTCTTCAGGTGACCAGACGAAAGACGGAATGCCAATCCAGCCGCCGACTGTGTCGCCCGGATAGGCCATATTGTAGCCGAGCAGCCAGAACATGATGCCCGCGACAGAGAAGAGCGCGACGTTCTTCACCGACTGCATGGCGGCGTTTTTCTTCCGCACCAGACCGGCTTCCAGCATACAGAAGCCGGCAGCCATGAACATGACGATCAGGCCGCCGATAAGAAAGAGATAGCTGTTATCGACATAGGCGCTGACTTCAGACGCCTCCTGCGCAGAGGCGCCCAGCGCCAGGGCGGCAGCGGCCGGCACAGCCGCGAGCCCCCGAATTGCCCTTTTAACCATACTGTTCATGCCCTTCTCCCATTGATTGGTATGACGGGGCGACTAAAGGCACTTGCCTCATTTCGTACCAGCGCGGCGGTCGCGCACTTTATGGGCGCTTTATGGTTTGACTAAAAATCGTGCACGCTGCGGCGCAAAAGCCCGCTTCTGCGTCACCTCTGGACCAGAAGCAGCCTCGATCTTAAGTCTTTCATCAATGGCTCACCTCGATACCGAAATCGCAATCGTCGGCGCTGGACCGGCTGGCGCGTCTCTCGCCCTGGCCCTTGCGGGCGCGGGCTTTGACATCACCCTGATCGATGCGCGCGACCCGGCAGCGAAGGCGCGGCCCGATACCCGCAACTTCGCCGTGGTGACGGGCAGCTGGCGGCTGCTGACTGCAATAGACATTGCAGAACGCATCGCTGGAGAGACCCAACCGCTGCACGGTCTGGAAGCAGTCGATGGCGGCACACACTGGTTTGGCGCGCCATCCGTCCTCTTCGGGGATGAAGACCTTATACACCGCGAGGAGGGCGAAACCCTCGGTCATATGATCGAGGCAACCATCCTGCAGGCCGCGCTCGATGAGGCTGTCGAGGCCGAAACGCGTATTAAGAAACTTGCGCCCGCACGCTTTAGTGCCGCGAAGGCGGAGCCGGGCCGGATTACGGTCGAGCTTGAAGATGGCAGCGCCATTACGGCCCGTCTTCTTGTCGGCGCCGATGGCATGAACTCCCCGGTGCGCAATGCGGCAGGCATCACCGTCGAGGGCCGCGACTACGGTAAATCAGTCTTTGCCGCGAATGTGACCCTGTCCCAGCCGCATGATGGCATCGCCCGCCAGCTCTTCACGCCGGAAGGCCCGTTCGCCACCCTGCCCTTGCGCGGGGACCGGGCAAACCTTGCCTGGTATATGAAGCGCGGCGCACCAGAGGCGCTCGCCAAGCTGTCGCCTGAAGAGGTCGAGGCCGAGCTCAATCACCGCTTTGCCGAATTTGCCGGTGAGATGAAGATTGACGGGCCGATGGGCTCCTATCCGCTTATCCTGCAGATCGCAGAGCACATGGTCGCCGACCGGGTCGCGCTGGTCGGGGATGCCGCCCGCCGCATCAATCCGCTGGCCGGCCAAGGGCTTAATCAGGGTTTCCGCGATGTGGCCGCGCTGCATGAGGTTCTGGTCAACAGTGACCGCGCGGGCCTTGATGTCGGGGCCGCCCAGTCACTCTCGCTCTATGAAACCGCGCGCCGGTTCGATGCGAATACGGCCTCTCTGGCGCTCGACGCCATCGACCGGTTGTTCTCAAATGACAGGATGATGACCAAGCCTGTGCGCACCCTCGGCCTGCTTGCCGCAAGCGCCCTTTCACCGATGCGCCACAAGCTGGCGGCATTGGCGAGCGCTTCGTCGCCTGACCTACCGCCGCTCATGCAGCCGCAATCGGCAACAGGCTAGAGCGTTTCCGACTTCGTCGGAACGCGAGGGCGAGCAAGGCGAGCCCGGCGCGAATGCGCCGCCCCCGCGGAGCCGCCCGCGTCAGCGGGCTGGCGTGAGCGCAAGCAGACCGAAAACAGATTCCGCTTTCAGCGGGATCTGTTTAGGCGGCGGCGAGCTCGCGCAGATACTGCCAGGTATAAAGACCGCTCGAATGGCCATCGCTGAAATGGATGCGGACGGCATAGCGACCGACCGGGTCGGCTTTGGTCACAGAGATATCGTCCGGCACAGGCGGTTGCGGCGGGCGCGGGCCGGCGCCATGACCCCGAACTTCTGCAGACGGGCTTTCCTCGCGGAGGCGCTTATAAGGAATGGAGGCTTTCAGCCCGTCCTCAAACGTAATTGAAAGCTCTGCGGCCCCTTTGCGGAACCGCAGCTCCTGCGGCCACGGCATTACAGTCATTTGCCGGTCGCCTCATCGAGCACGCGCGCTTCGCTTTCCAGCATGATCGGCAGGCCATCGCGGATCGGATAGGCAAGCCCGGCACGCTTGGAGAAAAGCTCCTGACGCTCGCGGTCATAGGTCAGCGGTGTGCGCGTAACGGGGCAGATCAGCTGCTCCAGAAGGCGCGGATCAGTCTTTGTTTCAGTCACGGGCGTCTCGGTCTCAAGGCTCATTGCAGGGTCGAGGAATCGTCGCCGGGCGCATCCATGTCAAGCAGGGCGATCAGGGCGCGGCACCGCGCCGCGACGGTTTCCGCCTCTAGCAGCGCCTGCTTTTCCATCGGCGCAAACGGGCACCCGGCAGACAGTGCATGGACCAACGTCTCAATCGGTGCGCTCTCAACCGCGTCCCAGTCCACTTCCATGGAATGGCTCGCTACATATTTCTTGAGGGCGCTCGCCAGCTTTGACCGGTCGGGCAGGTTGGAGAGATCAGGCTCAGTCAGGTCCCCCGCATAGGGCGCCCAGTCAGGGGAGACCTGCCGATAAGGCGACGTCACATCAAGCTCCTGGCCAACCCTGAACCGGCATATGCCCGTCAGGCTGATCAGGTAGCGGCCATCATCGGTTTCGGAATAGCTCGTCAGCCGCCCGGCACAGCCGACACCTGCGAGCTTTGGATGAACCTTGTCGCCGCTCACCGGCTGGATCATGCCAATCAGCCGCGAGCCGGACATCGCGTCATCGATCATGTTCAGATAGCGCGGTTCAAAGATGTTGAGCGGCAGCGACCAACGCGGAAACAGGAGCGCCCCCGTCAGCGGAAAAACGGCGAGCGTTTCCGGCAGGTCTTCTACCTTCCTGTAGCCATGCCTTGTCATATGTCAGGCCTTTCCCGTCCACTCTGAGGACATGGCGCGCCAACAGACGAAGTCGAGGCCTCAGGCAAACATCAATGAGGAAAGACGCCTGCGACCTTCAATGGTTGCGGGGTCTTTGGGCCCTGCAGCCTCAAACAGTTCGAGCAGCTTGGCCTTCGCCTTGCCTTCTCCCCATTCCAGATCATCCGACAGGATCTTGAGCAGGTGATCGGCCGCTTCCTTGTTGCGCCCACGGGCCATCAGCGCCTCTGCAAGCTCAAGGCGAAGCGCATGGTTTGCGCGGTCAGCGGTGACCTTGTCGATCAGCGCGTCCAGCTCGCTATCCTTAGGCGCGTCAGCCATCAGGTCGATCGCCGTGCGCACGCTCTTGATCGCCGGGTCCATCTGACGGTCAGGACCAGCCATTTCGAGAATCTGCGAGGCGCGGTCCGGGTCGTCATTGGCAAGATAGCAACGCGCGAGGCCAACGATTGCCGGGATGTTCTTCGGGTCACGTTCGATGATCGCGCCATAAATCTGCGCGGCCTGACCGGCATCACCAGCCTGCAGAAGCCCGTCTGCGTGCTCGATCGCTTCCTGGATCTGCTGGCCTTCATCAGTACCGCCGAGCAGCTTTTCGATGAACTGCTTCAGCTGGCTCTCAGGCAGCGCGCCCTGAAAGGCGTCGACGGGGCGGCCATTATCGAAGGCGAAGACAGCCGGGATGGAGCGCACGCCAAGCTGGCCTGCAACGCCCGGATTCTCGTCAATGTTCACCTTGACGAGTTTGACCTTGCCCTGCTGCTCATTGACCACTTTCTCAAGAACAGGGGTCAGCGACTTGCACGGCCCGCACCAAGGGGCCCAGAAATCAACGAGGACTGGGGCCTGTTTGGAGGCCTCGACCACATCCGCCATGAAGTCCTGGTCGGTGGAGTCCTTGATATTGCCGCCAGCGCCGCCGGCTGGCCCGATCGTAATGTCTTCCATTTCGCTTTCGCCTTTCGGAATTTTCTGAGGCGGAACTTGGGTCTTCAACGCCGAAAAAACAACATCCCCCGTGAGGGCTCATTCGTCTGGCAGCAAGGCTGCGAAGTCCACCACGGTGAGGTCATGGCCCGTCGCCTCTACAAAGCGCCTGAAATCATCACGTGAGATGGCCGTCGTGCCGGTATTCACCAGCGGATGGAAATTCAGCGTGTCGAACGCCATCAGGGCCGCATCGACGATGAAGCGGACTTTCTGATTTTTGTCATTCATCAGCGCAAAGCCGGTGACAGAGCCGGGCGTCACGCCGAGCAGCTCTTCCATCAGCTCGCCGCTCGCGAAGGAAAGACGCCGCGTCCCGATCAGCTTGTGCAGCTGGTTCAGCTTCAGCTCGCTGTCTGCATGGGCGGAGATGAGGACGATGACCCCATCCTTGTCCTTCATGAACAGATTCTTCGTATGCCCGCCCGGCATCGTCTCTTTCAGCTCGCGTCCTTCTTCCACGGTGAAGGTCGCCTCGTGCCACCGCGTCTCATGGGCAAGGCCGAGCTGGTCGAGATAGGCAAAGAGGTCGTCAGGGCTTGCGGGCATAGCGGTCTTTCAGGCAATCAGGGCGCAGGCGTCAAGTACGCGGCGCGCGTAAATAGACCGGCCAAAGGACAAGGAGGCTCCACATGGAGCTTGAATGCTACAAGATCTACAATGTCGCCCCAGAGATCAGGCCAGGCGTGTCCCAGCGCGACTGGATGGACAAGTTCCCGGACCGTCATCCCTATCGCTGCCTGCCGCTCACCATGGCAAACTCCACCGGCTGGGAAATCCTCTGCCCGATGGATATCAAGATCATCTGGGATGGCGGCGAGCATGACTACTCGCTGAAACTGTTCACGACGGGCGATCCGGCGGCCATTCCGTCCTTTGCCGACAGTCATTTCCGCCGCGGTATTGTGACCTTCCATACCGGTCACCTCTTCCGCACCCCGCCGGGCTGGGGCGTCTGGACCTCTGGCCCGCCAAACTATTTCAAGGATGGCATCCAACCACTGACCGGCCTTGTAGAGACCGACTGGCTGCCGTTCCCTTTCACCATGAACTGGCAGATGACGCGCCCCGGCGAAGTCGTGTTCAAGAAGGGTGAGCCATTCTGTTTCGTCATGCCGTTCGAGCACGGCAAGACCGAACAGATCCAGCCAGAGCGCAAGCTTCTGTCCTCCAACAAGCAGCTTCAGGAAGACTATCTCGCCTGGAACAAGAGCCGCAGCGGCTTTCTGGAAAAGCTTGAAGCGCGCGATCAGGACACGGTGAAGGCCGGCTGGCAGCGCCACTATATGCGCGGCGAAAAAGTCACCGGCGACAAAGCCGACGCCCACCAGACCAAGCGCCGCCTCAAGCCGCCGAAGGATGTTTGAGGCGCCAAGGTCGTCATCCCGGAAGCGCGGCCACGCGCTATCCGGGACCCAGCCAACAAAACACGCGTCACTCCCGATGAGCGACAGCTCATCTGGGAGCCCTTCTCCAGCCGTCGCCGATCAGAAAATCCTTTGCGACCCTCGCTTCACCCCGGCTTGACCGGGGTGCCCATCTCCAGACTTGTCGCAGCAGGATAACGCCGAGTGATGGATGTCACGGTCAAGCCGTGGCAAGGCGCAGAACGGCAGTTCCAAACACTGATTACACCTCCCGCCTGAAAATCCCCCTTGCACCCTGATCCTATTTGCGCTTAAAGCCCGTCTCTCGCTGATCGGCGCAAGTCGGCCAGTTACCCTATAGGACGCGGGCGTAGCTCAGGGGTAGAGCACAACCTTGCCAAGGTTGGGGTCGTGAGTTCGAATCTCATCGCCCGCTCCATATTTTTTCAATATCGACGACGTGACTTCATGCCCGGTTCGGGCATCGGTCTCATGCGAAGTCCGCAGCCCTTAGCAGTGCTAATCGCCGCGTTCAGTTGACCGTAAAACTACCCGCGCTAAGCCCCTCGCCTTGAGCGGGCGGCGCAAGATCGCCCCTCTCCGGTACAGTTTCTCCCAGAGGGTTGTTCACATGCGTATCTCTTCATTCCGGCGCGCCTGCCTCGCGTCCGCAAGCCTTGCTTTTTGCGCCGTCCCGGCCGTCGCCCAGACAGGCGCTGATGGCGAAGACACCGTCCGCAAGCTGGAGACGGTCGCCGTCACCGCGACGCGCCGCGAAGAGTCGACGCTGGACATTCCGGCCAGCGTCACCGTGCTGGCGGGCGAAATTGCTGAAGAGGCCTCCACGCTGGATGGCGCCGAAGGCGTCACGCAATATCTCACAGGCGTCGAAGCGGCCGTCGCCAATGGCTCACAGGTCGCCTTCCAGATTCGCGGTATCGGCGCTGTCGACCATCAGGCCCTGACCCCCACAGCCGCCGCGATCTATTCTGACGGCGTCTTTCTCTCGACCAACGTCCAGACCAGCCTCTTCCTCTATGACCTTGCGCGCGCCGAAGTGCTGAAAGGCCCGCAGGGCACGCTATATGGCCGCAACGCGTCTTCCGGGGCGATCAACTTCATCAGCACGCGGCCCGGCCAGGATCAGGACGGCTATCTCCGCGCCTCCTATGGTAATTTCAACCGGACTGACCTGTCCGGTGCGGGCGGCGCGGCGCTGAACGACCGACTGTCCTACCGCATCGCAGGCCGCTATCTCTCGCAGGACCCGGCCCTCAACAATGTGCAGACCGATCCCGCCATCCCGCGCGGCCCTGACGCGGCGGGCGGCAAGCGCGATGAATTCGGCCTCCGCGGCCAGCTACTCTACGAAACGCCCGGTGGCTCAACGCTCCTGCTGCGCGGCCACTACGAGGAAGACAACGGCATCAACACGACCCCGCGCAATGACAGCCTGAGCATCGGTGACCATGAGATCTCATCCGAAGGCCTTGGCCTGAGAGATACCGACAATGAATTCTACGGCCTCGCGCTTGAAGGCGAGACGACCGTCGGCGCTTGGTCGCTTTATTCGCTCTCCGCGCTTGAGGGGTATGGGCAGGACTATGGCTTTGATTTCGACGGCACGCCTGCGCCCTTCGGCAACCCGAACCTCAATGCCAATCTTAGCTATGACCGCTCTTTCCTCCAGCTGAGCCAGGAAGTGCGTGCCGCGCGTGAGTTTGACCGCGCCCGCGTGCTTGTCGGCGGCCACCTCGCCTTTGAGGACTTTTCGCAGGACTATCTCATCTGGTGCGGACAGCTCGACCCGCAGACGCTTGCAGGGACCTGTCCGTATGTCGGTACCGCGGGCCGCGTCGGGCCTGACCCCGTCTCGCCGCTAACGGCCGTCTCCCTGCTCACCCATATCGGCCAGGAGCGGACCACCGCTGCTCTCTTCACCTATAATGATTTCGACCTTTCGGACCGCCTCACCCTGACGCTCGGCGCGCGCTACACCTATGAGGACATCGAAGGCAGCGGCTACGGTCAGCACATCTTCACTGACGGCACGCGCGGGCTGAACAATCGCGACGGTCTTGGCGGCGCGGTCGGGCAGAATGAGCTCGAGGAGAACAAACTCACCGGCAATGCCGCGCTGCGCTATGCCCTCTCGCCGGACACATCGATCTATGCATCACTCGCCAATGGCTATAAGAGCGGCGGCTTTAATGGCGAGGTCCAGAACAATGCGACCAGCTGGCAGGATGAAGGCCTGTTCGGCGCGGAAACCGTGACCTCCTACGAGGCGGGCTTCAAGACCGCGCGCGGCAATTTCGCCTTCAACGCCGCCGCCTTCTATCAGGACTATGATGCCCCGCAGGCGCGTATCTTCGTGTCCTTCGACCTGCCGGATGGCAGCCAGATCACGTCGAACTCGCTCTCCAACCTCGATGAGGCGGTGTCCTATGGCGTCGAAGCCGACACACGCTGGTCACCGCTAGAGGGCCTCGACCTCACGGCCAGCGTCACCTGGCTCGAAACCGAGATCGAGCAGACAAGCAACACCGCAGGCAATGCCGCGCTCTTTGATGGCAACCCGCTGCCCTTCGCGCCGGAGCTTTCGGCCACTCTTGGCATCCGTCAGGAATGGCAGCTCGCAGACAATCGCCGCGCCGCCATTCAGGCGAATGCGAAAGCCAAGAGCGAATACTATCTCGACGCCGAGGGTCTCGATGCCCGCAGTCAGGATGGCTATGCGACGATCGACGCTAGCGCGACGCTCTATCTCGACACGCGGGGCCTCGAGCTCAGCCTCTGGGGCCGCAACCTTACGGACGAGGACGTTGCCATCTCCGGCTACGGCTTCATCGGCTACAACACATTCCGCTCTGACCCCCGCCAGTACGGCGTTGCGGCGAAGCTGAGCTTCTAGGCCTCTCCCCGGCGGCAGGGCTGGCCCTGTGCGCATCCCTCCGCCATCTTCCCCCAAAGGCCCACACGAGAGAGGCCAATGGAGGAAGCATGACAGAGCGCAAGAAAGTCCTCGTCGCGGGCGCGACGGGCGTCGTCGGCCTCGCTGTGATGAAGCATTTCGCGAGCCAAGGCGTCGAAACGGTCGCGATCAGCCGCCGCACACCGCGCGAGACCTATGGCGCGGCCCATGTCAGCCTCGACCTTATGGACGCTGACGCCTGCGCCGCTTTCGCGCGCGAGCACGGAGACGTCACCCACCTGGTTTATGCCGCTCTCTTCGAGAAGCCCGGCCTCATCGCGGGCTGGCGCGAAGCCGATCAGATCGACACAAATGACGCGATGCTGCGCAATCTGATGCAGCCACTGCTGGAGAGCGCTAAGGGTCTCCGCCACGTCTCCATCCTGCAGGGCACGAAGGCTTATGGCGCGCACATCCGCCCCATCGAGACGCCCGCACGAGAAGACCGCTCAGAAGTCGAGCATGAGAATTTCTACTGGAAGCAGGAGGCATACCTCCGCGAGGCAGCCAAGGGTGCAGGCTGGTCATGGAGCATCTTCCGGCCCCAGATTATCTTCGGTGAGGCGACCGGCGCGGCCATGAACCTCATCCCCGCCATCGGCGCCTATGGCGCGCTCCTGAAGGCGCAGGGCGAACCACTCCACTTCCCGGGCGGCGCACACACCGTCCTCGAAGCAGCGGATGCCGACCTCGTCGCCCGCGCCATCGCCTGGGCTGGTGAGAACGAGGTAGCTCAGAACCAGATCTTCAATGTCACCAATGGCGATGTCTTTACCTGGCGCGGCGTCTGGCCCGCCATCGCGGCCGCGCTCGGCATGGAGGTGGGCGAGGAACGACCGATGCTGGCGGGTGCATGGCTTGAGAGCCAGTCAGAGGCGTGGGCGACCCTCGCCAGGAAACACGGTCTCACCGAACCGGACCTGAAAGCCCTGCTCGGAGAGTCCCACCATTATATCGACTTCACCATGGCGTCCGGCCTCGAAGGCCAGCTTCCGCCCGCTATCGTCTCGACTATCAAGCTTCGCCAGTCAGGCTTCACCGAGGTGATCGACACCGAAGCCATGTTCGCCAAATGGTTCGCCTGGTTTCAGGAGGCGGGTTACCTGCCAAAATTCTAACGGATACGCGTCCACACCGTTGTCCGGCAGAGCGGGCGCACGACGCAGCCCTGAAGCTCCAGCTCATTGGCGGATGTCAGCGTGATCGTACCCGAATAGGTCTTACCATCCGCCGGATTATAGAGCTTGCCGCCGCTCCAGCGCTCCGGACCGCCCGAAAATCCGGTCAGCATGGTCACGCCTTTCAACGGACGGTCCCGCAGCGCGCGGTCATTGTTCTCGACATCTTTCGCATCTGCCGACGCCTTGATCGCGTTGGAGGTCAGCAGCGTGCCGCACATGGCCGCGCCGCAGGGTGCAATCTCGACTTCGGCGCCATTCGTGCCCGTATCCCAGACGCCGGTGATGCCTTGCGCAAAAGCTGGCGCACCTGCGGCAGCAAAAGCGATGCAAACGAGTGCTCTCTTCATATATGGTCCCCTTGAAGAAGGGGCGGTATTACGCCCCAGCACCCCACCGCTAGGGCGAATTTGCTAGAAAATGACTAATTTCAGCCAGCCTGAACGCCTCCTTACCCGGACGCAGCTTGGCTGGCGCGACCCTGTCGAGGCATTCGCGCCCCTGAAAGACACACCCTTCGCGCTCCTGCTGAATGGCGGCAGTGGCCGGTGGAGCTATATCTGCGCGAACCCGATGCGCACGCTCCATGTGACGACCGCTGACGGACCGGACGATCTTGATGCGGCGAGGGCGGCCATGGCGTCCATGCCATTCAAGCGACCGGAAGACGCGCCGCCCTTCTTCGGTGGCTGGGCCGGTCTCTTTTCCTATGAGTACGGCCGCGCCCTTCTGCCTAAGCTGGGCAACGGGGCCGAGCGCGGCGCATGGCCTGATATCGCCCTTGGTCTTTACAATGAACTCATCGCTTTTGATCACGATACGCAGCGGGCAGAGCACTTTTTCTGGCGCTGGGACGATAATGCCGAGCCAAAATTCCTAGGTCTGTTTGGCGAACTGAATTCCAATGCCGTCCGGAGTTCCCCATTAGCAACTACAGTAACAGCGCGGCTGCCGCGCGCAGACTATGAAGCCCGCCTCGCCCGCACCGTGGACTATGTCCATGCCGGCGACTGCTTCCAGTCGAACATATCGCAGCGTTTTGATTTTGAACTCAACGTGCACGCCCACTCCTTCGACCTGACGCGCCGCCTTGCCACATCCAGCCGCGCCCCGTTTTCAGCCTATTTCCGCCTGCCCGGCCTGGCGCTCGCTTCCAACTCCCCTGAACGCTTCCTGCAAATCGCCGTTCAGCCAGACGGCGCCCTCAAAGCCATCACCCAGCCCATCAAGGGCACGCGCCCCCGCGGCCAGACCGAGGCGGAAGACCGCGCCCTTGCAAATGAGCTTCTCTGCTCAGAGAAAGATCTCGCCGAGAACCTGATGATCGTGGATCTGATGCGGAACGATCTCTCGCGCATTTCCACGCCCGGCAGTGTCCGCGTCCCGAAGCTCCAGGCGCTCGAGACCTATGCCAATGTCCACCACCTTGTCTCCACGATCGAAGCGACGCTGGCGCCGGGGCGGGATGCCTTCGACGTTATAAAGGCTGCGTTTCCCGGCGGGTCAGTCACCGGCGCGCCCAAAATCCGGGCAATGCAGATCATCGAAGAGCTCGAAGATGAGGCGCGCGGTCCCTATTGCGGGTCGCTAGTATGGATCAGCCCGGACGGCGCCATGGATTCCTCTATCCTCATACGGACAGTCGCCTTCGAGGAAGCAGAAGACGGTAGCTGGCGGGGGCATTTTCGATCAGGCGGCGGAATCGTTGCGGACTCAGTGCCCGCAGAAGAGTATATTGAAACGCTCGACAAGGCCCGCGCCATCAGGGCTGCCCTCGAGCAGGAGTAGCGTATGGATATCGCCTTTCTGGGAACAGAGCGTCAGGCCAAGCCTGTCGTATCGGTCCGCGACCGCGGCTTCCTCTTGGGCGACGGGTGCTTTGAGACGCTCTGCGTCACGGGCGGCGAAATCGAAGGCGCCCACGAACACATCGCCCTGCTTCACCGGTCTGCCCAAACCCTTTCCATATCCGGCCATCCCGGCGACGAGGCGCTGCTCGATGCGCTCAATGAAGCCGCTGGCGAAACGAACGGTGACGCATCCCTTCGTATCACGGTCAGCCGCGGGGCTGGCGGCCGGGGCGCCGACGCGGGAGAGGCCGAACCGCTCACTGTGATCAGCCTGTTTCCCATGACGCAGTCGCGGCCCTATCCGCCGCTCACAGCCATCACATCTGCGATCCGGCGCAATGAAACCTCGCCCATCAGCCAGATCAAATCGACCAATTATGCCGACAATCTCGCCGCGCGGCGCGAGGCAGAGGCCGCTGGCGCAGGCGAAGCCCTTCTTCTCAACACACAGGGCCGCCCAGCCTGCTTCGCGATGGCCAATCTCTTCCTGGTCCAGCCAGACGGGACATGGGTGACCCCGCCACCATCTGAAGGCGTGCGCCCCGGCTATATGCGCGGGCGGGTCATGGCGAAGCTTGCAGAACGCGAAACGCCCTGCGTCGAGCGCCCGATAGAAGCTGAAGAACTCACCGTTCCGAATGGCCGAATTTTTGCAACGAACAGCCTGTGGGGGCTCAGACTTGTCGCAAGTCTGGATTCCCCCCGCCTGTAGAATGTCCTCAACTTATCCGGAGGCGGGACGTTGAAAACAGTAGCGCAAGAACTGGAACCGGCGAGGTATCCATTGGCTGATCAGTCTGTCATCTACGCAATTGGCGACGTCCATGGCGAGCTGGCGCGGCTGGAAGCCCTGCATCAGAAGATCGTCGACCATCACCTGAAAAACCATGCCGACAAGTGGCTGAAGCTTGTCCACCTCGGCGACTATGTCGATCGCGGCCCGGATAGCGCAGGCGTAATCGATCTGCTTCGTGAGCTGGAAGAGCGCACGAACATCATCGTCGTGAACCTGCGCGGCAATCATGAGCAGATGATGCTGGACGCCGCCGATGAAAGATATGGCGACTCGCGCCTGCACTGGCTCAGCAATGGCGGCGATGCCACCCTGCACAGCTATATTAATCGCGGCACGAACAACCCGCCCGAAGAGCATATTGAATGGATCCGCAACCTGCCGACCCTTCACCTGGAAGAAGATCGCCATCTTGTCTTTGTGCATGGCGGCGTGGACCCGTCCACCTTCCCGCATTGCGGAGCACAGACCCATATGTGGACGCGCTCAAGGCGCTTCTTCGATCCTGAAGAATGGTCAGAAAGCCCGCTCGAAGGCTGGACGGTCATCCATGGCCACACGCCAACAGACGATGCGTCACCCGAACTTGCGGGCGACCCACCCTGCCGTTTCAACCTCGACACGGGCGCAGTCTATGGCGGGCGACTGACTGCAGGCGTGTTCGCGCCCGGGGTCACGACACCCGAATTTATCTTCGCCTGATCACAGGCGAACGCAAACTCTCCCTTGCCGGGGCGGAACAAATCAGGAAAACAGGAAGAGCCTGTTAACCCGAATGGTTGTTTTTCGCCTCCTATGTCCGAAACCCTTCGCATCCTCGGTATCGATCCCGGCCTTCGCCATACAGGCTGGGGTGTGATCGAACAGACAGGCTCCCGGCTCAGCCATATCGCGCATGGCGTCATCCGCATCGATCCGGCCTTGAGCCTCGCGGCCCGGCTTGGCGGCATCTTTGAATCCATCAATCTGCTTGCCGCAGAATACCGACCGCAAATTGGCGGCGTTGAAGAGACGCTGGTCAATGCCAACCCCCGCTCTGCGCTGAAGCTCGGTCAGGCGCGCGGCGTTGCCATGGCGGCACTGCATGGCGCGGGCCTTGAAGTCTTCGAATTCTCGCCGCGCACGATCAAGCTTGCCGTCGTCGGCACTGGCGCCGCCGACAAGACGCAGGTCGGCTTCATGGTTGCGCGGCTGCTGCCAAAAGCTGGCAAGCTGCCATCTGATGCGGCCGACGCGCTCGCCTGCGCCATCTGCACCGCACACCACGCACGGATGCCAGCCCAGCTGCGCGCAAGGGGGGCGGCATGATAATCGGACGGCTCAGGGGTGAGATTGCGACGGTTGGGACCGACAGCGTCATGATCGATATTGGCGGCGTCGGCTATGTCGCGCTGGCGGGGGCGCGGCTGCTCTCTCGACTTTCACCAGGCGACAAGGCTGAGTTGCATATTGAGACCCGGGTCACCGAAAGCTCGATCACGCTGTTCGCATTCGAAAGCGATGAGGCGCGCGCATGGTTCGTGCGCCTGCAGGATGTACCGGGCGTCGCCGGTAAATCGGCTATGGCCATCATGGATGCCGTCTCGCCAGCCGAACTGATGGACGCGCTCGCCATGGGCGATGCCGCAACCATCTCCCGCGCCAAGGGTGTCGGCAAGAAACTCGCCGAACGCATTATTGGCGAGCTCTCAGGCAAACCACCGCCAATGGGCCGGTTTGGCGCCTTCGCGCCGCATACATCCACAAAAGAAACTGAGACCCAGGCGCCAGCCGCCGTAGGCAGCCGCAGCGAGGCCGTCTCGGCTCTCGTCAATCTTGGCTACGCGCAAGCCGATGCATCCAAGGCGGTACTGGCTGCGTCCAGAAATAATCCTGAGGCTGACACCTCCGCCCTCATTCGCGCCGGCCTGAAAGAGCTTGCACCCTCATGAGCCGGGACGGAAGCCTCACAGATCCTGAACGCCAGTCTGGCGAGGCGCTGGATCGCGCCCTACGCCCGCAGTCTTTCGAAGACTATGTCGGCCAGGACGCCATCAAGTCGAACCTGAAAGTCTATGTCGATGCCGCAAAGGCGCGCGGCGAAGCGCTCGACCATGTCCTGCTCTTTGGCCCGCCGGGGCTCGGCAAGACAACGCTTGCCCAGATCGTCTCGAAAGAGCTGGGTGTGGGTTTCAGATCCACGTCAGGACCGGTCATCGCAAAAGCGGGTGACCTCGCAGCCATCCTGACCAATCTCGAAGCCAATGATGTCCTGTTCATTGATGAGATCCACCGCCTGCCACCCGCCGTAGAAGAGATCCTCTATCCCGCCATGGAGGACTACGCGCTCGACATCGTGATCGGCGAAGGCCCATCGGCGCGGTCGGTCCGGCTCGATCTTGCGCCCTTCACCCTCGTTGGCGCGACCACCCGGGCCGGCCTCCTCGCCAATCCGCTTCGGGACCGGTTCGGCATTCCGATGCGCCTCGACTTCTACAGCCCGGAGCACCTCTCCCGCATCATCATGGCGGCGGCACGCAAGCTGTCAGCGAACATTTCAGAAGACGGCGCGCTGGAAATCGCAACGCGCGCCCGGGGCACGCCGCGAATTGCGATCCGGCTATTACGACGTGTGCGCGACTTTGCTGAAGCCGAGGGCACGTCCATCGACAAGGCCGCCGCGTCGCGCGCGCTTTCGCGTCTCGAAATCGACCAGGACGGGCTCGACGCGCTCGATCGGCGCTACCTTGAAGCCCTGGTGCGCACTTATGCGGGCGGTCCGGTCGGCGCAGATACGCTTGCAGCGGCCCTTTCAGAGGCGCGCGATGCCGTCGAGGACATGATCGAGCCTTTCCTCATGCAGAAGGGCTACATCGCCCGCACGCCGCGCGGACGCATCGCCGCCCCGCTCGCCTATGAGCGGCTCGGCCTGTCGCCGCCAGACAGCGGTCAGCAGACCGGACTGTTCAACGGGGACTGATCGGAACATGCCGCTCCTGCCGTTTGAATATCATGAGCTCGTACGGGCGATCGTCATCTATATGTATGGCCTCGGTGCGGGCGGCGCATGGATTGCAGCGATCGCCTCACCCAATACCTCCTATGACAAGCTCGACCCGGCGCGCGCCGATACGCATATCCGCGCGCTACTGCGCACGGCATCGGCGCAAATCGCCGTGGTTCTCCTGCTTGCCGCAGCACTCGCAGCGCTCATCGCCTATTATATGTCGGCGCTTTTCGCTGTCATTGCCGCTGTCGGCTTCGTCTCAAACCGGCTCGTCCTGTCGAGACGCTCGACCGAAGGTCGCGTCAGAGACCGCAGACAAGCCCGCCGCATCATCGCGGTCGGCCTGACCCTCGTCTTCATGCTGGCAATCTTGATTGCGATGATTTTCGCGGTGCAGCGGCTCTAGTTTGAAATCAGCCACATCAGCTGCATCGAATGGAGACGCAGTAGCGCCTCATAGGACTTTTTCGCTGCCGTGCGCGCCACATGGGCTGCCAGCCAGCGCGCGACCGCGCCAAGCGCGAGGCTGAGCGCCATACCCGGCAGGAACATCCACCAGCCGATGAGGAAGCTTCCCATCACGGCCAGCATCACAAATACGACCGACATTGCATCGGCGAGCTTGATCCAGATTGGTGCATTCCGCCCGAAAGGCGCGAGCAGCTCTGGATTGCGGTGCAGCGCTTCTGCGTCGATGGCCCAGACCGGGCCGCCACGCTTGGCAAGCTTGGCGATGCGCGTCGGCGCTCCGTTCTTGTGAGGATTTGGCGCTATTGCAAGGAACATCGTCTTCAGACCACTTTCTGTGCCGGTCCTGGACGATTTGCAATTTCGATACCGGGCGAAGGCCCCGCGGCGCCTTCCTGTCAGCCCGCCCGCGCCTTTATCGACAGGGCATGCAGCCCGCTATCGAACTCATCTTTCAGCGCAGAATTCACTTCGCGCTGCATCTCCACCCGGCTCTTTCCTTCAAAGGCGGGTGAGACAATCTCCACCTTATAATGAGTCTCGCCTTCCGGGCGGGCGCCCGCATGGCCTGCATGTTTCGCACTGTCATCGCGGACATGCAGCTCACTAGGTGCAAAAAGCTGCGTCAATCTCGCGCGAATCCGCTCTGATCTGTTTGTCAATTCTGGCCTCGTTAACTCGTTCGACCTATGTTGCCTGACCCATGGCAGATGCATTTTCATACCGCGTCAAGTTCACCGACATAAGGGTGAAGCCTCCGAAGGAGGAGCAAGAGCGCCAGAAAGCCGTCGAGACGCGTGAGTGTCATCGCGACGACTGCGACCTGGCAGGTGATCACCCCGCGCCGAAGCCGAGAGGCCTCGAGGGCGTCTACTGGTTCTGCCAGAAGCATGCGGGTGAATATAACCGCAACTATGACTTCTTTGCCGGCATGTCCGATGCCGAGCTCGAAGCCTTCAACGAGATGGCCCGTCACGGTTTCCAGAAAACCTGGAAATTCGGCACCGGACCGATGGGCAAGGGCAAGGCCGCTGCTGCGCACGATCCGCGCCGCTGGCGTGGCAAGGAATTCTTCGAGGAGAATGCCGAGGCCCGTCAGGCCCGCCGCAAGGAACAGCAGTCGGCTGGCGTTACCGCGCAAGCCCTCGCTGAGCTTGATCTCGAGGCTGGCGCAACGGCCAGCGAGATCCGCGTGCGCTACAGCGAATACATCCGCAAGTTCCACCCGGATTCCAATGGCGGCGACCGTTCGACTGAGCACATGCTTGCCCGCGTCCTTCGCGCCGGCAAGACGCTCAAGGCGGCCGGCATGATGAAGGCCTAGGCGACGCCGGGCCTCCAGAACCCAGTCATGGCCTTCGACGTCTCTATAATAACGCTCTTTCCGGAAGCGTTTCCGGGCATGCTCGATGTCTCTATACTTGGGCGCGCGCGTGAGCAGGGCATCTGGTCACTGGAAACGACGGACCTTCGCAGCTTCGGCCTCGGCAAGCATCGCCAGGTCGATGACAAGCCCGCGGGCGGCGGCGCTGGTCTCGTCATCCGGCCCGATGTGGCGGCTGCCGCAATCGACAGTATCGATCGCAAGGGCCGCG
This sequence comes from Thalassovita mediterranea, assembly GCA_019448215.1. NCBI lineage: Bacteria > Pseudomonadati > Pseudomonadota > Alphaproteobacteria > Rhodobacterales > Roseobacteraceae > Thalassovita > Thalassovita mediterranea. Next base: position 1,236,841 of record CP080408.1, on the reverse strand, counting down.
AGCTCATCTATCTCAGCCCGCGCGGGGAGCCTTTCTCACAGAAGCTCGCCCATGAATTTGCGAGCGGGCCGGGCCTCATCTGCTTCTGCGGCCGCTTCGAGGGACTGGACGAGCGCGTCATCACCCAGCGCCGCATGAGAGAAGTGTCGCTCGGCGATTTCGTTCTCGCAGGCGGGGAAGTCGCAGCGCAGGCTATTATAGAAGCAACACTCCGGCTGCTGCCGGGTGTAGCCGGCAATGAAACCTCGATCGAGGATGAGAGTTTCTCGGCCGGGCTGCTTGAATACCCGCAATATACACTGCCGCGGACATGGGAGGGCCAGCCGACGCCGGACGTACTTTTGTCGGGTGATCACAGCAAGGTCGACCAATGGCGGCTCAACCGCAGTAAACTGTTGACAGAAGGGCGCCGTCCCGATTTATGGGCCGCTTACCTCAACGGGCATAGAATACGAGCGTCGGAGACGGACGATGAACATGATTGAACAGCTCGAAGCTGAAGAAGTGGCACGCGTCACTTCAGGCAAGGAAATCCCGGATTTCTCTCCTGGCGATACCGTGTCTGTGAATGTGCGCATTCGCGAAGGCGACCGTGAACGCGTCCAGCGTTTCGAAGGCGTCTGCATCGCACGCGCCGGCAAAGGCGTGAACGAGAACTTCACGGTCCGCAAGATTTCCTTCGGTGAAGGTGTCGAGCGCGTTTTCCCGGTCGTCTCCCCGATGATCGAGAGCATTGAAGTCAAGCGCAAGGGCCGCGTGCGCCGTGCGAAGCTTTACTACCTGCGCAACCTGCGCGGTAAGTCTGCACGTATCGCAGAGCGTACCTCCGGCCACGGCATGGAGACCACCGAGGTCACCGTGTCCAAGACCGAGCGCAAGCGTCAGCGCGTCGAGCAGAAAGCTGCCCGCCGCGAGCAGGCTGCAAAGGATCGCGTCGAGGCGGAAGAAGCCAAGCGCAAGGCCGCAGAAGCTGAAGCAGCGGCCGCCGAGGCAGAAGCTGCAGCCGCCGAAAACGAGGCTGCAGAGGGCGAAAGCACCTCCGAGCAGTAGAATTTCCTAAAATTTAGTAATTTTTTGACCCCGCAACGAAAGTTGCGGGGTTTTTGTGTTCTGACTGCAACACTTTTCGCGTATACCCCGATTTCACTACGGCATATGGCTTGCAGAGCAGGGGCAAGCAGGCCGCGAAAGCCGATATTTCCCCTTCTGGGACAGCGTTTTTCAAGGACTTGCTCGCGTGCGAAGGGAATCTAGTTGGTTTCAAGATTACCGTTTCGTATACGAAATGAGCGACGCCAGTATTTCTGGTGTATCAACAACGGTCCCGAGGGCATTCGGGCAACTTGAATATCCTTTAGTTGGCCGGTTGGGGTCAGAAATGGGGAAGGTGGAATGAAACTTAGCAAGAAACTGATGGTGGGTGTCGTTGCCTTGGCTGCACTCCCCCTCGCTGCCCACGCCGATGGCGAAGCGGGCACATGGGACAATGAAGCGGTTGGAGAGCGTTATTCTTCAGCTGGTTCCGCAACCGACGAACGCGTCCTCACAGATGCTCAGGTTCGTGAAATCATTCAACAAAGCGGCACCTCCGGCGGCGCTGACGTTCGCTACCTTGGTGGTGAGCAGCAAGCGATCGACAGCGTTCTCTGCTGTGAAAACGTCGAAGAGCGCGTGACCGAGAACACCGAGTTCGAGGAAACCACAACCTATTTTGACGCCGTGACCCGCCGCGAAATCGTCCAGCCGGTCGAGCGCACGCTCATCCAGCCGATCGAACGCCGCATTGTGCGCCCACGTGTTGAAGAAGTTACCGAAGACACGGTCTACGAAGAAGAATACCTTCCAGTCCGCGTCGAGCAGGATGAAGTTCCTGCCGTCCAGGAGAATGTCACCACGGACGTGACGGAAGAATATGTCGAGGAAGCAACCGAGACCTATTACGACGTCGTGACCCGCCGTGAGATCACCCAGCCGATCGAACGCACCACGATCGTTCCAGTCCAGCGCCGCATCACGCGTCCTCGCACCGAGACGGTTACCGCTGACACCCGTTATGAAACGGTCCGCGCACCGGTTCGCGTTGAGCAGGACGAAGTCCCGCAGGTCATCGAGAACGTTGTTCAGGACGTGACGGAAGTCACCCGCGATGAGTACACCGACACCTATGTCGATGCTGTCACCCGCCGCGACGTGTACCAGCCAGTTGTCCGCACGATGATCCAGCCGGTTGAGCGCCGTATCCTTCGCGGTACGACCGAAACCGTCACCGCTGCGACCCGCTACGAGGAAGAGCGTCTTCCGGTTCGTGTTGAAACCGAGCAGGCACCTCAGGTCACCGAGCAGATCATTCCGCAGGTCACCGAGCGTACCGTCCTCGAAGTTGAAGACGTCTATGTCGATCAGGTTACCCGCAATGTGGTCCAGCCGGTTGTCGTGACGACGATCCAGCCAATCGAGCGCCGCGTGCTTCGTCCGCAGACCGAAACCATCGTCCGCGACACGATCTATCAGGAAGAGTACCTGCCGGGCCGCGTCGAAGCTGAGCCGATCCCGCAGACCCAAGTGAACTACATCCCGCAGGTCACCGAGGAATATCGCGAAGAGTACACCGAATCCTACTTCGAAGCGGTGACCCAGCGTAACGTGATCCAGCCGGTCGAGCGTCGTATCGTCCAGCCGATCGAGTACCGCCGCGTTCGCGGCACGACGGAAACCGTCGTCGCACCGACCCGCTACGAGACGCAGCGCGCTTCTCTGGTGGTCCTGAACGTCGGCCCAGGTTGCCCTTGCTAGGTCAAGCCTGAACCAGAAACACCCGGAAAGGGCCAGCTCGATGAGCTGGCCCTTTTCTTTTGCCTGTTGTTTCAAAGGGTGGACGCGGCGGATGGTCTTGTCAGCGCCACCACTGCATGGTCTTTTGCAGCGCAGCAGGAGGCCGCTCTGACATGCCGGGCAAGACACTTTACGACAAGATCTGGGACGCCCACCTCGTGGACACCGACGCCGCGAGTGGCGACGCGCTCATCTATATCGATCTCCACCTCATTCATGAGGTGACGACCCCGCAGGCCTTCTCCGGCCTGAAGGCAAATGGGCGCAAGGTGCGCAGGCCTGAACTCACCCTCGCGGTCGCAGATCACAATACGCCGACGGAAAATCAGGCGGCCGGTCTGGAAGGTGTGCGCGATGAAGCCGCCCGTAACCAGCTCTCCGCGCTCTCGCGCAACGTCGCCGAGCATGGCATCGAATTCTTCCCGATGGGCGATGTCCGAAACGGCATCGTGCACGTTGTCGGCCCTGAGCAGGGACGCACCCAGCCCGGTATGACGATCGTCTGCGGCGACAGCCACACCTCAACGCATGGCGCTTTCGGCGCACTCGCCCATGGCATTGGCACATCAGAGGTCGAGCATGTCCTCGCAACGCAAACGCTCCGCACCCAGAAGTCCCGTAACATGGCTATTGAGGTCAGCGGCCAGCTGCGAGAGGGCGTGACGGCCAAGGATCTCGCCCTCCATCTCATCTCAATTATCGGTACGGCGGGCGGCACCGGCCACGTCATGGAGTATCGCGGCGAAGCGGTTCGTGCGCTCTCCATGGAAGGGCGGATGACACTCTGCAACCTCTCGATTGAGGGCGGCGCACGCGCTGGTCTGATCGCGCCAGATGACACCACGTACGCCTACATGAAAGGTCGGCCCGCAGCCCCCAAGGCAGGTGCATGGGATGTGGCTAAGTCTTATTGGGAGACCCTCTATTCCGATGACGACGCCCAGTGGGACCGAATCGTCGAAATTCGCGGCGAAGACGTGGAGCCAACCGTCACCTGGGGCACCAGTCCTGAACAAGCCATTCCCCTCTCGGGCAGGACGCCGGACCCCGCCATCATTACAGATCCCGTTCGAAAAGCTGCCATCGAACGCGCACTCCATTATATGGACCTTGCCCCGGGTGCGCCGATCGCTGGGACTCCAGTACAGCGCGTCTTTATCGGCTCGTGCACCAATTCGCGCATCGAAGACCTGCGCGAAGCCGCGCGCGTCGCGTCCGGATCGAAGGTCGCCGACGGCGTTCGCGCCATGGTCGTTCCGGGCTCTGGTCTTGTACGGGCCCAAGCTGAAGCGGAAGGCCTCGACCGCGTCTTCATCGAGGCCGGCTTTGAATGGCGCGAGCCGGGCTGCTCCATGTGTCTCGGCATGAACCCGGACATCCTCGCCCCGGGCGAACGCTGCGCCTCGACCTCGAACCGCAACTTCGAAGGCCGCCAGGGCCGGGGCGGGCGCACACATCTGATGAGCCCCACCCTCGCCGCCCGCGCCGCAATTACCGGAGTCATCGGATAGAAAAGAGCCCGACATCGCGCGCTTTTTCTTGCGCTTGCCGCAGCGTGAGCTTACCCCTCTTGGTTAATAGAGTAAGAATAAGCTCATAACTTCGGAGGAAAACATGAAACGTACTGCACTTGCATTTGCTGCCCTGTCTATCTGCGCAGCCCCGGCCTTCGCCGCATCCATCACGCTCAAGTTCGACAGCGACAGTGGAAACGACCAACAGGCTGTATTCTACGACGACGGGACGATGACGTCTGCCGCCGGTAATGGCACCTACACCTACGACGAAGCGACAACAAAAATGTGCATTGAGAGCGACGCCTATAATGGATGTCTGATTTTCGATGACCCCAAAAGCGAGGTCGGTCATTCGACGACCTATACTGGCGACAATGGTGCAAGCGGCACCGCAACCGTAATTGCGGTAGAGAACTAGGCGAACCCGTGTCTGGTGCCGGCCTACTGACCGCAATCGACCATCTGGTCCTTCTTTGCGATGACATAGAGGCCGGCACCAAAGCCTACACAAACCTTCTCGGACGCGCGCCAGACTGGCGCGCCACCTCAGGCGGCGCAGCGACCTCCCTTTTTCACGTCGATAATACCGCACTTGAACTCATGGCCCCCGATGGCGACGCGGCCGCCGCCCCGCGCCTGCGAGAGCTGATTTCCAGCGGGGCCACCCTCACCAGCCTGGCCTTCCGTACAGATAACATCGCAGAAGCGCACAGGCTTTTTAGCCGGCGCGGCCTCCAACCCGATGCCATCCAGCCCGGGGAGAGCACACATCTGGAAACTGGAGCACACCGGAACTGGCAGCGGTTTCGCTGCAGCGACGACGCCATGGCTGGCATCAAGACTTTCATCATCGAACCGGAGTCCGAAAGCCCGGTTACGAGCGTTGAGGACTCTTGCGTCCACTCTCTGGACCATGTGGTGATCAACACACCCAACCCGGACCGCGCCGTCGCCAATTATGGTGCGCGCCTCGGTCTCGACCTTCGCCTCGACCGGACGGCCGAGCAATGGAAGACGCGCTTTCTCTTCTTCCGAACGGGCGGCCTGACGCTCGAAATTATCAACCGGCTGGACGAGACAGCAGACCCTGCTGAAAATGACCATATCTGGGGCCTCACCTGGACGGTCCGCGATATCGAAGCGGCGCATGCGCGTCTCGCCAAAGCTGGCATCCAAACCTCTGACGTGCGCAAAGGCCGCAAGCCCGGAACGCAAGTCTTCACGGTAAAGGTCAAGACTCTGGGCGTCCCCACCTTGTTCATTGCCCATTCCAGCGATTAGAACAGGCGCATGAAAGCTTTCACCACGCTCACCTCGACCGCTGCGGCCCTTACTGACAAGGGACGGCTCATGGCGAATGTCGACACGGACATGATCATTCCGAAGCAGTTCCTGAAGACCACGGAACGCGAGGGTCTGTCCACGGGTCTGTTTTACGAACTCAAGACCAAGGCAGACGGCAGCCCTGATCCTGACTTCGTCCTCAACCAGCCTGCGCACCAGAATGCGGGCATCCTGGTTGCGGGCGATAATTTCGGCTGCGGCTCATCGCGCGAGCACGCACCATGGGCACTGCTCGACCAGGGCATCACCTGCGTCATCGCGCCCTCCTTTGCCGATATCTTTCACAATAACTGTTACAAGAACGGCATCCTGCCCATAGCCCTGCCGATTGAGGTCTGTGAGGCGCTCGCGGCCCAGACGGGCGGCGCCAATCACCGTTTCACTGTCGATCTCGCCCAGCAGGTCATCACGACGCCGGATGGGGCCGAGATCTACTTCAATATTGAGCCCGGCCGGAAGCAGAGTCTTTTGGAAGGACTTGATGATATCGGCCAGACGCTTCAAGCCGCACCGTCCATCGATGCCTTCGAGGCGCGCCGCTCACACGAGACACCCTGGCTGCCACGCTCGCGCGCCTGAGCCTTCCTGAAATTACGTAATCTGACCGCATCTGCGGCCTATGGAGACGATCCATGAAACAGACCCTGCTTCTCTTACCCGGCGATGGCATCGGCCCCGAAGTAACTGCTGCAGCCCAACGCATCTGCCAGCTCGTCGCGCCGGACGTCGCGATTGAAGAGGATCTTGTCGGCGGCGCTTCCATCGACAAGCACGGCGTACCGCTTACCGGCGCTGCACTTGAACGCGCCAAATCTGTCGACGCCATCCTCCTCGGTGCAGTCGGTGGACCTAAGTGGTCTGATGTCGCCCGCGACAATCGCCCGGAAGCTGGACTTCTGGGTCTACGCAAGGGCCTCGACGTCTTCGCAAACCTGCGCCCCGCCTACTGTTTCGGCGCTCTCGTCGATGCCTCAAGCCTGAAGCGCGACCGCGTCGAAGGCCTCGACATCATGATCGTGCGAGAGCTGACCTCCGGCGTCTATTTCGGCGAACCGCGCGGTATCGAAACCGACGCAGATGGTGTGCGCCGTGGCTTCGACATGTCGGTCTACACAGCGCCGGAAGTTGAACGCGTCACGCGCGTCGCGCTGGAGATCGCCCGCGGCCGTGCCGGACGGGTCTGTTCGGTCGACAAGGCCAATGTGATGGAAAGCGGCCAGTTCTGGCGCGAGGAAGTCACCACAGTCCATAAAACGCATGGAGACGGCGTGGAGCTGTCCCACATGCTAGCCGACGCCTGCGCCATGGAGCTGGTGCGCGCCCCGAAACAGTTCGACGTCATCCTGGCCGACAATCTGTTCGGCGATCTTCTATCTGACGCCGCCGCCATGCTGACGGGTTCGATCGGCATGCTGCCGTCTGCAAGCCTCGGGACAGAAGGCACGCCAGGCCTGTTTGAGCCCGTGCACGGGTCGGCGCCGGATATTGCAGGCCAGGGCATCGCTAATCCATGCGCCGCGATCCTGTCGCTCGAGATGGCGCTACGCTGGTCGCTCGCCCGCCCGGATGCCGCAGACCGGATCATGGCGGCCGTGGGCCGCGCGCTCGAGGCCGGTGCCCGCACACGCGACCTCGGCGGTGACCTCTCCACCACCGCCATGACGGACGCGATCATCGACTGTCTTTAGGTCGTGTAGGGCGCCCCAAGGGGCGTCACTCTCGATGAGCGCAGCTCATCTGAGAGTCCAGCTTCCGACCTTTCCACTCACCCGCAGGCCGTTGGAGCTGGATCCCCAGATGGCTGAAGCCATCGGGGATGACGGATGTGGGAGGGCACCCACCCACTCAACTATAATCCGCAATCCGGCACAACAGCTGGCCGCGAAACTCAAAGAAGCTCGCACCGCGGATTTTGATCGTCTCGCCTGCCTTGCATCCATTTGGCAGATCCACCGCAGCCTTGCCCTCAAACTCGATCTCGGCCGCCGCCCGCCCATCCCCGATGACGAGGCTGATCAGCTTCTGACGGCGATAAGAGAAAGCCCGGCCAGACAGCTCGGCGACCTCACGCATCTTGTCGCGGCCTTCGAATTTCATGGTCTGGCCGTAATTGGAAATGTTCTCAAACACCACGTCTTCGGTGACGCAGTCGAGCATGCCCTCGATATCACGCGCATTATAGCTGCGGATATACTGGCCGATCAGGTCTTCGATCACGGTGTTTCACCTCTCATCACAGAGTGATTGCAGCTCCCACCCTGAATCCGCCCCAGTCGTGCACTACATGCCTTTCAAATCAAGGCTGGCGGGGCGCTCTTTCCTTCGAATTGCTGTGATCCGTCCAGCGGTCAATCATCTGATTGGACGAAAGCTCGCTTGGCGTTAAATGAGCGGGCATCGCGAAAGGAAAAACTATGGCTATCAAAGTCGCAATCGTTGGCGCCACCGGTAATGTGGGCCGCGAACTTCTCAACATCATGGACGAGCGCGATTTCCCCGCTGCTGAAGTCTATGCCCTCGCCTCGCGCCGCTCGAAAGGCCGCGAAGTGAGCTATGGCGACAAGACCCTGAAATGCGAAGTGCTGGACGATTTCGACTTCTCCAAAGTCGATGTGGTCCTGATGTCCGCTGGCGGCACCCTGTCGAAAGAATGGGCCGAGAAGATCGGCAAGCAGGGCGCGATCGTCATCGACAACTCGTCGGCCTGGCGCATGGACCCTGACGTTCCGCTCGTCGTGCCAGAAGTGAACGGCGAAGACGTCCTCGGCTATGACAAGAAGATGATCATTGCCAACCCGAACTGCTCCACGGCGCAGCTCGTCATGGCGCTGAAGCCACTGCACGATGCCGCGAAGATCAAACGCGTCGTCGTCTCGACCTATCAGTCGGTGTCCGGCTCGGGCAAAGCCGGCATGGATGAGCTCTGGAACCAGACCAAGGGCATCTTCGTGAACGATGCGCCAGAGCCTGAAGAATATCCGCGCCAGATCGCCTTCAACGCGATCCCGATGATCGGCTCTTTCCGCGAAGACGGCTTCACCGACGAGGAAGCCAAGATGTGGAATGAGACCCACAAGATGATCGACCCGAACATCAAGCTCACGGTCACCTGCGTGCGCGTGCCGGTCTTTGTCGGTCACTCCGAAAGCGTGAACATTGAGTTTGAAGAGGCGATTACGCCAGAACAGGCGCGCGAGGCGCTCCGCAATTTCGATGGCGTCCAGGTCATCGATAACCCTGAAGAAGACCAGTACATCACGCCGGTCGAGTGCAAGGGCGAGTGGGACACCTTCGTTTCCCGCATCCGCGTCGACAATACGGTCGAGCACGGCCTGTCGCTCTGGGTGGTTGCTGACAACCTCCGCAAGGGTGCAGCCCTCAATACGGTCCAGATCGCTGAAGAGCTGATCAAGCGCGGCGTCCTCGCCGCCTAGACGACACCTCAGTCATGCGGCTTTTGCCGCTGACAGCTTGCCTAAACCCCGGCTTTGTTCGATCCTTCAGCGATCTGACAAAGCTGGGGTTTTTTCATGAGAATTGTTGCCGCCACCGGCCTTCTGGCCGCGCTCGCGCTTACCGCCTGCAATCCAAGCATTCCCGAAGAGGCGCATGCCGCCACCGCGCCGGAATCCGCGTCCGCCGAAAAGGTAGAGGCCCATGTCCGCTTCCTTGCCGATGACCTTCTGGAAGGGCGCGAGGCCGGCACACGCGGCTATGACATTGCCGCGCTCTATGTCGCTGAACAGTTCCGCGCCTATGGCCTTCAGCCAGGCGGCGATGAAGACAGCTACATGCAGCAAGTCCCGCTCTTTCGCTATCAGCTCGACCAGGCCGCCCCGCAAAGCCTGACCGTAACAGAGGGCGCAGACCTCCCGCTGGAGCTTGGCAGCGATTACCTGATCTCCGCTTCCTCGCAGGTCGAACAGGGCCTCGTCGAAGCGCCGACCGTCTTCGTTGGCTATGGCTTCATCGCCCCTGATGGTAGCCGGAATGACTTCGACGGCGTCGACCTCGAAGGCAAGATCGCCGTCATTTTCCGCGACGCGCCAAGCGACCTCAACACCGAGGAACGCGCCCACTATTCCTCGACCAGCTATCAGCGCCTGTCTGAAGCTGGCGCAGTTGGCGTCGTGACCCTCTACCATCCTGTGGCGCAGGAGCGGTATTCCTTCGAACGCCGCGCCGCGATGGACCGTATGGGCCGCGCCTCGATGACGTGGGTCGATGCCGACGGCAACGCCCATTCAACCGCTCCGAACCTGCAAGCCGGCGCCACGATGAGCATTGAAGGCGCAAAGAAGCTGATCGAGGCCGCTGGCCGCGACTATGACGCCCTCGTTGAGGAAACCGTCACCGGCACCGAGCCATTTGAGCTTGGCCTAACCCTCCGCATCGAAGCCAACAGCACGCATGAAGAGATCACCAGCCCGAACGTCGCCGCCATCCTGCCCGGCACGGATGAAACTCTCGCCGGTGAATATGTCGTCCTCTCGGCCCACCTCGACCATGAAGGGGTGAAGCCAAGCTTCAACCCGAACGAGGACACGCTCTTCAACGGTGCCATGGACAATGCCTCCGGCACCTCGGCCCTTCTGGAAGTCGCGCGCCTCCTCTCGCTTGACCCGCCAAAGCGCAGCGTCGTCTTCGTTGCGGTAACGGCGGAAGAAAAAGGCCTCGTCGGCTCTGACTATTATGCCCGCTTCCCGACCGTCCCGGCCGAAGGCGTGGTCGCCAACGTCAATCTCGACATGCCGATCATGACCTATGAGTTCGAAGACGTTGTCGCCTTCGGCACCGAACGCTCCAGCCTTTATGAGCCGGTGAAAGCCGCCGTCGAAGGTGCTGGCCTGACGCTCAGCCCGGACCCGAACCCGAATCTCGGCCTCTTCACGCGCTCAGACCACTATAGCTGGGTGAAACAGGGCGTCCCGGCGACCTATCTGGTGCCCGGCCACGCCAATGGCGGCGCTGAAGCACAGGCAAAATTCCTCGCCGAGGACTATCACCGCCCATCCGATGAGGCCGACCAGCTGAACTTCAACGCGCTCGCCCGCTTTGCAGGCGTAAAGGCCGACATCGCCCGCAGCGTCGCAAACATGGAAGAACGTCCAAGCTGGAATGAAGGCGACTTCTTCGGCGATATGTTCGCAGAAGGCGGGGAATAGGCGATACAACTAGCAGACCGCCCGCTGAACTGGTTTAGCTGGGTGGTCTGCGGTGGCGCCCTGCCCCGAAAAGGAGGCAAGCGCCAACAATACCTGCGAAGATGACCAGCGCCGATCCTGTCAGGTCATCGACCCAGTCCAGCACGGCATCGTTACCGATGCTCAAATCGAGGCCTGTATAGCTCAGGGCCGAAGGCAGTCCGGCGATCAGAAGGGCGACCAAGGCGATGAGCATTGCGCGCCGGTACGAGCAGACCCGCATACCGAAAATGCCATCCACGATCGTTTTCAGGGACGCGACGCAAGATGTGAAGGCTGCCAGGAAGAAGGCTGCAAACAGGGAAATACCTACGACATAGCCGAACGGAATTTCGCTGATGGCCTGCGGCAACACCGCAAAGATGAGCTCTGGCCCCTGCGCCGGATCGGCGCCAGAGGCAAATACAAACGGGAACAGGACAAACCCTGCCGTAATCCCCGCGCCTGCATTCACGAAAGCGATTATACCTGCAGCGCGTGGCAGGTTTGTGCCCGCTGCGACGTGCCGGCCATAAGTAAGCAGGTAACCTTGGCCGATCATCAGGCTGTAGAAGGATTGGCCGAGCGCCGTGTACCAAATGGAGGCATCCAGCAAATCGGCACCTTCGAAACCCGTCAGGAAATCGACCGACTGGCCCCACCCGTCGCTGTCGAGGTAGGCATAGGTACCGATGGCCGCGAGCACGACAAGAAGGGTCGGCGCAGCGACAAAAGCGACCTTTTCAATGGCGCCAACGCCCAGAAAAAGCGGCGCACAGGAAAGAATCAGCACGGCCAGGAAAGCTAAAAGCGACCCCCAGCCTTGCTGATAATCCTCAAATGCCTGGAAGCTGCCATCAAGGGAATCGAAAGCGTAGCTGAATGTCCAACCGGTCAGCACAAGATAATAGCTGGTGATGAGGAAGATCAGGAAAAGAACCACATAGCCGAAATATCGGCGACGTGGCCCCGTCATGCTGAACGCGCCCAACACCCCGCTTCGCGTACGCCTACCCGCTGCAAGCTCTATAACGGCAATGGGAAGCGCCACCACAATGAGGCATACAAGATACGCAATCAGGAACGCACCGCCGCCCTGTTCGCCAAGCAAATAAGGAAAACGCCAGAGATTGCCGAGACCAATGGCTGCCGCCGCGGTTGCGACGATGAAGGCTGTCTCGCTCTTCCAGACGCGGTGATAGGTACCGACATTGGCCTTTTCCTGCTGGGCCTCTTCTGACGCCCGGAGGCTTTGGTCTGCACTAGTTTTAATGCCCGCTTCGGTCATCTCTTCCCGACGCATGCAAAGCGGACCTGTTCCATAGCAGCTATGCCCAGAATTTGATGGCTATTGGTCCGCGCCGGTATTACCTGCCGCGAATGACGAGCGAACTGCGCCTTGGCCTGACTTGCGGATTCGGCGCCTACCTCATCTGGGGTGGGCTGCCGCTCTATTTCCGGCTGCTCGATCATGTCGGCCCGTTCGAAATGCTGGCTCATCGCATTCTCTGGGGCCTGCCAACCGCGCTGATCTTCATCGCCATTGCCCGGCGCTGGCGGGACTTGCGCGGCGCGCTCACGCCTCGGCGCATGCTCTACCTCTCCATTTCGGCCGGGCTGATCGCGACCAACTGGCTGCTCTATATCTGGGCCGTGTCGGCCGAGCGCGTCACAGAGGCAAGCCTTGGCTATTTCATCAACCCGCTCGTGAGCGTGCTTCTGGGGATGATCTTCTTTTCAGAGACGCTGCGCCGCGCGCAGTGGATCGCAATTGCCATCGCGACGTGCGGCGTTGCTGTTCTCACCTGGGAGCTTGGACGTTTGCCCTGGGTGTCACTTGTTCTCTGTTTCAGCTTTGCCGCCTATGGCGCCGTGCGAAAGACCGTCAGTGTCGATAGCCGCATTGGGTTCGCAATTGAGACTGCGCTTCTCTTCCCAGTCGCTTTCATCTGGCTCAGCTGGTTTCAGCAGACGCCGGACGGTGGCTGGATGGGCGATGGTATTGCGCTCGACTGGCTCATTCCACTTGCTGGACCCATCACGGCCGTGCCGCTGATCCTCTTCGCGCTCGCCGCCAAACGGCTCAAGCTCGCGACCATTGGCATGATGCAGTATCTGACGCCGACGCTGCAATTCCTGATCGCTGTCCTGATTTTCCGCGAGCCGTTCGGTCCAGTCGACGCGGTCGCTTTCGGCCTCATCTGGACCGCGCTTGCCGTCTTTACGGTCGATAGTGTCCTGGGCGAACGCAAGGCCCGCCGCCTTGCCCGCGCGGCCCGCCTCGCTGAGTAGCAAAAAAAGACCGGCTGACCCAAAATGAGCCGCCGGTCAGGAGTGATGCATGTGAATCAGAATGGAGGTCCGGTTCGCGCGAGACGCTAGCAATTCCCGTGCCAATTCGTGTCTCAGGCGAGCCTAGCGCTGCGTTGAAATCGCCATCCAGACCGCGATCCCAATAAGGGCAAGGGCAAACGCGGCCCGCACCCATCGCGACTGGCGATAATGGGCGATCTGTTCGCCAAGCCGGGACCCTGCCAGAACGAGACAGACATGTACCAGAATGGCGACGAGTATGTGCAAGCTGCCCAATATCAGGATTGCGCCAGCTGATGGCACCTCACCGCCCCTGCCCGCAAATTGCGTGACGACCGCGATATAGAAAACCAGCGCTTTGGGGTTCAGCAGATTGGCGATGAAGCCGCGCCGGAAGCCCTCCAGCGCCTTTGCCTGACCGGGCGAGGCCTCTCCCGTTTCACGCCAGGCCTCTAGTGCGAGGTAGAGCATGAAGGCGATACCCGCCCAGCGCAGCACTTCGTAGACGAGAGGGTTGCCCGCGATAAAGGCAGAAAAGCCCGTCGCTGCCAGTACCAGCTGCACCGCGAGGCCCAATGTGATGCCGACCACCGCCATGAAACCGACCCGGCGGCCCTGCTGCGCAGCGAGCGCGGTCAGCCAGCCCATATTCGGGCCGGGGGTCAGCTCAACCAGAGCCATCGCGCCCAGAAAGGCGAGCCAGTTCATCTCGCTCAACATGTCTTGTCCCCGGCTATTTTTGCGGCGCTCTCAAAAACACCCCGAAAAACACCGCCCATGCACCATGAGTGCACCGTGTAACATGGGGGAAAACCCGTCAGTTTCCTACAGGCAGCCATACAGTGCGTCGACCAGACGCCGCGCCCGCGGATCGCCCTGCAGATAGCTCGATTGCCTGTTCATGACATAGGCGGCCGAGAGATGACGGTCCGGATCCCCAAGCGCGAGCGACCCGCCCCAGCCCGAATGGGCAAGGGTTTCGGGGTTCGGGCCATAGATGCCGAGATTATTGCGCATTACCCCGGCCGCGAACTCCGTCACGAAGGGCAGCACTAAGTCATCGCCGATCACCCGGCGGCGTGTCAGCTCCCGGAAAGAGTCTTCTGAAATCAACTGCTTGTCGCCAAGCTTCCCGCCATTAGCATAGATCCCATAGAGCTGCGCAACCGCCCTGGCGGTGCCATGCCCATTGGCGGCTGGCTGCTCCATGCGGCGCCACTCACCGCCTGTCCGGCTCGGCGAGGACCATTTGGTCAGGAAGGCGACCTTCCTGAACTCATTGATTTCACCGAGTTTTGGCATTTCGCGCGGGCGCTGGATCTCGGCGACGCGGTCATCATCCTCAGGCGGCAGGCCAATCTGGAAATCAACGCCAGCTGGCCCGCAGAAATCCTCTTTCAATATGGTCCCCAGCGTTCGACCGGTGATCCGCTTGACGATTTCTCCCGCCAGATACCCCCATGTGGACGGGTGATAGCCATGCGCCGTCCCCGGTTCCCAGAGCGGCTCCAGCTCTGCCAGCGCAGCAGCGAGCCCGTCCGGATTTAGCCAGAGGTCTGGGTCAATCGGCTCCGCGAACCCGACGAGACCGGCCTGGTGGGACAGCAGCTGCCCGATCGTGACATCGCCTTTCCCGGCGGCGGCGAATTCCGGCCAGACCTCGGCGACAGGGGTCTCATAGCCCTCGTTCAGATCGCCGATAATCGACGCGATCACGAGCGCCGACACGCCCTTGGTCGTTGAATAGACAGGAACAATTGTCGTCTCGTCCCAGTCCTTGTCGCGCGCGCGGGAGGTTCTCCCGCCCTGAATGTCGACAATCACCTCGCCGTCCAGAATGGCGCAAAAGCCAGCGCCGAGCTCCTCGCCAGCCTCGAACGTCTCTGCGAAAACCTCACGGACAGGCTCAAACCCGCTCGCCACATGGCCCCGGATATCGCTCATTGCCTGCTCCTCTTCGTCCAATTAGCGCTGAACGTAAGCACTCCGCCGCGCGTTGCGAGGTTTCAAGATGGAAAACAGGGACTTCAAATGAAACAACCGCTTCTGGCCGCCGCCGCCATTGCCGCCGTCTCGCTCAGCGCCTGCCAGACCGGCGCGCTGCAAGGCCCGGTGATTGATCCCGAACTTGCCGAACAGCCAGCTGCGCAGGCCCTCATTGCCGCAGACAGCGCGAATGATTTCGTGACCACAGTTTCAAAGCTTCGAGCAGCGCTTGAGAAGCGGCCCCTCACCATCTTCGCCATGGTCGACCATGCAGAAGGTGCGGGCGAGGCGGGTCTGGAGCTCTCGCCATCGACGCTGTTCATCTTTGGCAATCCCCAAGCCGGGACACCCCTGATGCAGGCCAACCCAGCGCTCGGGATCGAACTGCCAATGAAGATCCTGGTCATCGAGACAGGCAGCGGCGTCCATGTCCTTCGTCAGGACATCAGCGCGCTCGTGAGCCAGTACGGGCTGGATCCAAAAAGCGTGAATGCCGCCAGGATCGAAGAAACGCTGTTCGGCATTGTCGCTGAAGCGACAGGCTAGTCCGACAGCAGGCTGCGCCAAGCCCGCAACTGGTTGTCATGTCGATGTTGCAGCCTGTACAAGCGGCCTCCAGTGAAATCTATCCGGAGCCTTTCCATGTCCAGCGCCAATCGTCCCCGCCGCTCCTGTCTCTATATGCCGGGCGCCAATGCCCGCGCGCTCGAGAAGGCAAAGTCGCTCGCCGCAGACGCGGTCATCCTCGACCTTGAGGACGCCGTCGCTCCGGACGCAAAGCTTGAAGCGCGCAAGACCGTCTGTGACGCGGTGAACGCTGGCGGCTATGGCGCGCGCGAGGTTGTGATCCGTATCAATGGGCTCGACACCGAATGGGGCCTTGATGATCTGAAAGCGGCCGTCGAGGCTGGCCCTGACGCAATTCTGGCCCCGAAAGTCATCGATGGCGGTGATATCGACCGGCTGGACGATGCGCTTTCACGCGCTGGCGCCCCCGAGGATCTAGGCCTCTGGGTCATGATCGAGATGCCGAAGGCCATCCTCAACATTAAGGATATCGCCGAAGCGGCAGGCCGCACGCGCCTTTCCGCCTTTGTCATGGGCACCAATGACATCGCCAAGGAACTGCGCGCTGTGAACGACCCTCAGCGCACGGCCTTCCAGACTTTCTTCGGCCTGACTCTGGCTGCGGCCCGTGCTTATGACATCATCGCCATCGACGGCGTCTATAATGACATTTCGAACGCTGAAGGCCTCGAAGCCGAAGTGCGCCAGGGCCGCCTACTCGGCTTTGACGGCAAGACACTGATCCATCCGAGCCAGATTGAGGTCACGAATGAGATCTTCGCGCCCGCCGAAGCCGATGTCGCGCAAGCGAAAGACGTGATCGATGCGTTTGCCGACCCGGCCAACAAGGGCAAGGGCGTTCTCAAGGTTAATGGCAAGATGACCGAGCTTCTGCATCTTGAAGAAGCGAAGCGCATCGTCGCAGTTAATGAGGCAATCAAGGCGATGGAGAGCGCTTGACGTCCACGCCGGGCATCCCAGATCAGCGCTGACCAGACAAAGGGCAAGGCCATGACCTATATCCTGATCCACAATCCGGGCTGCGGCTCCTCCAAGAAGGGCCTCGCCCTGCTGCAGGAAAACGGCGTTGAGCCGGAGGTCCGCAAATATATGAATGCGGGCGAGCGCCTCTCCGTCGATGAGCTGAAAGGCATCGCGAAGAAGATGGGCGGCGTGTCACCACGCGAATTCCTGCGCGACAAGGACGCCGCCAAATTCGATATCCCGGCGACCATGGGTGACGAAGAGCTGTTCGAGGCAATGGCCGAGAATCCGAAGCTTATTCAGCGTCCCATCGGCATCAATGGCGACAAGGCCGTGCTTGGCCGTCCGAATGAAAAGCTCCTCGAGATTACCTGATTAGATAAAATTTGATCTAATCCGGGAGCCGGATGTTCAAACAGCTGCGGTATGAACCATGGCTATGAGCTTCCTCATTCTGATCGCTTTCGCGTTTCTCGCCCTCGCCGGTGCCCTGTTCTTCGGGCCGCACTTCATCACTTATGGCCCAGATGGCTTTCGCGATCTGATCCGCCGCGGCGATGCCCGGATGATCAGCCTGTTCCTGGTTGGCGCGATTATTCTCGCCATCCTTCTTCCGGGACAAGATCCGGCCTTGATCTCAAGGGTCTAGCCGGTGCAACTGGTCCCCGCATGAATTGACTGGGCCAGAACAGGCGTGCACTGCGCGCCGCTGCGCCCTCAGCAAAGCTTAGAGGGCGACATGACCAAATCGAATCCGGGCCACTATTTCGAAGACTTCAAGCCAGGCATGGAGCTTGTCCATGCGACCCCGCTGACTGTCTCGACCGGCGACATCTCGCTCTATCGCGCCCTCACCGGCAGCCGCCACGCGCTCTATTCGGCAGAGACCTTCGCGACGGCGAACGGCTTTGACGCCCTGCCGATCGATCCGCTGCTCGCTTTCCATGTCGTTTTCGGCAAGACGGTGCCGGACATTTCCCTCAATGCGGTCGCCAATCTTGGCTATGCCGACGGCAAGTTCCTGAAGACGGTCTATCCCGGCGATACGCTGACGGCGATTTCCGAAGTCATCGGCGTCAAGGAAAACTCCAACGGCAAGACCGGCGTGGTCTGGGTACGCACGCGCGGTGAAAACCAGCGCGGCGAAACGGTCCTCTCCTATGTGCGCTGGGTCATGGTCCACAAAAAGGACCCATCCAATCCTGCACCAGACGTTACAGCACCAGACCTTCCGGACGCTGTCGCCGCAACTGACCTAGTCGCACCGGACTACAAGGGCTGGAACAGTGCGCTTGCCGGATCCAGCTGGCGGTATTACGACTATCAGGTCGGCGAGAAGATCGACCATGTCGACGGCATGACGGTTGAAGAAGCCGAGCACCAGACCGCCACGCGCCTCTACCAGAACACCGCGAAGGTCCATTTCGACGCGCATGCGCAGGCGGGCAGCCGCTTTGGCAAGCGTCTCATCTATGGCGGTGTCGTAATCTCGATTGCGCGCGCGCTGTCGTTCAATGGCCTCGAAAGCGCCGCCCAGATGCTGGCGATCAATGCCGGCACCCATGCGGGCCCGCTATTTGCGGGCGACACGGTCTATGCGTGGTCGGAAGTCCTCGACAAGGCAGAGCTCTCCGACGGCACCGGCGCACTTCGCCTGCGCCTCGTCGCGACCAAGAACCACCCATGCAGTGACTTCCCGCTCAAGGGTGAGGACGGCAAGTATCACGCCGATGTCCTTCTGGACTTTGATTACTGGGCCGCGATCCCCAGATAGGCAGCCATGACCGGATCACCCCTCTGCACACCACAAAACATTGAGCGAGGGGCCTGATATGGGCGGCGTTCCCGGCTTCGATGGCGTCGCCTATGTCGCGACCGCCATTGCCATCCTGCTGTCTGCGCTCGCCAGCCTGCTGAGCACGATGACCCGCAAACAGCAGGTCGAGGGCGGCGTCGTGGATGCGGCCATCCTTTGTGAGCTGACGGGTATTCAGGACCCGCGCATCCTGCAGGATGTGTTCGGCCCGCCCACCATGAACCGCATGTGGCAGGGTATCACCTTGAAACAGATCCAGCGCGAGCGGCGCTTTCCCGGCTATCTCATCAGTGACGACCGGGTCGACTGGGCCTGTATGGGCGTCGTCTTCCTGTCCTTCTTCTGGCAGCACGCGCTGATGGATGGACTCGTGATTACGGCCGCACTGGCCCAGATTTCTGGCTGGGTGCTAGCTTACCAGCTACCAAGGCAGGTCTAGGCGATAAATCAGGCGCTTTCGCTTCGCGGCTTTCGCGCCTACATAGCGGGCCATGAAAGTCTGGAAGATGAATGGGGCAGGCAATGCGTTCGCGGTCTTTGACGCGCGTCAGCAAGCCTTTGCGCCAGATACAGACAAGATCCGCAGCATTGCCGCAGAGATGAAGGCGGATCAGGTCATGGCGATCGAGAAGGATGCTTCATCGGACGCTTTCCTACGTATCTGGAATTCTTCCGGCGAAGAGGTTGGCGCTTGCGGCAATGGTACGCGCGCGGTCGCCCACCTACTGCTCGAAGAGGCTGGCGCCAATACCGTCTCGATCCGCACGGCCGCAGACCTTCTGAAAGGCATGCGCGCCGAGAATGGCCTCGTCACCGTCGATATGGGCCAGCCGCGCATGGGCTGGGAAGAGATCCCGCTATCGGAGAAGATGGATGTGCGCGGCGTCGATGTGCGTATCGGGCCGATGGATAACCCATACCTCTCAAAGCCTGCCGTCGTGTCGATGGGCAATCCGCATGCGGTCTTCTTCGTCGAAGATGTCGACGCCTACAACATCCCCCAGATCGGCCCACTGGTTGAATGGCACCCGCTATTTCCTGAAGGCACCAATGTCGGCTTTGCGCAGGTCATCGACCGCGAAACGATACGGCTGCGTGTCTGGGAGCGGGGCGCCGGTCTGACCAAGGCGTGCGGTACGGGCGCATGCGCTGCGCTGGTCTGCGCCGCGCGGGCCGGGAAGACAGAGCGCAAGGCGCGCATGATCCTTGATGGCGGCGACCTCATCATTGAATGGCGGGAAAGCGACAATCGCGTCATGATGACGGGCCCTGTGGAAGTCGAGATGAGTTTCGACCTGTAGGCCGCCGCCTCCAAGAGGCCGTGCCTGCCCGCGAAACCTTGATTTACTGGGCATTCGGCGCGATGTGGCGGGGTCTGGACAGGCATTCTGGCAATGACGGCAACGAAAGATCCCAAACCGACGGCTTCGGCCTCGCGCGCCCGCGTGATTACGCTCGGCTGCCGCCTCAACTCCTACGAGAGTGAGGTGATGCGCGGGCATGCCGACGCTGCAGGCCTGGAAGACGTCATCATCGTCAATACGTGCGCGGTGACGTCCGAGGCCGTACGAAGCGCCCGCCAGACGATCCGCCGTGCCAAAAAAGACAATCCGGGCGCCCGCATCCTGGTGACGGGCTGCGCCGCGCAGATCAATCCGGACGAGTTTGCCGCCATGACCGAAGTCGACCGGGTCATCGGCAATCATGAGAAGATGCAGGCCGAAACCTGGGTCTCACCTGCCCTGAATGAGGGCCGCGAGAAGATCCTCGTCAACGACATCATGTCGGTAAAGGAAACCGCCGCGCACCTTATTGATGGAATGGAAGGCCGGGCCCGCGCCTATGTGCAGGTCCAGAATGGCTGCGATCATCGCTGCACCTTCTGCATCATTCCGTATGGCCGAGGGAATTCGCGGTCGGTGCCGGCGGGCGATGTCGTCCAGATGGTCAGACGTCTTGTCGAGACCGGCCATTATGAAGTCGTGCTGACGGGCGTAGATTTGACGAGCTGGGGCGCGGACCTTCCCGGTCAGCCGCAGCTTGGCAACCTCGTCCAGCGTATCCTGAAACTGGTGCCGGAGCTGCAGCAGCTACGCATCTCTTCCATTGATGCCATTGAAATGGATGACGCGCTGTTCGAGGCGATTGGCGACCCGCGCCTTGCGCCCTTCATGCATCTCTCGCTTCAGCATGGTGACAATCTCATGCTGAAGCGGATGAAGCGGCGTCATTCGCGGGAGGATGCAATTGAGCTGGCGC
Source organism: Thalassovita mediterranea (assembly GCA_019448215.1). Classification (NCBI taxonomy): domain Bacteria; kingdom Pseudomonadati; phylum Pseudomonadota; class Alphaproteobacteria; order Rhodobacterales; family Roseobacteraceae; genus Thalassovita; species Thalassovita mediterranea. Next base: position 1,216,040 of record CP080408.1, on the reverse strand, counting down.
AAAAGCTGCGCGCCATCCGCCCTGACATCGCGCTTGGCGCGGACATCATCGCCGGCTTTCCGACAGAGACGGAAAGCGCGTTCGAGAATTCGGTTCGCCTCGTTGAGGACTGCAACCTCGCTTTCCTGCACGTCTTTCCCTACAGCCCGCGCCCCGGCACGCCTGCCGCGCGCATGCCGCAGCTTGAAAAGGCTCTCATCAAGGAGCGCGCCGCACGCCTGCGCGATGTCGGTGAGCGTGCCCTCGCCCGTCACCTCGACACGCATGTTGGCGCAGTGCGGGATGTTCTGGTCGAGCAGGAAAGTGACGGGCGACTTTCCGATTTCTCACGCGTTGCGCTGACGGGTTTTGCCACGCTTGAGGCTGGACGCCCCGTTCCCGCGCGGATAGTCGCTCAGGATGGACAGAAACTGATCGCGGAGCCTGCATGATCCTCTGGTTCGGAAAGAAAAAGAAAAAAGACGAGCTGGAAGACGCCGGCGCGCAAATGCGCGAGCCGGAACTGTCGGCCGAAGAGCTGGCCGCGAAAGAGGCTGCCGAGAAGGCAGAAGCTGAGCGTAAGGCGGCAGAAGAGGCTGCCGAGGCAGAACGCAAAGCTGCTGAACAGGCCAAGATCGACGCCGCAATCGCCGAAGCCAATAAGGCCTGGGAAGAGCGTCAGAAGCGCGAAGCCGTTGAGGCCGAAGACGAAGCGGCCCGCCAGAAGGCTGAGAATGAACTCAAGATCCTTGAAGAGCGCCGCCGCGCCGAGGCCGCCCGCGAGGAAGCCCGCCGCAAGGAAGAAGAGCGCCAGGCCGCCATCGCCCGCGGCGAGCCTGATCCCTATGCTGAAATTCGCGACCCGGGCTTTTTCGACAAGCTGTCGGGCGGGCTCTCCAAGTCCTCCTCCAAGCTTGGCACCAGCCTCACAGGCATGTTTGGCGGCCGCAAGCTCGACGATGACGCGCTGGAAGACCTCGAAGACCTGCTGATCATGTCGGATATGGGCGCGAAAGTGTCTGCGAAGATTACCTCGAACCTCGCAAAGACGCGGTTCGACAAGGATATCAGCGACGACGAAATCCGCATTGCGCTCGCCTCTGAAATCGAAGCGATCATGAAGCCGCGCGAGCAGGTTGTTGATTTCGCTGATGGGCCACGCCCGCGCGTCGTCCTGTTTGTCGGCGTGAACGGGTCTGGCAAGACCACGACAATCGGCAAGATCGCATCAAAGCTGAAAGAGCAGGGCGCCAAGGCGCTGCTGGTCGCCGGTGACACATTCCGCGCCGCCGCCATTGAGCAACTGACCGTCTGGGGTGAGCGGGCCGGTATTCCGGTTCTCTCCAAGCCGACAGGCGCTGATGCTGCCGGCCTCGTCTATGAGGCCATTGAAAAGGCGCAGCGCGAAGATCTCGACCTCGTCCTCGTCGATACGGCGGGCCGCCTGCAGAACAAGGCCGAGCTCATGTCAGAGCTCGCCAAGATCGTCCGCGTGACGCGCAAGCTCGACCCGGATGCGCCGCATGACGTGATCCTCGTCCTTGATGCGACGGTCGGCCAGAACGCGCTGAGCCAGGTCGAAGCCTTCCGCCATACGGCTGAAGTGTCGGGCATCGTGATGACGAAGCTCGATGGCACGGCCAAGGGCGGCGTGCTCGTTGCCGTTGCCGAAGCACATGCTTTGCCGATCCACTTTGTCGGTGTTGGCGAGAAGGCCGAAGACCTGCAACCCTTCAGCGCCGCCGCCTATGCAAAGGCGCTGGTTGGCCTTGGCCAGGAAGAAACGGTTTGAGCGCCGGGAACAAGAAAGCTGCCCTCCGGCGTGAGCTGAAGACCCTGCGCGAAGAAGCCCATGCGCGTGACCCTGACGCGGGCGAAACACTCGCATCCAAGTTTCCGCTCAAGCTGCTTGAGCGCTACGGCCCCGTGGTTGCGGGCTACCTGCCGATCGGGAGCGAGATTGATCCATTGCCCCTCATGGAACGGCTTGAGGGGGAAGGCGCAAAGCTTGCCCTGCCGCGTCTTGAGGCAGATGGCTCGATGACATTTCGAGCCTGGTCGCAAGGGGCGGGCCTTGAGGACGGGCCCATGGGCCTGCGCCAGCCTTTGGAGGGCGCGGATACGGTCTATCCGACGCTGGTGCTAATGCCACTCCTTGCCTTTGATGGCATGGGCGTGCGCCTTGGCTATGGCAAAGGCCATTATGACCGCACGCTGGCCGGCCTGCGAGAGAACGGCCGTGTCTTTGCCTGCGGTCTTGGCTTTCATGCGCAAATGCTCGACGAGCTGCCCGCCGAACCGCATGACCAGCCGCTGGACTGGGCAGTGACCGAGCGCGGCTCTGTTCCCATCTTCATGATGCGGACCTTCAAGGGTGATGGCAGCGGCGATGATGGGCCCGGCGCGGCCTGACAGGGCGATGTGCGAATTGAGGCACTCTACGCCCGCGTGGGTCGACTTCGCTCACCATGCGGGCAAGGGAACTTACCAATAGCCCCCCATCCTGAGCGAAGCAGAAGGACGGGGCGGCGCCCAAGCTCAGCGTAGAACGATCAGAAGCGGTCGAGCAGGCGCTCGAGGTAGTTACGCTCTTCCTCGTCGGCGGGGTCGCCATAGCGGCGGCGGAGTTCTTCCAGAATATCCTTCGCCCTCTGGCGTTCAGCCTCGTCAGGAATGTTCACGTCGCGGCTGTCGGACGTACCGCCCATCGGACGGCCGAACGGGTCGACCTGATCGCCGCCATTGCCATATTCCTCGCCAAGGCGCTCACGCTTGAGATCATCCAGCTCTCCGGCAAGTGTCTCGGCAAGCTCGCGTATCTGGTCGGTGGCATCATCCTGATTGCGGATGGCGCGGAAATTATTGCCGTCTTCGAGCGCTTCAGCGGCGCGGCGCTGGGCCCGCTCAATGGCTTCGAGAGTTTCCTCATCAACCGTACCGCCAGCCCCAGTCCCATCCTCGCTGCTTCCGCCGTCGCGTCCGCGCCGACGGGCGAGCTCTTCGACAAGGTCACCCAGACGGGCCTGGCGTTCGGTCAGCGTACCGCCTCGGCTTGAGCTGCCATCCTCACCCTCTTGCTCGCCGGGCTGGGAGCCGGACTCACCCTGCTCGCCCTGTTGCTGGTTTCCGGGCTGCTGGCCGGGCTGATTGCGCCGTTCGCCGCGCTGCTCGGCCAGCGTGTCGTCATTGAGGTCGCGCTGTTCGCGAAGCAGGTCGGACAGCTCCTGCAGGGTCTCGGAAAGCTCTCGCTCTTCGTCAGGCATGTCCTCGTCATTCTCACCCTGCTCGCCCGGCATGCCCGGAAAGCCTTCGCCGCTGCCATCGCCCTGCTGGAACTGGAGGTTCTCGAGCATATTCGTGATGTCGGCGAGCAGCTGGCGCGCCTGATCGGTAGCGCCGGTTTCGGTCAGGTCAGACAGCGCATCGAGCATATCGGCAAAATCGCTGCCGCCCATGCCAGACCCGCCGCCTTGCGCGCTGTCCGTATCGCTCGGCGGGCTATCGAGGCCGTTCGCGAGCGCCTCAGCCATACGGGCGGCGAGATAGTTTTGCGCCGCCTGTTTGAACGCTTCCATACGCCGCTGGATTTCAGCTTCGGAGGCACCGTCCCGCAATGCTTCTTCAAGTGCCTGACGGGCAGCCTGCAAGGCGCGAAGGGCATCGGCGGCGCTGCCATATTCTGCACGCAGCGCCAGAGACCAGAGAAGCGGCTCTGTCTCGTCGGCTTCATCTGTGGAGCTCGCCGCCTGCAGGATGGACCCGGCATGGCTCAAGCCGAAATAGACGCTGACATCCTCGAAATAGCGCTCAGGTTTGTAGGTCACGGCATCAATCATCAGGGACGCGCGCTGGATACCGGCAGGGGCGCGGGAAATACGCTGCGTCGCTTCGGTGAACACTTTGTCCTGAGCCAGGCTTTCGCGATTTGCCGCCTCGACCACTTCATATTCGCCATCCTCGCGCAGGATGGTGACGCGGATGTCCTGTATGGCCCGTGCCAGTGGCTGGAGCAGCAGCTTTTCCGGGAGGATGAAGACTTGTGCCTCGCTCATCGTGGACTGACCCGCCCCGTCGGTCGCGCGCAGGAAGCCGCGCAGTTCGAGGCCCGCCCAGCGGTGCCGGGTCAGGTCAATCGAGGTCGTCTCTTCGGCTTCCTTCGGCGACAGGCCGGGAAGCTGGACGATGATGGCGTCTTCGCGCGCATCGCCGCCCTCATCGACGCGGTAGAGGACGAGTTCGAGGCGCTCGATGCCGTAATCGTCACTCGCCTTCCATGAGAACTCGGTCTTGTCGGTGGGCGTGACCTCTGGCGCGGAGACCCATTCCACGGCCGGCGGGTCGTCTGGTGAGGCTTCGACGCGCCAGCTCGCCCGCTCACCCCACCAGCTCACACGCAGCTCGCTATCGGCTGTGATGATCGTGCGCGCTTCGTAAGCACCTTCCGGGGTTTTGCTGAAACGGACCCGCTCTCGGCCCTCTTCGCCCTCAATAATGAGATTGGGCGCTGACGGGGCCTGCGCCCGGACCGTCAGTTCAGATCCGGCAGGAACGCGGACCGGCGCGGCATCAGACGCGAGGAAGACGGGCGGCTTACCAGTATGCTCTGGCGGCGTGATCCACGCTTCGATGCGGATATTTTCAGCGCCGAACAGACTGCCAATATCCGGGCTGAAGGCGCGTGAGAGGCGCTCACCTGCGACTGAGAGCGATAGGAAAGCAGCAAGGGCCAGCAAGGCTGGCAGGATAAAGCGAAGATAAAGCGGGTCCGAGGCGCGCCATTCTGCGCCAAAATCGGGGACATTCAGGCGGCGCGCGGCGTCGGTCAGGTCTGTTTCATGGGCACGCCACAGCGCCACGCCGCTCGCATCCGGGCGGGCAGGGCGATCCTGAAGTGCAGTAAGCGGACGCAGCTCTGATTGGCGGTCGAGCAGGCGGATGGCTTCGCCGCGCTCGGGTGCGCGGTAGCGGGCTGCGCCCAGCCAGACGAGCGGCAGAAGCCCAGCGAGAAAGATGATAAGCGCAATGGAAGCGACCTGATCGCTGGCAGCGTCGATCAGCCCGGTCAGCACCATGGCGAAGAAAATCGTAACAAAAACAGCGAGAGGCCAGAATGCGCGGGCCGCACTCAGCCGCCAGAGCGCCGCTTGGGTCCGGGCGATCTTCGGCTCAAGTCCGGGGATCCGTTTCAGCTCAGCCAATCGGGCATGCTCTCCAGTGCGATCATCTCATCGAAGTCAGGTCGCCTGCGGATGACGGCGTAGCGGTCTCCATCGACCAAGACTTCCGGGACAAGAGGTCTCGCATTGTATTGCGACGAAAGCACGGCACCGTAGGCGCCCGCCGACATTACAGCCAGACGGTCGCCCCCTTCAATGCGCGGCATGTCACGCTCTGCAGCAAACTTGTCGGTGGACTCGCAGATCGGCCCGACAATGTCGTAGCGCACCTTCTCATCATCCGCGCCGCGCTCTCGTACTGGCAGGATGTCGTGATGCGCCTGATAGAGGGCAGGGCGCATAAGGTCGTTCATGCCGGCATCGACCATCAGGAAGTTACGCTGCGGCGCTGGTTTGACGAACAGCGCCTCAGTCACAAGCACGCCTGCATTGCCAGCAATGACCCGGCCTGGCTCAAGTATGACTTCGAGACCCATCCCTTCAGTCACTTCGCGGATCATCTGCGCATAGGCAGATGGCGGCGGCGGATTGTCCGTTGATTTGTAAGGGATACCGAGCCCGCCGCCGAGATCGACACGGCGGATATCGTGGCCGTCATTGCGCAGATCCTTAACCAGCGTCATGACCTTTTCGAAGGCTGCGCGCATCGGCGCGATGTCGTCGATCTGCGAGCCGATATGCACATCGACGCCGACCGCTTCGACACTGTCGGTTTCGGCGATCTGCGCATAGGCTTTGCGCGCCTCATTCCAGGGCACACCAAACTTGTCGCCCGCCTTGCCAGTAGAAATGTTCGGATGCCCACCGGCGGCCACGTCAGGATTGACCCGGACAGCAACCCTTGCCGTCTTGCCGACAGATTTTGCGACCTTGGCCAGAACGCCGAGCTCAGCTGAGCTTTCGATGTTGAACTGGTGGATGCCTTCTTCGAGCGCCAGACGCATCTCGGCCCGTGTCTTGCCGACGCCCGAAAAGACGATTTTGCTGGCCGCGATGCCAGCCTTGCGGGCGCGCATCAGCTCTCCACCGCTGACGACATCAGCGCCGCACCCTTCAGCGGCCAGTGTCTTCAGCACGCCAAGATTGCCGTTCGCTTTTACGGAATAGGCGATCAGGCAGCTCATCCCATCAAACGCGTCCGCAATCACGCGTGCATGACGGCGTAGGGTCGCGGCCGAGTAGACATAGACCGGCGTGCCAACATCGTCGGCAATTGTGTCCAGCGCCACATCCTCACAGTGGAGGCGGCCATTCTTGTAACTGAAGTGATGCAAAAGGCTGGTCCTTAGCCCGGCGAAACTTCACCAAGACCAGATTCGCCAATATCGGCCTCTGGGTCTGCTTTCGGGATCTCGCCACCGAGGCCGTTATAATAGGCCTGGTCTTCCGAGCGTGCTGGCGCAGCAGCAACCTCGACAGTCGACGCGACAGGCTGGCGGGCCTCTTCGTCAGGCGGCGAAGAAAAGATTGGCGGCGGGCGATCCAGGTCGCCGCGAACGCCGCAGCCACTGAGGACGCCAGCGGCGACAGCAAACAGGCCAATCGTGGTCAGTCGTTTCATCATGATGTGGCCTCCAGGCCCAGACGTTTGTTCCAAAGCTCAATCTGCTCCTTCACGCGGACAGGTGCAGTGCCGCCATAGCTTTCACGGCTTGCGGCAGACGCTTCGACGCTTAGCACGGAAAAGACGGCGTCCGTAAGGCGCGGTTCGACTTCCTGCATGGAATTTAAGGAAAGCGCCTCGAGGCCGATACCATCTGCTTCTGCCATGGCAACGATACGCCCCGTGACGTGGTGCGCATCGCGGAAAGGCAACTTCAGTTCACGCACCAGCCAGTCGGCAAGGTCGGTCGCCGTAGAATAGCCTTTCGCGGCCGCTGCGCGCATGTTCGCCTTGTCGAAAGCAATCGTCTCCATCATCCCGGCCATCGCGCGGGCGCAGAGGTCGAACGTGTCGAAGGCCTCGAAGGTCAGGCGTTTGTCGTCCTGAAGGTCCTTGGCGTAGGCGAGCGGGAGTGCCTTCACCGCGCCCTGCAGGCTTGCGAATTGCCCGGCGATCAGCGCTGCCTTGGCGCGGATCAGCTCTGCCGCATCCGGATTGCGCTTTTGCGGCATGATGGACGAGCCGGTCGACCACTCATCGGAAAGCCGCGCAAAGCCAAACTGGGCGCTGGTCCAGAGAACAATTTCCTCCGCCAGACGCGAGAGGTGCGTTGCCGCAATCGACAGCGCCGCCAGCGCTTCCAGCGCAAAGTCGCGGGCCGATACCGCATCGAGAGAGTTTGCCATTGGCCGGTCGAAACCAAGGGCTTCTGCCGTCATGTCCCGGTCGATCGGAAAGCCCGTCCCCGCAAGCGCAGCTGCGCCCAGCGGCGATTCATTTGCGCGAGACGCCGCGCCGAGCAGGCGGGCCTTGTCGCGCTCGATCATCTCCACATAGGCCAACAGGTGATGGCCGAGCGTGACCGGCTGGGCCGTCTGCAGGTGGGTAAAGCCGGGCATGATCGTGTCGGCATGCTCGCCCGCGCGGGTCAGCAGGATACGCTGGAGCGCGCTGAGGGCACGTGCCGCCTCGCCGATGGCGCCGCGCGTCCAGAGACGGAAGCCTGTGACGACCTGATCATTGCGTGAGCGGGCGGTGTGCAGGCGACCGGCCGGTGCGCCGATCAGCTCTTTCAGGCGCGCCTCGATGTTCATGTGAATGTCTTCAAGCTCGACCCGGTAAGGGAAGGTGCCGGCCTTTACCTCGTCGAGGACCTGATCGAGGCCATCCTGAATGGCGACATTGTCCTCTTCAGAGATGATGCCTGTCTCTGCCAGCATATCGGCATGGGCCCGGCTGCCTGCGATATCCTGCAGCACCATGCGCCGGTCGACATCGATCGACGCGTTGATCGACTGCATGATGTCGGACGGTTGCGCGGCAAAGCGTCCTCCCCACATCTGCTGGCCTTTCGAGGGATTATCTACCATGTCCTGCATCCTGGATACTTAAGAGGGGTTCGGCATGTCCCGCCTTGTAAAATTCGCTATTCCGGCCCTGATCGTGATCGGGCTCGTCGTGGTGTCTTTGACATTGCTTCAGGCAACTTCCAAGGGCGGAAGTAAGGACGAGATCGCCAATCTGGCCACAGGGTCGATTGCCGCACTGGACGTATCCAAGCGCGGAGAGCCTGTCTCAACGGCTGCGTTTGACGGGCCGGACGGTGAAGCAGTCACGCTGGCCGACTTTGAAGGCCGCAACATTCTGGTGAACTTCTGGGCCACCTGGTGCGGGCCGTGCGAGCGCGAAATGCCGTCGCTCGCCGCGCTGCAGACGGCGAAGGGCGACGAGAATTTTCAGGTCGTTGCCATCAGCGTGGATGCTGCGGAAGACCGCGACTATGCCCGCCAGCGCCTGCAGGAGCTGACCGGCGGCGTCATTGATTTCTACTTCGTGCCGCCAGAGCGCTGGGAGGTCGTCTATGACAGCGGCGCCCGCGGCTTCCCGACCACCGTGATCTATGACGAGACCGGGTCGGAGATCGCCCGCCTGTCCGGCGAGGCGGCATGGGATTCCTATGAGGCGATCGCCCTCATCGAAGCGATCAAGAACTAGGCCGGGTCTGTCGTCTCGAAAACGTAGAGCAGCGTGCGCTGATTATCGCTGAAATTGTCATCTGACAGGATGAAGATGCGCTTGCGGCCGTCGTCCAGCGGCAGGACGGCGATCGCCTCGAAATTATCAAGGGTGAGCGGCGCGGCCATGAAGGCGAGCGTTGTCGTCTCGCCGTCAGCACCTCGCACGCGAATGCCAATTGCGTTCTGCCGGGTCAGCGGATTGTAGGCGCGGTGCAGGCTGTAGAGCTCGGGCCCGACAGCGTCGAGGCCGACAAGTGGCGTGCCGTCCGCCTTCACCCACGGTTCCCCCGCAAAGGAGACGCCGCCATCTTCGGTCACGACACCGAGCGGGCCATCGCCGCCTGCCAGTGTCTCGAGACCGGGCAACAGTTTCCCTTCACGCAGGACGAGGCCTTCTGCCCCCGAATTGTCGCTGATGGACCGGCCAAGGCCTGTCGGGTGCGAGTTCATGCTGGCCACAGGGACCGCGCGCGCATTGCCGCCGCAACGCTCATAAGCGAAGGCCTCGACCCGGTGATCGCGCTCAAAGCTGATGAAGGCGATGCCGCCCTCGACGTGCAGGCCTTCTGCGTCAGCCTCTGACTTGCCTGTCAGGATCTCTCCGTCCGCGCCGCGAAGATAGGTGAGCGTCGCCTGCCCTTGCGGCGCAAGTCTCGTCTGGTCGAAGGGAATACGAACCAGCGCGCCCGCATCGGAAACAGCGAGCAGGTCACCATCCGGCAGGATATCCATGCCCGAGAGGCCACCAAAGGAGGCAAGCGGCGCGTCGAGTGCCCAGCCAGACACGAATTCGACGCCCGTAAATGCGCGGGCAATGGCGTCTTCGGGGCCGAGGTCGACGGGCTCGGCCTGCATCACGAAGGACATCGCGAAACCTTCGCCCCCTCCTTCTGTGCAGGAACGGTCTGCGAGATCACTGCTGTCCGCATCGAACACCCATGGGTCCGCCGGCGGCGAAGCGGGCGCTTCTGGTGTGCCGGAGCTACAGCCAGAAAGGCCCAGCGCCAGCAGGCTGGCAGCGAGAGGAAACGTCCGGATCATGTCTAACGTCCTGCTGGAAATCAGCTTTTGGAGGCCTTGCGAGCAATATCCTGCATTGATGTCACTTTGACATCACGCGAGCCATAGCGCGGACCACCCCGAGCTGTTTCTGACACACCGCTGGACATGGCCCGGCCACTGCTGCTGCCACCAGGGGTCTGCACGGCCATCGCTTTCTGATCTGGCAGATTGTCCTTCTCGTCGAAAAGGCTCGCCAGCTGCTCCGTTATCGCACCGCCAAGCTGTTCGGCGTCCACCAGCGTTACAGCACGCTTGTAGTAACGCGTCACATCATGCCCGATGCCGATGGCGATCAGCTCCACCGGGCTGCGATTCTCGATTTCGGCGATGACCTGACGGAGGTGTCGTTCCAGATAGTTGCCGACATTCACGCTCAGCGTGGAATCGTCGACCGGGGCGCCGTCAGAGATGACCATCATGATCTTGCGCTGCTCAGGCCGGCCTAGCAGGCGGTCATGCGCCCAGAGAAGCGCCTCGCCGTCGATATTCTCTTTCAGCAGGCCTTCACGCATCATCAGGCCGAGATTCTTCCGTGCGCGGCGCCATGGGGCGTCGGCAGACTTGTAGATGATGTGGCGCAGATCATTGAGACGGCCCGGGCCCGCAGGCTTGTTCGCCTTCACCCAGTCCTCACGGGCAAGTCCACCCTTCCAGGCCTTCGTTGTGAAGCCAAGGATTTCCACCTTCACGCCGCAACGTTCCAGCGTGCGCGCGAGAATGTCGGCGCAGAGCGCTGCGATCATGATCGGGCGCCCGCGCATGGAGCCGGAATTATCGAGCAGCAACGTGACGACGGTGTCGCGGAATTCGGAGTCGTCTTCCTGTTTGAAGGAAAGCGGCGCCGTCGGGTCGGTGATGACACGGGTAAGGCGAGCCGTATCCAGAACGCCTTCTTCGAGATCGAACGACCAGGACCGGTTCTGCTGCGCCATCAGGCGGCGCTGAAGGCGGTTGGCCAGTTTGGACACAGCGCCCTGCAGCGATTGCAGCTGGTGGTCGAGATAGGCGCGAAGCCGTGTCAGCTCTTCCGGGTCGCAGAGGTCAGCGGCTTTGGCCACCTCATCATGCGCCGTGGTGAAGACGCGGTAGGAGAAGTCCTGCCGGTCATCGCCGTCGCGGAAGTTCGGGCGAAGCGGCTTGGAGCCATCATCGCTCTCTTCGTAGTCGTCCTCACCCTCAGCTTCGGCGTCAGCATCGACGGAGACGTTGGTTTCTTCGCCTTCTACATCGTCGCTTTCGCCAGCTTCCATCTCCTCTGTGGAGGAGCCTTCGGTCTCATCACCCTGTTCGGAGTCGTCGCTGGAGGTTTCGTGCTGCTCGGATTCCTCCTCGCTTTCGGTCTCACTCTCGTCTTCCTGCTCGTCGCCCGCCTCATCGCCTTCGGTGAGGTCCTTGATCAGGCGCTGAACGGTTTTGGCAAAGGCGCGCTGGTCATTGAGCTGCGTCAGCAGCTCATCCAGTGCATTGCCGCCGCGTTCGGTCACTTCATCGCGCCAGATGGAGGCGATGCCTTCGGCCTCTGGCGGCAGTTTGCGGCCGGTCAGCTTTTCACGCAGCAGGAACTCGATCGCTGGCGCAATCGGTGCCTCGGTGCGGTCCTGCATGCGGGTATAGCCCGCCTTCTCACAGCGCGCCGCGAGGGCAGCGTCGAGATTGGCAGCGGTGCCATCCATGGCATTGGCGCCGATGGATTCGATACGGGCGCGCTCTGCGGCTTCATAGACCTGACGGGCCATCTCACCGCTGGGACGCTCAGCGAGGTGGGCGGCGGCATCATGGTGGGCCATGCGTAGGGAAAGAGCATCAGCCTCGCCACGGGCGCGGGCCGCCTGCTCTTTGGAAAGCTCACGCGGCGGCGCCTGCAGGACCAGCCTCTTCTCTTCAGTCCGGCCCGCTTCAGAGACAAAGCTCGTCTCTACGTCGCGCGTCTGGCTCATGGCCTTCGCCGTGGCGGCAAGGGCCTGCTTGAAGAGTTCGTAGGGCGTATCGTCCTTGTTAGACATGGTCCTCACTTAGCGCCCGCTATCGCAGTTGCGAAGGGTTTTGCAGGCGGGCTGCAGCCCGCCAATCAGCTTCAGGCGACGCGCACCATAAGCGCGCTTTCCGGCAGGTCTTCACCGAAACAGCGCTGGTACATCTCTGCCACGAGCGGGCGTTCGAGTTCGTCGCACTTGTTGAGGAAGGTCATCCGGAAGGAATGGCCAAGATCGCCGAAGATGCGGTAGTTCTCCGCCCAGGTGATCACGGTACGCGGGCTCATCACGGTCGAGATATCGCCGTTCATGAAGGCGTTCCGCGTGAGGTCCGCAAGGCGGACCATCTTGGACAGGAGCTCCTTGTCGAGATCGGTCGCCTTTGTCGAGACGATCTCCACTTCGGCATCATGCTCAAGATAGTTGAGCGTCGTGACAATGCTCCAGCGGTCCATCTGGCCCTGGTTGAGCTGCTGGGTGCCGTGATAGAGGCCCGTCGTGTCGCCGAGGCCGACCGTGTTGGTCGTCGCAAACAGGCGGAAATACGGGTTCGGCGAGATGACTCGGTTCTGGTCGAGCAGCGTGAGGCGGCCAGAGGCCTCCAGCACGCGCTGGATCACGAACATCACGTCCGGACGGCCAGCGTCATATTCGTCAAAGGTGATCGCGACCGGGCGTTGCAGCGCCCATGGCAGGATGCCTTCGCGGAATTCGGTGACCTGAACGCCTTCCTTGAGAACGATCGCATCCTTCCCGACCATGTCGATCCGGCTGACATGGCTGTCGAGGTTGATGCGGATCATCGGCCAGTTGAGGCGCGCGGCGACCTGTTCGATATGCGTCGATTTACCGGTGCCGTGATAGCCCTGCACCATGACGCGGCGATTGTGCTCAAAACCCGCCAGGATGGCGAGCGTCGTCTGAGGATCGAAGCGATAGGCCTCGTCGATTTCCGGCACGTATTCGGTCTTCGTTTCGAAGCCGTGCACGACCATGTCGGTGTCGATGCCGAAGACATCACGGACCTTGATCTCTACGGTCGGCTCAAGCTCGGTCAGAACATCGGTATCGCTGGTCAGGCTCATAAACTATCGTCCTCGAATTGGTCTCGCGGGTCTCACGAAGGGGTTCTAGCACGCGAATGACATGCGCCTAGTGCGACGTGAGGTAAAGGTCACTCCGCCGCAGACCAGACGATTTCACCACCAACGACTGTCATCACTGCATTTGCATTCAGAATTTCAGCTTCCGGCACGCTCATCAGATCGCGGTCGAAGACGGAAAAATCAGCGATCTTGCCCGGCTCGATAGTGCCAAGATCGTCTTCCATGAAGGCGGCGTAAGCGGCGGACGAGGTAAACAGCGCGAGCGCGTCTTGTCGTGAAAGCGCCTGCTCTGGATGCCAGCCAGCACCCGAATTGCCTTCAAGGTCCTTGCGAGCGACCGCTGCATAGAACTCGATCAGTGGCGAGCCAACCTCAACCGGCGCGTCAGACCCGCCTGCGATCACCGCGCCTGCATCCAGCAAATCCTGCCACGCATAGGCCCCGTCCAGACGATCAGGCCCGAGGCGCGCAGGCGCGAATTTGAGGTCACCAATCGCGTGGGATGGCTGCATCGACGCGATCAGGCCAAGTTCCGGTATGCGGGCAATATCGCTCGGATGGACAATCTGCGTATGCTCAATGCGCCAGCGAAGGTCGCCGTCCAGTGAAAGCTCTTCATAGACATCCAGGATGCGCCGGTTCGCAAGGTCACCAATGGCATGAATGGCAAGCTGCACCCCATCTTCCTCGGCCCGCATCATCAGGACTTCGAGCGCTTCGGGGTCTAGCAGGGATAGCCCGCTTATGTCCGGGCGGTCAGAATAAGGTTCGATCAGGAGCGCGCCGCGAGAGCCGAGGGCGCCATCCATGTAAAGCTTCACGGCCCGGTTCGTGATGGTGTCAGTTTCAAAGGCGTGGGCCTCGGCAATGTCGAAACCGTCTTCTGTGAAGGCGTTATAGATGCGGATCGGCAGCTCGCCGCGCTCGTCCAGCGTTGCCATGACCTCTGCATGCGCCGGGGGGACGCTCATATTGTGCAGGCCCGTCCAGCCACGTTCGGCATAGACGCCGGCACCTTCAGCATAGGCCCGTCGAACATCTTCCTCCGTCGGCGCGGCGACAAGACCCCAGACAGGCGTCATCGCGTTATCAATCAGGATACCTGTGGCCTTGCCGTCCTCATCGCGTTCGATCTTGCCGCCTTCGACATCTGGCGTGGTGTCATCAATGCCAGCAGCACGAAGCGCCGCCGAGCTCGCCACAAGGGCGTGGCCGTCCGACCGGCCGAGAATGACGACACGGTCGCCCACGACGGCGTCGAGATCGGCAGCCGTCGGCATACGACCTTCAGGCCAGCCCGTCTCGATCCAGCCGCGCCCGACGATGATGGCGTCCTCAGCGAGACCGTCGGCCTCTGCCTCGATCCGCGTGACAAGCTCGTCCACAGACGCTGTGCCTGTCAGGTCCAAGGACAGCTCTCTCTGCCCAATCCCGATCAGGTGCGCGTGGGCGTCGGTGAAACCCGGATACATGAAATTGTTGTTCAGCCAGACAAACTCAGCGTTTTCGATATCGACCTCGGCGTCGAGGTCATCGACGGAGCCCGTCCAGACGATGCGGCCATCGCCGCCAACGGCCACCGTGTCCACCGTCTCGCCAGCAATACCGGTATAGATCGTGCCGCTTGAGAAAATCCGCGCCGCGCTCGGGCGGTCGGCTTCGCTTGGCCCCGTCGCATCTGCTGCTGGCGGCGTCGGTGAAGGCTGCGTACAGGCTGCAAGCAGAAGGGCGGACAGGATAGCGGCAGGTCGCAGCATGGACGGACTCCTCAAAGAAGGTTTGTCTCTGGCTGGCCCATATGTGCGATCAACGCAAACAAAAACGCGCCCCGTCTGGAGCGCGTTTTTTAAAGTCTGTCGAAGATCAGGAGATCCTAGGCGCTTGCTTCAGCAGCCTGCTTCTCGATGTCCCGCTTGATCTTGAGGGCCTTCGCAGAAAGCGTGTCGTCCTTCGACTTTGCAAGGTAGCCGTCGAGGCCGCCATGCTTGTCGACCGTACGCAGGGTCTTTGCCGCAATGCGCAGGGACACGTCCCGGCCGAGGGCTTCAGACCGCAGGGTCACGTTCACCAGGTTCGGAAGGAACCGGCGCTTGGTCTTTACATTCGAGTGGCTCACTTTGTGGCCGACGATCGGCTTGACGCCTGAAAGTTCGCATTGGCGTGCCATGGGGCGCTCGCTTAATAGTGTTAGATCAAATCCGAAGCGGCGCTCATACGCGCCAGCCAGGCAAACGTCAACCGTCACGCTCAGCCGGTTACACACGGCCAAATTGAGGTATTATAGCGGCGAAGTCAGGTTGCCCCTGTTCAGCTGCCGTTCTGGTATGCACTTATATACGGTGAGAGCCAACGTCTCGAATTAAGGACTTTCCTACATGAAAAAGATGATCGCCGCCACGAGCCTTGTTGCGCTTGCGACCGCAGGTCTGTCTTCGGCCCAGTCTACATCCGCTGCGGCCACAGTGTCTCCACTTGGAGAAGTTCGGGCCGGAGAACCGATGCGTCTTGTCTATGAGGTGAAGGCGACCGCATGGGCGCTGTTCATTCCGATCACGGGCCGCGCCAATTTCCGCATGGACCTTCAACCCGACACCTATTCCATCAATGGCGTGGTGAAGACGACGGGTCTCGCTGACATTCTGGTCAATTATGACATGCGCCTTGCCGCCAGCGGCTATGTGCGCGACGACCACCTAGAGCCATACGCCTACGTCTCGCAGAACCGCGACGGCAAGAAGAACCGCCGCGTTGAGATGACTTATGGTGCGAGCGATGTCGCAATGACGGCGACGCCGGCCTTCGGCAATCTTGGTGAGCCGCCTGCCACGCCAGCGCAAAAGCTGGAAGCCGCTGACCCGCTGACGGCCTTCCTCGGCCACGCTTTCACGCCGCGCCCTGCAGACGGCAACCCATGCGGTGGCCCGATGAAGATTTTCGACGGCCGCCAGCTGACCCATCTCACCTTTGAGAATGCAGGTCTCAAACAGGTAAAGACCGATGCCTATCGCGGGCAGGCATATGAGTGTCATGTCTCCATGGACAAGATCGCTGGCTACGACGCTGACGAGATCAACGCGAAAGAGACACTGACCGGCATTGAAGGCCCGCTCCGCATGTGGATGGCTCCGATGGATAACGGCACCTACATGCCGGTGAAGATCCAGGCTGACACAGACGCAATCGGGTCGGTCACGCTGCAGGTCTCAAAGCTTCGCTATGAGCCGATCCCTGAGCCATCCAACGAAGGTTAGCCAGTCGCCGCGTTGACCGGTCCGGGCAGCGCGGCTAAGGCGAGCGACATGCCAGCGCAGCCGCTCAAACTCACCACCTGGAACATCAACTCGGTCCGCCTGAGGGCACCGAACGTGCAGGCTTTCCTGAAAGAGGAAGGCTCTGACGTTCTCTGCCTGCAGGAGATCAAGTGCCAGACCGACCAGTTCCCGCAGAAAGCCTTCCGCGAGATCGGGTACAATCACTTCCAGATCCTCGGCCAGTCCGGTGGCCATCACGGCGTCGCGATTGTCTCACGCCACCCGATTGAACCGGTCGATGCGCATCCACTCTGCCGCGAAGGCCATGCCCGCGTACAGACCGCGCGCATCAATGGCGCGCTGATCCACAATATCTACCTGCCCGCAGGCGGCGATGAGCCGGACCCAGTCAAGAACGACAAGTTCGCCCACAAGCTGGACTTCCTGGAATGCATGGCGCGTGACTTTGCGTCCTCGGCCAATGCGCCAGAGCCTCATATTCTCGTCGGCGACCTCAACGTTGCGCCGCACGAAAACGATGTCTGGTCGCACAAGCAGCTTCTGAAGATCGTCTCGCACACACCGGTTGAGACGAAGGCGCTGGAGAAGGCGCGCAAGGCGGGCGGGTTCACCGACATCGCGCGTACGCGTCACGCCGACGGCCAGAAGCTCTATACCTGGTGGTCTTACCGGGCGAAGGACTGGGCAGCCTCAAACCGTGGCCGTCGTCTCGACCATATCTGGGCGAATGATGCCGCCATGGCCGGGGCAGACCTTCAGAGCTATAGCATCCATCTTGGCTGGCGCGGCGGCTGGAAGCCGTCCGATCACGCGCCGGTCAGCACGACATTCCATTTCTAGGTAGCGAGCCTAACCCGCCTGCAGCCTGTATCCACCGGCTTCGGTAATCAGAATGCGGGCATTTGCCGGATCAGGCTCTATCTTCTGGCGCAGCCGGTAGACATGCGTCTCCAGCGTGTGCGTCGTCACGGCGGCATTATATCCCCAGACCTCTGCGAGCAGCTCCTCGCGGGCCACGGCCTTACCGCCAGCCCTGTAGAGATATTTGAGGATATTGGTTTCCTTCTCGGTCAGCCGCACCTTCTGGTCGCTTGAAGTGACGAGAAGCTTCATCGCCGGCTGAAACTCATAAGGACCGAGGGTGAAGGTCGCGTCCTCGCTCTGCTCAAAGCTGCGAAGGTGGGCGCGCACACGGGCAAGCAGGACGGAAAACCGGAAAGGCTTGGTCACATAATCGTTCGCGCCGGATTCGAGCCCAAGAATGGTGTCGGCGTCGCTATCCTGACCCGTCAGCATCACAACAGGCGCGCGAAGGCCCCGCTGGCGCATCAGTTTGCAGGCTTCGCGCCCGTCCATGTCCGGCATGTCGACATCGAGCAGGACGAGGTCAAACCGCTGCGTCTCAATCAGCTTCAGCGCTTCGGAGGCATTGGCTGCCTCCATCGCCTCGAAGCCGTCATGCAGGTTGAACTGCTCTGCGAGCGCGCCGCGAAGTTCGTCGTCATCATCGACAAGAAGAAGTGTCTTTGTGCTGATCATGTAAAGCGATGCCGGGTTGCTGGCTGTTGGCGGGACGCGATACACATAACACCGACTCGCCGTCGAATAACTAGATGATCACGATTTTGGGAGCGGCCAGATGCCGACACGTTTCCGGGTAACCCCAGACAGGAAAATTATTGGGCAGGGCCTGACTTTCCAGTGCGCGATCGGCAAGGGCGGCATGGTGGACGCCGCGAAGAAAACCGAGGGCGATGGTGCTTCGCCCATCGGTCTCTGGAAAATCAAACGGGTTTTCTGGCGCGCCGACAAGTTCGACCGGCCGAAGACCGTGCTCCCCGCAACGCCGCTTCACCCCGATGATGGCTGGTGTGATGAACCGGACGATCCGCTCTATAATTGCGCGGTCAAACGCCCGTATCCGGCCAGCCACGAAGTCATGTGGCGCGAGGATGATCTTTACGACATCGTCGTCCAGCTTGATCACAACACTGACCCGGTCGTTCCCGGCAAGGGCAGCGCCATCTTCATGCATATCGCCAAGCCCGACTATTCGCCGACCGAAGGCTGCATCGCGCTCGCTTTCGACGACCTCCAGTTGCTCCTTGCCCATTGCGACAAGGACACGGGCATAGAGATCCTGCGCGCCAGCTAGGCGGTTTTGCGCTCGCCAAAGAAGGCGCTACCAACGCGGACATGCGTGGCACCGAGCTTTGCGCCAAGCTCATAATCGGCGCTCATCCCCATCGAAACCCAGGGCAGGCCCGCCCGGTCTGCAAGTTTCTTCAGAAGCGCAAAGTGCGGCCCCGCAGGTTCATCGACAGGCGGGATGGCCATCAGCCCTTTCAGCTCTCCGGGGTAGGTCTGACGGGTGTAATCGATCAACTCTTCCAGATCGGCTGGAAGCACGCCTGACTTCTGGTCTTCCTCGCCCGTATTTACCTGAATGAGGAGATGCGGAAACCGGTTCAGTTTCTCAGCCGCCTCACTCAGCGTGCGAACAATCTTCTTGCGGTCGACCGTCTGGATCACATCGAAAAGTGCAACCGCATCTTCGGACTTGTTGCTCTGAAGCGGACCGATCAGGTGAAGGGTCAGACCCTCAATGTCCCGCCGGTGCTGCCAGTGTTCCTGCGCTTCCTGGACCCGGTTCTCACCAAAGACACGCTGGCCGCAATCGAGCGCCGCCTGAAGGCGCTCATCGGGCTGCTTCTTTGAGACGGCAACAAGTTCAACCGGATGGTCCGCTGCCGAAGCGAGCTGCTTCAGGATGCCGTCCCGGCTGGCGGCTATGTCGTTTGATAGGTCAGTGCTAGGCATGGCGGGATGAAGCACGCCGCAGCCGTCTCCCGCAAGTTCCGAAACGCCGCGCATCTCGCGCAGGCGAATACCGGCCCCCTGCTGCCGGGCGGCTTTTTCCTGACAGATCCGGCTCGGGTAAAGGATGCGCGCGCCGTGGCATCCCGTCTGCCTGACGGGATTGGCGTCATCATCCGGCATTTCGGGCAGGCAGATGCGATGGAAGACGCCTTCGATATCGTCAGCGACTGTCAGAGAGCAGGGCGCATTGTGCTGATCGGGGCTGATCCGGACCTCGCGCTCGCAACCGGCGCCGACGGCGTCCACTGGCCATTTCGCATGCGAAAGGATCTTCAACGCCACAACCAGAGTCTCGGTCTGCTCCACACAATGAGCGTCCACTCACCGGCCGAACTGCGCGCCGCGCGCGCCTTTCCGGTCGATGCGCTGATCTATTCGACCGTATTTCCTTCCGCCAGCCCGAGCGCAGGTACGCCTATCGGACTCTCGCGCTTCGCAGCAACGGCATCCAACTCGCCCGTCCCGCTCTATGCGCTGGGTGGAATATCGGCCGCAAATGTGGAAAAAGCCGCCCGGTTCGGCGGCTTTGCAAGCGTTTCGGCGTTTGAAGCGCTTCTTTAAAAGCTAAAACTTGAAAGCAGAGCGCAGACGGATACCCGTCTCAATCGTCTCGTTCTGCAGCTGCTGAAGCTCATCAAGCTCAGTTGCGCCAAGCGTCAACTCACCGCCGACACTGATGCGAGGCGTAATGCGGAACTCAGCACCAGCACGCATCTCTTCACGTGCAAGCGGAGAGTCGTCCGGACGCGACGTCATATCAACGCTCAGCTGCCAGCGGTCGCCCTTGATCCAGGCGAGACGAACTTCCTTGTTCGGCGCACCCTGCCAGATCGGCGTCGCATCAGATGGCGAGCTCAGCGTGAACTGGCGGTACCAGTCCGGCTGGGCCTTCTCAGTCTCGGATACGGTCGGCGGCGACAGCTCAATAGGCTCAGACTGTGCCGTGGCCGGAAGGGCCGCGAACACGCCGAACGCTGCAAGAGCTGTTACAGAATACTTCATTTGCCACCTTTGTTACGAGGCTACTTAATCAAACGAACGCGCGAATTGAACATTAATTCCTGCTCATACGGAAAAAATCGGCTTGGAGTGTGATTTCTACCACAACTCCCCTGCTGGTGCGGTTACCGCCGGGCGTGTCCAGACGCTCATTCTGATATGAGAGAGCGACGTCGAAGCCGTCCGAAAGTTCCCGACTGGCCGCAAGGCTGAAGCCTTCCGAGGAAAGCTGCGCGAGGTCATCCTCAGCCTCGCCATAGTTCAAAGAGACCCGCGTCTCGCCAAACTCGCGAGCCACACCAGCCTCCCAGGCCGAATAGTCGGCGCCGCCAAAGCCATTGTCGCTCTGCAGGCAGGAAAGTCCGAACTCGGTCCCATCGCGCTCGACATTTGCGCCCAGTGACCAGGTTTCCATCCGGTCGCGGGTCAGGCCCGCAAAATCATCCGGCTCAGCGCTCGACCAGGCGAGCGAAGCCTCGATGCGCGTTCCTGAAGAGCGAAGTGTGCGGGATAAATTCGCCGCTACCTCAACAACATTGGAAAGCCCGGGCTGGCCGATGGCATCTGACAGGCTGCGATCAAGATTCTGTCCATCGGCGTCCGGCGTATAGGAAATGCCCGCGCGCAGGCCAAGGATACGCGGGCTAGCATAGCTCAGCTTTGCGGACGGCCCGGTCACATCGTGATTGGTGCGGTTTATCTTGAGACCGGTAGGATCAAGATATGGATTTGCGACAGACGAATAGGTGAGGGCGCTTGCGGCGCCTTCGAAAAATCGCGCTGCGACGCCCCGGTCCTTGCCGATGCGAAGTTCGCCATACCCGCCATCGGCGCGAAGATATGCTGCTTCGAGGCGGCCGCGCGCGCCTGTCTCGTCTCCAATCGGACCGCCGGACAGGCCGCTATAGGCCCCGGCAATTGGCAGACCCGTCCCGAAGTCTCCGGCAAAACCGGGGCGGAGCGGATGGTCTCTCTGGCCCCGCAATGTCAGCCGGGCGCCAAGTTCGGTCCCGTTTTGGAGGATGGTCTCGGCCTCTGTATCAAAGCTGATCTCATATAGCACCGCTTCGCTGTCGGCGCGGGTGTCATCCAGCAACGAAACGACTGTGGCCGCTTCAATATCGCTCTCGACATCGAGGGGCAGGGCAAGCGCCTGCGGCAGGGGTGCAGCCAGCGAAATCGCAATGAATAAGGGTAGGGCTGATCTCATCTGGAGGTCATCCAATAGATTGCTTCTCGCCGAGCACATATCAGCACTGGCCCGACCGGTCTCAGATGATATACAGATCGGCGAATGAAGAAGATATTGCCGACAGGATATTCGTAATGAAGGCTTCCACAAAGATCGCCGCTGCCCTTTTCGGGGTGTTCGCTCTCTCAGGCTGCCTGTTTTCGGGCAATGGCGGTGCTCAGAACATCAGCGTTGCCGAGAACTTCGAAGGTGGGGTGAACCCTTATCTATGGCGCGCTAGCCTTGATACTCTGAACACGCTCCCACTTACGACGGCTGATCCGGTTGGCGGCATCATCAATTATGACTGGAAGTCGTTTCCCGATGCACAGGACGAGCGTATCCGCGCGACTGTCTACATCCTCGATTCGCGACTACGGGCCGACGGTGTGAAAGTTTCCGTCTTCCGTCAGATTCAGGAAAACGGCCAGTGGACTGACGCGCCCGTCGATGTCTCCACCGGGATCCAGCTCGAGAATGCAATCCTGACCCGGGCACGCGTTCTCAAATCTTCAGAACTCAGCTAGGCGCGTAAAAAGCCAGCTCACCGAATTGCAGGAGGGACGCCGTGACGTCTCGCTATGATCCGCAAACCGCGGAAGCCAAGTGGCGTAAAGCCTGGGCGGATGCCGGTATATTCAAAACAAAAACGCCGGATGAGGCGAAAGGACAGGACAAGTCCTACGTCCTTGAAATGTTTCCATATCCATCGGGCAAACTCCACATGGGGCATGTGCGCAACTATGCGATGGGCGACGTCGTCGCGCGTCACCGCCGCGCGCTCGGCCACAATGTGCTTCACCCTATGGGCTGGGACGCGTTCGGCCTGCCGGCAGAGAATGCCGCGATCGAGCGCAATGTTCATCCCGGTGAATGGACCTATCAGAATATCGCGACCATGCGCGCCCAGCTGGAAAAGCTTGGCCTGACCCTCGACTGGAGCCGCGAATTCGCGACCTGCGACACCGACTATTATGGCGAGCAGCAGCGCCTGTTCCTCAAACTTCTCGAGGCCGGTCTCGCCTATCGCAAGGCCAGCAAGGTCAACTGGGACCCTGTCGACAATACGGTGCTTGCAAATGAGCAGGTCATCGATGGCAAGGGCTGGCGCACTGGCGCGCCGGTCGAACAGCGTGAACTGACGCAGTGGTTCTTCCGCATCACCGCCTATGCAGACCAGCTTCTGGAAGGTCTGGACGGGCTGGAGAACTGGCCGGACAAGGTCCGCCTGATGCAGGCCAACTGGATTGGTAAATCCAAGGGCGCCACTGTCCGCTGGGTGATCGACGGTGAGCAACCCGCAGAGTTCGGAAAGCATATCGAGGTCTACACGACCCGTCCCGATACGCTGTACGGCGCGAGTTTCATAGCGCTGGCACCAGACCATCCAATCACGCGTGCACTCGCGGAAGACCGCCCCGACATCCGCGACTTCATTACAGAAGCCGCAAAAATCGGCACGTCTGAAGAGGCTATCGAGAAAGCGCCAAAGCTGGGTGTTGATCTTGGACTCCGCGTTCAGCATCCGTTTGATCCAAGCTGGACAATTCCTGTCTGGACGGCGAACTTTGTCCTGTCTGGTTATGGCACCGGCGCCATCTTTGGCTCCCCGGCCGGCGACCAGCGTGACCTCGATTTTGCGCGCAAATACGATCTGCCGGTTCAGCCTGTGGTCCTGCCACCGGACACCAGCGCGGACGATCACGAGATCACCGACACCGCCTACACCGGCCCTGGCACGATCTATAATTCCGACTTCCTCGACGGTCTCGCGACCGAAGCGGCAATCTCCGCCGCGATCGAGAAGCTGGAAACGCTCGGTCTGGGTGAAGGAACGATCAACTACCGTCTTCGCGACTGGGGTGTGTCGCGTCAGCGCTATTGGGGCTGTCCGATCCCGATCATCCACTGTGAGAGCTGCGGCGCCGTTCCGGTGCCTGACGCCGATCTGCCGGTCACGCTTCCAGAGGATGTGAGCTTCGACAAGCCGGGCAATCCGCTCGCGCACCATCCGACCTGGAAGAAAACAAGCTGTCCGAAATGCGGCGGCGAAGGCACGCGGGAAACAGATACGCTCGATACTTTTGTCGACTCGTCCTGGTATTTCGCACGTTTTGCAGGGATCAAGGACAAGGCCGAACGCGCCTACTGGATGCCGGTTGATCAGTATATCGGCGGTGTCGAGCACGCCGTGCTGCACCTTCTCTATGCCCGCTTCATTTCACGCGCGCTGCGCGATGTTGGGGAGCTGGATCTGCCGAAGGGCGAGCCATTCCTCGGCCTCTTCACCCAGGGCATGGTCACGCATGAGACCTACAAGAACAGTGAGGGCAAATGGGTCGAGCCGGCGGATATTGAACGCCGGGATGGCGGCCTGTTTGTGCGGGGCACGGATCTGTCAGTGACGGCAGGCCCCGTCGAGAAGATGTCGAAGTCCCGCAAGAATGTGGTCGATCCGGACCAGATTATCGTCTCGTTTGGTGCGGATGTTGCCCGCTGGTTTGTGCTGTCAGATAGTCCGCCTGAACGAGATGTTGAGTGGTCGCAGGCCGGCGCCGAGGGCGCAGCCCGCTTTGTCCAGCGCGTCTGGTCGATCTTTGCTGGCCTTGATGGCGCAGAAAGGCCGTCAGGCAAAGCTGAGCCAACGCCGCTCTTGCGCTTCTCACACCGCGCAGCCGCCGAGATCAACAAGGCCATCTCCGAATTCAGGCTGAACGCAGCGATCGCGCTTTGCCATGACTGGGTGAACACGCTCAAGAAGGCAGAAGGCGCCGACGACGAGACGTCTGCATCGCGCCATGAAAGCGCGCGCATGCTGGCAATCTGCCTGACGCCGTTCATGCCTCACCTCGCTGAGGAGTGCTGGAGCGTGCTTGGGGAAGAAGGTTTCATTTCCGACGCTGCCTGGCCGGTGTCCGACCCGGAGCTCATGGTCGAAAACACGATCACGCTTCCCATTCAGGTCAATGGCAAGCGCCGTGCGGAAATCCAGGTTGCGCGCGATGCCAGCAAGGACGAGATCGAGCAACAGGCTCTCCAGCTTCCTGAGCTTGCGAGCTTCCTCGACGGCGTCGAGGTCAAGAAAATCATTGTGGTTCCCGGCCGTATCGTGAATATCGTGGCGTCATGAAGAATTTGCTCCTCGCTTCCTTTGCCGCCCTGATGCTGGCTGGCTGTGGTTTTCGCCCGCTCTATGCCGACGCTTCCTTCAATCAGGCTGGCGAAGGGATGATCCGCGTCGATGAGATTGATGGCCGGTCGGGCTACCTTCTTCGCCGCGAACTTCTGAAAGAGCTTGCGATTGGCCTTCCCGGGCTGAACGGACCAGCAAATCTGAAAGTCACGCTCGAGGAAGAGCTTGAGCGTATCACCCTGCTGAATGATGGCAGCGTGTCGCGGTCTTTCCTCGAAGGCGATGCGGCGTTCACGCTCACAACGGAAGGCGGGCAGGCCTTTAATGGAGACGCCCAGGTGCAGATTCCGATCTCGGCCACACAGTCGCCTTTCGGTGACGTGGCCGCGCAGACCGAATCCTCTGCGCGCGGCATGCGCGACCTGGCCCGCAAGATTGTAGACGACCTTCGTCTGCAGCTTGAAGCGGCCCAATGATCCTTAAAAGCGGTCAGGTTTCCAGCCGGTTCAAGAGTTCAGAAAACAGCCCTTGGTGCGCCCTCGTTTTCGGGGATGATGAAGGCGTGGTGAATGATCTCGCCGATCAGATCACCGCGAGCTGGAGCAAGGCTGCCGGCAATGCGCGGCAGGTCGTCCTCGACGATGATGATATCCGCCGTGAGCCCCATCTACTTTCCGACAAGGTCGAAATCGGATCACTCCTCGGCGATATTGAGATCGTTCGCATACGCACCTCTGGCGAGAAGATTGCCAAGCCCGTGCTGGACCTGATTGAGCGCGCTGACCAGATGGGTAGCGGCTTCGCAAACCGCCTTCTGGTTCTCAATGGTAGCCTGAACAAGCGGTCGAAGCTTCGCGCCACGATCGAGCAGTCGAGCACAGCCGCCGCCATTCAGGTCTATGCCGATACGGCCGATTCCTTGAAGTCGCTCGTGGAGGAAAAGCTTGCTGCGCTCGACGTCCAGATTGAGACTGACGCGCTCGACGACTTTGTAAGCCTGCTTCCCGGCCATCGAGGACTGGCCAATCAGGAAAGTGAAAAGCTCTCTCTTTACGGCCGCGGCCTCGGTCGCCCCATATCCGTTGCAGATGTTCGCGCTGTTTGTCGCACCGACGCCGATGACAGTGCTCGCGATCTCGCAAATGCCGCGCTGGATGGTGACGCAGCGCGCTGTCAGGCCGAATATGACCGGGTCATCGAAAGCGGCACCAGCACGATCAGCGTGCTTCGCATCCTAGAGATGGAAATCCGGCGCCTGATGCAGGCGAGGGGACTTATGGGAACCGGCGGTGATATCGGGCGACGCCTACGCCCACCCGTCTGGGGCTCAGAATGGCCCGCTTTCCGCGCGCGCCTTGATCTCTGGACGTCAGCGTCGCTGACGCGCCTGCTGGCTGCCATTCACGATCTTGAGATTCAGGCGAAAACATCCGCAGCCGCCGCCGATCCGGCGCTACGGCTCCTGCTGCTTAATATCGTGAAATCAGCCTCGGTGCGATCAGCCCGCTGAGCGCTTGGCTGTCAGACGGCGACAGAGGTCGTCCAGCTGCTCCAAGTCACTGTATTTAATACGCATTTCGCCTTTATCGCCCTTGTGGCGAATATCGACGCTCAGCCCAAGGGCGCGCGCCAGATCAGCTTCGAGCGCTTCGGTGTCGACGTCCTTTTCCGCCTGGCGAACGCGGCCCGCAACAGCTTCGAGGCCACCATCATCCTTTGCCGAGCGAGAGAGCTTCTCGACCTCACGCACGCTGAGGCCCTTGTTCACGGCCATGGCGATTACCGCGTCCGGGTCCGGCGCACCAAGCGCCGCGCGGGCGTGGCCTGCAGAGATACGGCCTTCGCGAAGATGCTCGCGCGCAACTTCCGATAAGTTCAGTAATCTCAACGTGTTAGCGATATGCGCGCGGCTTTTCCCGACGCTTTCAGCGAGGCCTTCCTGCGTGCGCCCAAACCGCTTCATCAGGGCGCCATAAGCTTCTGCTTCTTCAATCGGATTGAGATCTGTGCGCTGGACATTCTCGATGATGCCAATTTCGAGCAGTTCAAGCTCATCCATCTGGCGGATCGTGGCCGGGATTTCGGTCAGGCCTGCCTGTTTGGCCGCGCGCCAGCGACGTTCACCAGCGACAATCTGATACTTTCCAGCCGTTTTCGGGTCTGGTCGGACAAGAATAGCCTGAAGGACACCCTTGGCGCGGATTGATTCCGATAGCTCGTTCAAATCCGCCTCAGCGAAATAGCGCCGCGGCTGCTGCGGGTTTGGCCGGATATCACTGATCGCCAGCGTGGAGGCGTCCGTCTTGGCCTCAGGGCCCCGCTCCTCTCCAGCCGAAGATGAGGAGACACCCTCAACCTCGCCAATCAAGGCGGAGAGGCCCCGCCCAAGACGGCTTGGCTTCTGCTTTGAATCACCGCTCATCAGGCCGGCTCCATCGCACGCGCGCGCTCACGCTGGAGAACTTCGGACGCCAGACGGATATAGGCCTCGCTGCCCGGGCAACGATAATCATAGAGCAGGGCGGGTTTGCCAAAGCTCGGCGCCTCGGACAAACGTACGTTGCGCGGGATAACCGTCTTATAGACCTTTGAGCCAAGCACCTCACGCACTTCGTCCGCCACCTGATCAGACAGATTGTTGCGGCGGTCATACATGGTCAGCACGATGCCCTGGATTTCGAGATCAGGATTGAGGCCCGACCGCACGACTTCGACGGTCCGCAGAAGCTGGCTGAGACCTTCCAGCGCCAGGAACTCACACTGCAGCGGCACGAGCAGCGCATCGGCCGCGGTCATCGCATTTATGGTGAGTGATGAAAGCGAAGGCGGGCAATCGATCAGGATAAAATCGTAGCGCTTGTCTTCGTCTAACGCATACTTTTCCACGTGCGTACGAATGGCATCGCGCAGCCGGTATGAACGGCGCGCCTTGTCAGCGAGCTCTGTTTCTACACCAGAGAGGTTCTCATCGCCCGGCACGATCTCCAGACGCGGCACAAGCGTTGGCAGGATCGCTTCTTCAAGCGGGATCTCATCGACGACAACATCATAGCTGGTCAGCTTGCGATCGGCGCGGCTGATGCCGAGTCCGGTCGAGGCATTCCCTTGCGCATCGAAGTCCACCACAAGCACGCGCCGCCCGACGGCCGCCAGCGCCGTGCCAAGGTTGATCGACGTGGTCGTCTTGCCAACGCCGCCCTTCTGGTTTGCGATTGCCAGGATCCGGGTGCCAGTCTTAGACACGATGCGCCTCCTCGATCTTGAGTATGACCCCCCGTTCGCTCGTACGACTAGGGATCGCTTCATGTCTCAACGTCCAGTAATCCGAGGCATCCGTCAATTCTTCCTGCCAGCGCTCACCTTTGAAAAAGAGGGCGGTCGCACCCTTGGACATCCACGGATTCGCATAGCCAAGCAGCTTCGGCAACGGGGCCAGCGCCCTTGCCGTAATAAAATCAACGCGTTCTGCCTTCGCGTTTTCGATGCGCGACTGGACGACCTTGGCGGGCAGACTGAGTTCGGAAATCACAGCCTGAAGAAATGCACACTTTTTTCCGGTCGTTTCCACCATCGTGACGTCGCCGCCGCGGGTTTTTGCCTCGCAAGCGAGCACGAGACCCGGAAAACCGGCGCCTGAGCCGATATCAACGATGCGGCTTTCTGCGGTTGTTAGGCCCGCCATTTGCGCGCTGTCCAGGACGTGGCGCTCCCATATCGTGTCCATTTCGCGTGGACCGATAAGGTTCATACGCTGGCGCCAGTCGTCCAGAAGCCGGACATAACCTTCCAGAAGCGGCAATGTTTCACGTGAAACCCCGGCGTCGGTGAGCGCCGTCTCTATCGCACGCTGCATTAGCTTACCGCACGCAGCTTCTGGCTGCGCTTCACCGCAGCGAGCAGGGCAACCAATGCCCCCGGTGTAACGCCTTCAATCCTCGACGCCTGGCCGATTGTAGAGGGGCGGACAGCTTCCAACTTACCGCGAACCTCGTTTGAGAGGCCACCCACAGCCGAGTAGTCAAAACGTGCAGGTATGTCCAAAGTCTCGTCCCGGCGCAGGGCGTCTACATCTGCCTGCTGCCGCTCGATATACCCGGCATAAAGAGCTTCGATGCTTAGCTGGGTCTTTGTGGCTGGATCCAACGCGGACACTTCATCGAACACTGTTTCAATATCCGCCATGGAGATATCTGGGTACGCCAGATAATCCCAGACTCGACGCTTCTGACCGTCCTGATTGACCTTCCAGCCGTGCTGAGCGGCCTCATTTGGTGTCAAAGTAATCGATTTCAGCAAGGAACGGCCAGATTCCAGGGCGCGATGTTTCACGTGAAACATCTCTTTTCTAGACCCAGAGACAAGTCCGATTTCGATACCCTTCTGCGTGAGGCGCTGGTCGGCATTATCTGAGCGGAGCGCCAGACGATATTCGGCGCGGGATGTAAACATCCGGTACGGTTCCGTCACGCCGCGCGTCGTCAGGTCATCCACGAGGACACCAATATAGGCTTCGGCACGGTCAAAATGCACAGCATCTTCGCCGAAGGCGCGTCGCGCCGCATTCATGCCAGCCACGAGACCTTGGGCGCCAGCTTCTTCGTAACCCGTCGTGCCATTGATCTGACCAGCGAGATAAAGGCCGCTCAGCGCCTTCACTTCCAGACTGCGATAAAGCGCGCGCGGGTCGACATAGTCGTATTCAATCGCATAGCCCGGCTGAATAATGCGGACATTCTCCAGACCTTCAATCGTTCGGATAAAAGCTTCCTGCACATCGGTCGGGAGCGAGGTCGATATCCCGTTCGGATAAACCGTATCGTCGTCCAGCCCTTCCGGCTCCAGGAAAATCTGGTGACGGTCCTTATCGGCAAAGCGGTGAACCTTGTCCTCGATGGATGGACAATAGCGCGGCCCTTTGCCCGCGATCGCGCCTGAATAGACAGCCGATTTGTTGAGGTTTTCCGCAATAATTTCATGCGTACGTGCACTCGTATACGTAATGCCACAAGCGATTTGAGGCACATCGACACGCGAATTCATGAAAGAGAAGGGCACAGGCTCGTCGTCGGCCGGCTGGGTCTCTAGGCGATCCCAGTCGATCGTCTTTCCATCCAGCCGGGCAGGGGTGCCCGTTTTGAGCCGGCCCATCGGCAACTCGAGCGCGTAAAGACGGTCCGAAAGCCCGATTGCGGGTGCTTCACCGGCACGGCCAGCCTGAATACGTTCTTCACCGCGATGGATAACGCCTTTCAGGAAGGTCCCGGTCGTGATGACAACGGCGGCCGCACTCCAGCTATCGCCCGAAAGCCCAATTACGCCCGTCACACAGCCGTCTTCAGTCGTCAGGTCTTCGACGCCGTCTTCGACAATCGTTAGATTGGGATAGTCAACCAGCTCGGCCTGCATCGCTTCGCGGTACAGCTTCCGGTCCATCTGCGCGCGCGGGCCCCAGACGGCAGGGCCTTTTGACCGGTTCAGCAGACGATACTGAATACCCGCCTTGTCAGCGATCCGGCCCATAAGCCCATCGAGAGCATCGATTTCCCGAACCAGATGTCCTTTTCCAAGGCCACCAATCGCGGGATTACATGACATCTCGCCAATCGTTGCGCGCTTGTGGGTTATCAGCGCCGTGCGCGCACCAAGCCGCGCCGATGCAGCTGCGGCTTCGCAACCGGCGTGTCCGCCGCCAACGACGATGACATCGAAATCATTTGCTGAGGCCATAACTCCTCGCACCCTGGTTCTGGTAATTTCTGTGAATATGGGCGGCTATAGCGCATCTTCACCCCCGAACACAGGGGGATGAGTCATTTGCCGATACAGAAGCTGGAGAAAACTTCTCCAAGAATATCTTCAACGTCGATCCGGCCGACCAATGCGCCAAGCTTCTGCGCCGCTAGGCGCACATCTTCCGAAACAATTTCGGCGCCAAACCCGCGCTCCAGATCCGCTCTCGCTTGTTTCACGTGAAACAGAGCAGTCGAGAGTGCGTCCCGATGACGTCGTCTGGTGATGAGCGGCGCCGTTCTTGAAGAAGAGAGCTTCGTGATCCTTTCACCGAGCGCCTCTTCAAGCGCGGAAAACCCACCGCCCGTCTCCGCCGATAGAACAATGATCTCCGCACCATGCTCGCTCTTCTCGATATCCGCCTTGTTATAGACGCAGATGTCCTCAGGGTCGGCGCTTTCAAAAGAGGATGACGTGTCAGGAGAGCGGACCTGAATTCGCAAATCTGCCGCCTTGGCCCGCTCCAGAGCGCGGCGCACACCTTCTGCCTCGATGGCATCATCAGCTTCCCGGAGGCCAGCTGTATCTGCGAGCCAAACGACCTGACCGGCAATCTTCAGGCGAACTTCGACGACATCGCGGGTCGTGCCTGGAATATCAGAAACAATCGCCGCCTCTCTTCTGGCGAGACGATTCAGAATGGATGACTTGCCCGCATTTGGCGGGCCGATGATCGCCACCCGAAAGCCGTCGCGGATGCGTTCGCCAACCTCGTCATCGTCGATTGCGGTCTCGAGTTCGCCGGCTAGACGCCCCAGAAGCCCCGCCACTGGCCCCGTACTTTCGCCCGGCGCGTCCTCTTCATCGGGAAAGTCGATGCTCGCCTCAAGAAGTGCCATGGCTTCAAGAAGCCCCGCGCGCCAACCCTC
This sequence comes from Thalassovita mediterranea, assembly GCA_019448215.1. Taxonomy (NCBI): domain Bacteria; kingdom Pseudomonadati; phylum Pseudomonadota; class Alphaproteobacteria; order Rhodobacterales; family Roseobacteraceae; genus Thalassovita; species Thalassovita mediterranea. The sequence continues at coordinate 1,184,948 of CP080408.1, read as the reverse complement.
ATAGACCTGCGAAAGGCATCCACCCAGCTGGTCTAATGCAAGGGACTTCTGCGCACGCGTTTCCGCGTCGATCAGGTCTGCGACCCCTTCGGCCTCAACCAGATCGAGCCGCCCATTCTCGAAAGCACGGCGCGTAAACTCTCCGGGTTCAGCAAGTCGTACATTATCAAAAGCGCAAAGCGTATCGAGGGCGTGATCGATAACAGCCGCGCCACCATGCAGGTAAAGTTCTGCTGTGTCCTCGCCGGTATACGAATGCGGGCCCGGCATGAACACGCCGAGCCCTTCATCGATTGTTTCACGTGACACATCGAGAAAGCGGCCAAACACGCTCCGCCGCGGGGCAGGGAGGCCGGCTTCAAACACGCTCCTGCATATCTCGCGGACCATGGGTCCGCTGATCCTCACAATAGCGATTGCCGAAGGCGGCGGACCAGAGGCAAGCGCGCAGATCGTATCGCGCTGCACGGCCATGCCTAGTTCTTCATTGCCTCGAAGAATTCGTCATTCGTCTTGGTCTGACGCAGCTTGTCGAGCAGGAAGTCGACCGCATCGGACGTACCCATCGGGTTTAGGATGCGGCGGAGGATATAGATCTTCTGCAGCTGTTCCTTCGGCGTGATGAGCTCTTCCTTACGCGTGCCGGACTTCATTATATCGATGGCCGGGAAGGTGCGCTTGTCTGCGATCTTGCGATCGAGCACGATTTCCGAGTTACCGGTACCCTTGAACTCTTCGAAGATGACTTCGTCCATACGCGAGCCGGTGTCGATCAGCGCCGTTGCGATAATGGTCAGCGAGCCGCCATTCTCGATATTCCGCGCGGCGCCGAAGAAACGCTTCGGGCGCTGCAGCGCGTTCGCGTCCACACCGCCGGTCAGAACCTTGCCGGAGCTTGGAACGGTCGTGTTGTAAGCGCGGCCAAGACGCGTGATCGAGTCGAGCAGGATGACAACATCGCGGCCGTGCTCAGCGAGGCGCTTTGCCTTCTCGATGACCATTTCGGCGACAGATACGTGACGTGTCGCAGGCTCATCGAAGGTCGAGGAAATAACCTCACCCTTCACGGAGCGCTTCATGTCGGTGACTTCTTCCGGACGCTCATCGATCAGAAGCACGATGAGATAGCATTCGGGGTGATTTTCCTCGATCGACGCTGCGATGTTCTGCAGCAGGACCGTCTTACCGGTACGAGGCGGCGCAACGATCAGCGCGCGCTGGCCCTTACCGATTGGCGACACGATGTCGATAACCCGGCCGGACCGGTCTTTCTTCGTCGGATCCTGGCTCTCCATGTGGAGACGCTCTTCTGGATAGAGCGGGACCAGGTTGTCGAAGTGGACTTTCTGGCGCGCCTTCTCCGGATCCTCGAAATTGATCGAGTTAACGCTATTCAGCGCAAAATACCGCTCGCCTTCGCCCGGCTCGTTGATGGGGCCATCAACCGTATCACCGGTCTTGAGGCCGGCCTGCTTGATGACTTTCGGGCTGACATAGATGTCGTCCGGGCCCGGCAGGTAGTTGGATTCAGGCGACCGGAGGAAACCAAAGCCATCGACGAGCACTTCCAGAACGCCTTGACCGATAATGACGATGTCACGTTCCGCAAGCTCACGAAGGATCGCAAACAGCATGTCCTGCGTGCGGAGTGAAGACGCGTTCTCGACTTCAAGGCTCTCTGCATAAGCGAGCAGCTGGGTCGGGCTCTTGGCCTTCAGGTCGCGCAGATAGACGTGGCTCGGCGCTTCTGAACCGGAGACCGCTTGCGGGTCGAGGGGCGTTTCGGTGTCTGACATGAAATCTTCTGGATGTGGCAGGTGCGCTGGGAGGAGATGCGCGACCGATAGATTGACTTGGGAAAGCACGGCCTGCCAAGGAATGGCGGCCTCTTCCGGCCGCTTATGTGATCAAATTCCCCGGCAGGTCAAGAGATTTCCAGCACGTCAGAACGGTTTCACGATCACCAGGATAACGATGATGATGAGAAGAATGAACGGCACTTCGTTCAGCATCTTCAGTCTTTTCGCCGGCACATCCTCGCCGCGATCGATCTTTTTGCCCATCGCAACGAAGTAGCCGTGCAGACCGGACAGGAGGAGGACGAGCAGAAGCTTCGCGTGCAGCCATCCGCCCGACATGATCGCCGGATTGATCACGATGAGGCTGATCCCCAGCACCCAGACCAGAATGATGCTCGGCGTCAGGATGATCTTGCGCAGCTTTGCCGACGCAGACTTCATCGTCTCAAACAGCGGCTCACCCGGCTTCGACGTCAGCTGGTGCAGCTTGTAGCGCGGCAGGATGAGCAACCCGGCCATCCAGGCGATGACGAAGATGAGGTGAAACGACTTGACCCAAAGATAAAGCATTATTGATCCGTATACTGTCTAACTTGCCTTCCATTCGCGAACCGTACGCACGGCGCGCTCCACATTCGGAATGGGTGTCTGCGGCAGCACGCCGTGCCCCAGATTGAAGATATGCGGGCGATCCTTGTAGGCCTCGAGCAGCTCTATGATCCGCCGTTCCATTGCATCGCCGCCCGTCATCAGGAGAAGCGGGTCGAGATGGCCTTGCACCGGCATGCCCGAGGGAAGCTCGCGGCTCACAAAGGAGGGCAGGGCGGCCGTGTCGAGACCGACAGCGCTCACACCTGTCTGCTCTGCGAATGCCGGGAGCTGGACGCCAGCCCCGCGTGGAAAGCCGATAAGTGGCACCGTCACACCAAGCTCACGCAGACGCTTCACCAGCTTCTGATTCGGACGAATGATGATCTGCTCGAAAATATCGTTTGGAAGCCCCTCAGCCCACGAGTCGAACATCATGAGGGCTTCAGCGCCAGCTTCTGCCTGCGCGGCCATATAATGCGCTGTTGCCTCAACCAGATCATCCAGAAGGAGATCCAGCTCAGCTGGATGCTGGTGAGCCCAGAGACGAGCTGTGGACTTGTCCGTCCCGCCGCGTCCTTCGATGGCATAGAGCGCCACCGTCCAGGGTGCACCTGCAAAGCCGATCAGCGTGGTTTCGGCTGGTAGACGTGACTTCACGCGAGAGACGGTCTCATAGACAGGCGACAGCCGCTCAACGACCGTCTGGACCGGGACCTCGTTCAGCCTGCCGCCAGTTTCCACCGCTTCCACGATAGGGCCGACACCTTTCTCGAACCGCACACCTCTACCGAGGGCATCGAGGATCAGCAGGATGTCTGCGAACAAGATCGCACCGTCCATGCCATAGCGCTCAATCGGCTGAAGCGTCGCTTCCACAGCCAGCGAAGGCGTGTAGCAGAAATCCAGGAAGTTCTTCGCCCGTCCGCGCAGCTCCATATATTCAGGCAGGTGCCTGCCAGCCTGTCTCATCATCCAGAGGGGGACAGGGTCCTGACGCTTGCCATTAAGCACGTTCAGTAGCGGTTTTTCCGGGACGGGGGCCATCTGGTCCTCTTCTTCCTTCAGCATGAAAATGCGCTCTTATCATTACTAAGCGCTGGATACGGTGGACAATCAGTCCCAGGCGGCTTTGTCACCAGTAATTCCACAGACTGTCCATAGGAGGCGTTCAGCGTTAACCTTTCGTCAACCTTTTGGAATCGCCATTAATTTAGTGTTAACCATTTGGATCATTCACGCCCAAAGAACAGCTCGTGAATCCTGCCTGTGGGCGTTTGCCGAATGTGGAAATGTGGTGAAAGCCGCCGGGCTGGAATCTCTATCCACAGCTCCTCCACAGGGGTTGTCGATTCTTTCAAGACACGGCAGGGTCCGGCCGTTCATCAATCAGCGGAGCCGCAATGCGCCCGAGTATATTCTTCAATGTCCATCTTGTGTCGGATTCGACGGGTGAGACATTGAACGCAGTGATGCGCGCGGCGGCCGCGCAGTTCGAAAACGTCACGCCGCTCGAACACAATTATTACTTGGTTCGCTCCGAACGCCAGCTCGAACGTGTGATGCGAGAGATCGAGGCTGCGCCGGGCGTTGTCTGGTTTACCATTTCGGATGAGGATTTGCGCCTCAAGCTGGAACAGTTCTGCCGCGCGCGCCACATCCCGACACTCGCCGTGCTCGATCCGTCCATCCACATGCTCAGCCGTCACCTTGGCGTGACCGCGAGTGACCGTGTCGCCGGCCAGCACGCGCTCAATGCCGAATATTTTGAGCGGATCGAGGCGATCAACTTCGCGCTGGCCCATGATGATGGCCAGAATTTGCAGGGGCTTCTCGCCGCTGACGTCATCCTTCTGGGTGTCAGCCGGACATCGAAGACGCCAACCTGTGTGTATCTTGCCAACCGGGGCGTGAAGGCGGGCAATATTCCGCTCGTGCCCGGCATGCCGATGCCGCCCGTGCTCGATGAAATTGACCCCAAGACCGGCCCGATGGTGATCGGCCTCAAGATTGGGGTGGAGCGCCTCGTCCAGATCCGCAGTCAGCGTCTAATGGCCCTCAATGAAAACTCGATCACCGACTATACCGACGAGGAAGCCGTGCGCGCCGAAGTGACGGAGGCGAGCCGCCTGTTTCAGCGCCGCAAATGGGCCGTGATCGATGTTTCCCGCCGCAGTGTGGAAGAAACCGCTGCCGCCATCCTAAACAAGCTCAATCAGAGGCACGACCAGGAATGAGCGCGCCGTCCGTTATTCTCGCTTCCGGCAGCGAAAGCCGCCGGCGTCTCCTCGCCAATGCTGGCGTCGAGGCAGAAGCTGTCCGCCCGAATGTCGATGAAGACGCGGCAAAGGCGACCTTCCGCGCCAAGGGCATGCGCGTTGCCGACCAGGCAATGCAGCTTGCGGAACTGAAAGCGATCAAAATCTCCCAGCGCCGGCCCGGCCTCGTCATTGGCGGCGACCAGATGCTGAACCTCGACGGCGAGCCGATCGACAAGCCAAAAGACATGGCGGACGCGGGCAATCACCTGCGCAAATTCTCCGGCAAGACACACCGGCTGGAGACGGCGATCGTAATTGCCGAAAATGGCGAACCGGTCTGGCGCCATCTTGCGGCACCCAAACTGACCGTCCGCCCGCTCAGTGAAGACTTCATCGCATCCTATCTTGACAAGAGCGGGGAGGGCCTTCTGAAAACGGTTGGCGCCTACATGCTCGAAGATCTCGGCGCGCAGCTCTTCACACGGATCGAGGGAGATTATTTCACCATCCTCGGCCTGCCGCTTCTGCCGCTCCTTGATTACCTCCGCACACGCGGTGTGCTGCAGTCATGAGACGCCTCGCAGTCATTGGCGACCCGGTCGGCCACTCGCTCTCGCCGCTTATCCACATGACGTGGATCGACGCGCTCGGCCTCGACGCCTCCTACGAGTCGATCCGCGTTCCGGCAGGTGAAACCGCTGCCGCGCTTGATGATTTCGAATATCAGGAATTTCTGGGCCTCAACGTTACCCTGCCGCACAAGCAGGCGGTACTGCCCAAGGCGTCGGAAAAATCTGCTGCGGTAGATGCGATTGGCGCGGCGAACACGCTGTCCCGGCTGCCACCAGGTGGCTGGCGCGCTGACAATACGGACGCGCCGGGCCTCATCGCCGCGCTCGGCCGGCTCGGCCTCTCGGAATTTACGGGCAAGACGGTCCTTATGCTTGGCGCAGGCGGCGCGGCCCGGGCCGGTCTCTTCGCGCTCGACAGGGCAGGGGCAGATATCATCCTGCTCAATCGGACAGTCGAGAAAGCCGAGCAGATCCTCACCGAATGCTGCTCACGTCCACATCTCTCAGGCCCGCTTGATGCCCTGTCTGATCATGCTGAACGCGCCGACCTCGTTATCAATACGACCAGCGCCGGGCATGGCGGTGCCCATATACCGCTACCCGCAGGCGAGGGCCGGCTATTTTACGATATGAGCTATGGCGCCCCTGCAGAAGCTCAGCTTGCCCACGCCAAGGTGCAAGGCTGGAAGACCGAAGACGGCCTCGGCATGCTGGTCTGCCAGGCGGCGGAAAGCTTCTCCATCTGGTTCGACGGCGTACGCCCGGATATCGAAGTCGCCCTCACCGCTTGCCGTACATCGCTGGAGCAGAACGCATGATCATCCTCGGACTGACCGGCTCTATCGGCATGGGCAAGAGCGCCACCGCCGCCATGTTCGCGGATGGCGGTGTTCCGGTCTATGATGCCGATGCGGCGGTCCATTCCATCTATGCGCAGGGCGGCCTTGCCGTAGAACCGCTCGGTGAGCGCTTTCCGGGCGTGATTGTCGATGGCGCGGTCAGCCGCCAGCGTCTTCGCGACATCGTCATGGAAGACCCCGATGCGATGAAAGACCTGGAGGCCATCGTCCACCCGCTCGTCGGCCAGACCCAGATAGAATTTCGCACCTCAGCGCTGAAGTCCGGGGCAGGGCTCGCCGTGCTCGATATCCCGCTCCTTTATGAGACAGGCGGCGACAAGCGCTGCGACTATGTTGCGGTGGTTTCCGCGCCGCCAGAAGTCCAGCGGGAACGTGTTATGGCGCGCAATGAAATGTCTGAATCAGACTTCGAAAAGATCGTCGCCAAACAGGTCCCGGATGCGGAAAAGCGGGCCCGCGCCGACTTCATCATTTCTACAGCCTTCGGTTTCGATTTCGCCCGAACCCATGTAAACGCAATCATCCACTTGCTGACCAAAATGGACAGGGAAGAGAGATGAGCCAGCCGCTTCGTGAGATTGCTTTCGATACCGAAACCACCGGTCTCGACTGGTCAGGTGAGGACCGGATCATTGAGCTTGGCGCCGTCGAACTCATCAATCACGTCGCTACGGGCCGCACCTTTCACGAGCGGATTAATCCGCGCCGGTCTGTGTCTGCCAAGACCGTAGAAATTACCGGCATCACGGATGAGATGCTGGTCGACAAACCTTTCTTTGAAGACCCGCGCATCGTCGATGCGTTTCTGGAGTTTGTCGGCGACTCCACACTGGTCGCGCACAATGCAGCGTTCGACCGCGGCTTCCTGAATGCAGAACTCGTGCGTTGTGGCCGAGCCGAAGTCCCGCTGGAGCGTTGGGTCGATACGCTGGAAATCGCAAAGAAGCGCCACCCCGGCGCGCCTGCTTCGCTCGATGCGCTCTGCAAACGCTACAGCATCGGCCTCGAAGCGCGTACGCTTCACGGCGCACTTCTCGACAGCCAGCTTCTCGCCGAAGTCTATCTGGAGCTTCGCGGTGGCCGCGCGCGTGCCTTTGACTTCTCGAACAGGGATGAAAGCGACGGTGAGGCGAACTTCCGCCGGGCAAAAACACGTCCGCAGCCGCTAGCTTCGCCGATCACCGGTGAAGAGCAGGAGGCCCATGCCGCCTTTGTGGCGACTCTGGGCGATAACCCGATCTGGGCGCGCTACCAGGGCTAGCCGGCGCGTCCCAGTTGGGCAGATCTCACAAGATCAGTTTTCGGTTTCTTTGTTTTCCGGCTCACCGGCCGGGGCGGCGGTGCCATTGTCGACAGGTGCGCCATTTGTGCCTTGCTGCATGCGGGCACGCTGCTGGCGGTAGAGCGCGGTGAAGTCGACCGGATCAATGCGCAGCGCCGGGAAGCCGCCTTCCTGGGTGAGGTCTGCGACCAGACGGCGGGCAAACGGGAAGAGAAGACGGGGGCACTCGATCAGAAGCATGGCTTCTGCATCGGCGCTCGAGGCGTTCTGGATCTGGAACAGGCCGCCATATTCAAGCTCGACCAGGAACAGGGCTGTTTCCTTGGTTCCGGCGCGCGCATTGAGTTTCAGGACGACTTCATAGACGCCTTCTTCGCGGTTCTGGGCATTCGCCTGGACATCGATGCCAAGATCGACATTCGGCTGCTCATTCACACGGGCACCCGGATTCTCGAATGACAGGTCCTTGATGTACTGGTTCAGGACGCGCATGCTCGGGCCGGTCGGCTGTTGTTGTGGTTGTGCAGCGGTGTCTGTCGTATCTGACATTACAGCGAAATCCTCTCGAAAACTGGGTTTCGCGCCTATCATGCGGCCCTTCCTTGCGCAACAACGGGTGGCATAGGGCAAAAGCTGACTATATGAGTCCGAATACGACCCCTCCACGGAGACGAAATGAACTCTTCGATGATCGAACTACTGCTCCTCACCGCGATTGCCGTCTTCGTTGGCTGGCGGCTTTACACCACGCTTGGCAGTGATGCTGGCCCGCCGGAGGGACGTTCGCGAGATCAGAAACCTGCCGTCGGCAACAAGCCGGCGACGCAGCCGCGCGAGAATCCGGCCGGCCTTCGCCCCGCTTTCACTGGCCCGGCGGCAAGCGGCCTCGAAGCGATCCATTCGGCTGATCCAAGCTTCAACCCGAAGGAATTCCTGTCTGGTGCCCGCTCGGCCTATGAGATGCTGGTCAAAGCCTTTGCAGAAGGTGACCGCGTCACACTCGGCCAATGGCTCGACACCGATGTCTATGAAGCCTGGGACGCAGCCATCGTTGAGCGCGAGAAGACCGGCGCCGAGGCGCCTCAGCTCCTTCGCCTGAAGCAGAGCGAGATCGACGCAGCTGATCTCGACGCTGGCGGCACGGCCCGCGTAACAGTGCGCTTCCAGTCTGAGCTCGGCATCGGCGACATGACGCGGACCTCTGAGGAGCTCTGGACCTTCATGCGGGACACCTCTTCGGATGATCCAAACTGGCTTCTGGACGACGTCGACACGCCATAGTCGAGCGACGCGCCCTTCAGCCGCGCTGAGACTTTCCGGTTGTCGATTTCGGCGAAACCCGGCAACTCTTTGCGCCATGATGAGACTGACTGGCCTTATTCTGGCAGCCTGCCTGACCGCATCCTGTGCGAGCTCTCCGAATTCCGAAGACGGCAGCAGCCGATCTCATGGCACGGCGCATCGCGACGTTTCCATGGGGCATCCCGCGCCGACACCGCGCTCGCGCCAGCCCGATGAGCGGCCGCCTGAAAAGGAAATCAACCCGGATGCCGTGCGTCAGGCACCGCCTGCGCCAGCCGCCTTTGCCAGCCTGCCGGGCTGGGAGGAAGCAACGCTCTATCCGGGCGTGATGGCGCTACGCAAAAGCTGCGCTGTCTTCCGCGAAGGCGCAGCTGACGCGCCGATCTCATCTGTCGCCCCGTGGGCAGGCAGCACGATGGACTGGCTCCCGGCCTGCGCCGCCCTCGAAGTGGTCGAGGATGAAGTCTCCGCCCGCACCGTGATGCAGACGCTTTTCCGCCCGGTCGAGATCAACTCCCCGGACGGCAATTCCCGCTTCACTGGCTATTTTGAACCCGTCTACGAAGCGCGCACCGCGCCAGAGGCGCCCTTTACCGAACCCGTCCCCGCTTATCCCCAAGACCTTGAGCGCGAAAGCGGCGTCGGCATCTTTCAGCGCCTGCCAAACGGTACGCGCCGGCCATATCCTGATCGCAAGGCGATTACCGAGGCGGGTGTCGAACCGCTGGCCTATGCCCACCCGGCAGATGTCTTCTTCCTCCAGATTCAGGGTTCGGGGAAACTTGTGTTTCCCGACGGCACGACGATGAAGGCGGTCTATGCCGCTCATAATGGTCACCGGTTTGGCTCGACTGCCAACTGGCTTCTCAATCGCGGCTGGATCACGCGCGGCGAAGCCTCCATGCAGGGCATTCGCGCCTGGATGGACCGCGCAACGCCCGAACAGGTGCGTCAGGCGATGAACGCTAATCCGCGCTACATCTTCTTTACGCTGGAAGAACCCGAAGAGGGCGAGACAGGCCCCAAGGGCGCGATGGGCGTCCCGCTGACCCCGCTTGGCTCCGTCGCCATCGACCGGGAGCATAACCCCATGGGCGTTCCCATGTTCATCCAGACCACTGCGCCGGGGCTTGGCGGCGACTGGTCCGGCATGCTGGTGGCGCAGGATACAGGCGGCGCCGTGAATGGCCCGGTCCGCGGCGACATCTATTTCGGCACAGGCAAGGAAGCGGGCGAAAGGGCAGGCACGATGAATGCGCCGGGACGTCTCTGGGTGCTGCTCCCGCGCGCGGTGGCCGATCGCATTCCAGGCGTCGATGCCTATGCCGACCTTGGCCGGAACCCTCCGGCCCCCTAAATCGGGCCAATGAGCGACCGGCCCCTCAAACCTGATGAAAAGAAAGCCTGGGAACAGGTCCGCCGGTCGGTGCGTCCACTTGGCGGCAGTAAATCCGTGCCCCGACCACGCGCCCCGGCGATCACAAGACCGGTCCTCGACAAAACACCCTCTGAAAACACCGCCAGTACACCGTCACTGCACCGTCCAGCCACCCCAGCCGCACCTCGTGACCGGAGCGCCGACAAACAGGTCCGCCGCGGCAAGATTTCCATTTCGGGCCGTTTCGACCTCCACGGCCACACGCAGGCATCAGCCTGGAGTGCGCTTCCGGCCTTCCTCGCCCGCGAACAGGCACGCGGCAGCCGCGCCGTCATTGTGATTACGGGCAAGGGCAAGGCAGGCGGCGGCGTTCTTCGCCACAATTTCCTGCGTTGGGTGGAAATGCCAGAAGCCCGCGCACTCATCACCGGATATGCAGGCGCTCACCCACGCCATGGCGGCGAGGGTGCGTTCTATGTATTCCTCAGAAAACGCTAGTCTTTCTTGGTGCGGGCCGCTTTTTCAGCGAGGCCGGACACACCCCGGCGCTCTGCCAGCGCATCGGCGACCATGTCCAGCGAAACGCCTTTTGCGCGCAGGCCCACCAGCAGGTGGAATAGCAGGTCAGCCGTTTCAGCGGCCACTTCCTTGCGGCCCTGCGCGGCGATAGCCAGCGCAACCTCTGCGCCCTCCTCGGCGATCTTCTTGCCGCAGCGGATTGGGCCCGACTTGATCAGCCGCGCCGTATAGCTCTTTTCAATATCGCCCCCGACCCGGCTATCCACCGTCTTGGAAAGCAGGGCGACGAGCTCGTTCAGGCGTTTGGCAGAGCCGAGTTCGGTCTTCGACATGTCGTTTTGTCCAGTCGTCATTAGAGGGGGCGCACCGGCGCACCGGCGTCTGAAAGGGCTTTGCGCGCCTCATCGAGGCTGACTTCGCCAAAGTGGAAGATCGAGGCGGCGAGCACGGCAGTTGCGCCGCCTTCGAGTATTGCTGGGGGCAGGTCGGCTGCGGACCCGGCACCGCCCGAAGCGATCACGGGAAGATTTACCGCTGAGGTCACCGCTTTCAACAGAGCAATGTCATAGCCGGACTTGGTCCCGTCACGGTCCATGGAGGTGAGCAGGATCTCGCCTGCGCCGCGCTTCTCGGCCTCGCGCGCAAATTCGACGGCATCAATGCCGGTCGGCTTGCGCCCACCATGGGTGAAGATTTCCCAATGGTCGCCGGTCTGGCGCGCGTCAATGGCGACCACGACAGCCTGGCTGCCTGCGCGGGCGGCACATTCTGAAATCACGCCCGGATTGGCCACAGCGGCCGAATTGATCGCCACCTTGTCAGCGCCCGACCGAAGCAGCTGGACGAGGTCGTCACCGCTCCGCACGCCGCCGCCAACCGTCAGCGGCATGAAGCATTGCTCCGCCGTGCGCCGGACAACATCCAGCATTGTGCCGCGCCCTTCATGGCTGGCCGTGATGTCGAGAAAACAGAGCTCATCTGCGCCCGCCTCGTCATAAGCCTTTGCCAGCGCCACCGGGTCGCCCGCATCGCGCAGGTCGACGAAATTGACGCCCTTCACGGTGCGCCCATCCTTCACATCGAGGCACGGGATGATGCGGGATTTCAGCATCTAGCGCGCCCCTGCCGCCTGAATGGCTTCAGCCGGGTCGATGTCACCATCATAGAGCGCGCGACCAAGAATGGTGCCCGCTACGGCGCGATCGCCGTCAGCTGATTTGAGGTCAGTTATGTCCTTCACGCTGGCAAGGCCGCCAGACGCGATGACCGGAATGGACACCGCATCCGCCATCTTTGCGGTGAAGTCGACATTGATGCCGCTCTTCATGCCGTCGCGCGAAATATCGGTCACGACAAGCGCGGCGACGCCGCAGCCTTCGAACTGCTGCGCCAGATCAACGGCTTCCATGTCGGAGGTTTCGGCCCAGCCTTCGACGGCAACGCGGCCATCGCGCGCATCAATGCCGACGACGATCTGGTTCTCGAAGGCTTTTGCTGCGGTCTTCACCAGCTCCGGGTCCCGCAGGGCCGCGGTGCCGAGGATGACGCGGCTAAGACCGGCATCGAGCCAGACTTCGATCTGCGCCAGTGTGCGAATACCGCCGCCAAGCTGGACCGGCACATCCACAGCAGACAGGATCGCACGGACGGCGTCGCCATTGGCGCTATCGCCCGCAAATGCGCCATTGAGGTCAACGACGTGAAGCCGGTCAAACCCCATCGCCTTGAAGCGGGCGGCCTGATCGGCCGGGTCCGGGTTGAACGTCGTCGCCTGATCCATTTCGCCGCGCAGGAGACGCACGCAATTGCCGTCCTTGAGGTCGATGGCAGGCCAGAGCTCGAAAGGGGTCGTCATTGCGGGCTCCATTGAAGGAAATTGGCGAGAAGTTTGAGCCCCACGCGCTGGCTTTTCTCGGGGTGGAACTGGGTGGCGACCATATTGTCTCGGCCGATCACTGCCGTCAGCGGGGTGCCATAGTCCGTCTGCGCCAGCACATCGGAGGCGTCCTTTGCCCGAAAGCTGTAGGAGTGGGTGAAGTAGACATGCGGGTCATCGCCAAGGTCACTCAGGACGGGGTGAGGGCGTAATATTTCCAGACCATTCCAGCCCATGTGCGGGATCTTGAGGCCGGGCCCGGGTTCAATCCGGTCGACATCGCCAGCGATCCAGTCCAGTCCCGCGGTCACGCCATCTTCCAGCCCGCGCGTCGCGAGCAGCTGCAGGCCGACACAGATGCCGAGGAAAGGAACGCCGCGCTGCATCACCGCTTCGCTCAAAGCCTCGACAAGACCCTCGCGGGCAAACAGCCCCCGCGCGCAATCTGCAAAATGGCCAACACCCGGCAGAACGATCCGGTCTGCCTTGCTCACGGCTTCCGGATCATCGGTCACGCGGACCGACGCGCCGCCCGGGCATGACTTGCCCGCCTCATTCAGCGCGCGTTCGGCCGAATGAAGATTGCCAGAGCCATAATCTATGAGAACGAGGTCGGTCATCGCCTGCGCTCTTAGCGGGGCCGGAGCCGAAGTAAAAGTGGGCTTGGCTTGATTGATGTGCATGCCTGACGCAAGGTCGCGGCTCAGATCACATTGGAGACGAATTCATGCGCCTGATCCCCTCGCTTCTGGCCGCCGGTATTGCGTCGGCCGCGCTGGCCCTGCCAGCCGCCGCCGACCCATCGACTGAAACGGCAAGCTCGCTGGTCGAGCAACGCTCAGAGATGATCTCTGAAATCGCGATGAGCCTCTGGGACTGGGCCGAGGTGGGCTATCAGGAGAACCGTTCCTCGCAGCTCCTCCAGGACCAGCTCGCCGCCGAAGGCTTCACCATTGAGGCAGGCGTCGCGGATATTCCAACTGCCTTCATCGCTGAGTACGGCACCGGCGAACCTGTCATCGCGATCCTCGCTGAGATGGACGCGCTGCCGGGCATCAACCAGAGCGCCAGCCCAGTCCGCCAGCCCGTCGAGAACAAGCATGCAGGCCAGGCCTGTGGCCATAACCTTTTCGGGGCGGGGTCTGTCTCCGCGGCTGTCGCGATCCGCCACTGGCTGGAAGACAATGACGCAACCGGCATGATCCGCCTTTATGGCACGCCTGCCGAAGAAGGTGGCAGCGGCAAGGTCTATATGGTCCGCGCCGGTCTCTTCGATGACGTGGACATCGCCCTTCACTGGCACCCGTCTGACCGCAACTCGGCGGCCGCATCGACGACACTTGCCAACCGCTCGGCCAAGTTCCGCTTTTCAGGCCAATCCGCTCACGCAGCAGGCGCACCAGAGCGCGGCCGCTCTGCGCTCGATGGCGTCGAGGCAATGAACATGATGGCGAACATGATGCATGAGCACATCCCGCAGGATGCCCGTATGCACTACGTTATCACCTCAGGCGGCGAAGCCCCGAACGTGGTGCCGGACTTTGCCGAGGTCTTCTATTATGTCCGCCACCCTGAGCCGGCAGGGGTCGAGCAGATCTGGGCACGTCTTGAAAATGCAGCGCGCGGCGCCGCCATGGGCACAGGCACTGAGGTCGATTGGGAAGTCATCCACGGCAACAATCCGCTGCTCGTCAATGAGACGCTGGCCAAGATGATGGATAGCAAGCTGCGCGAGTTTGGCGGCATCACCTACACCGCCGAAGAACAGCAGTTCGCCGAGAACATCGTCTCCACCTTCGACAATCCCCGCAATGAGCTTGGCTCGCAGGAGGAAGTTCAGCCCTATGAGGTCTCGCTCGGCTATGGCTCGACCGATGTGGGCGATGTCTCATTTGCGGCGCCAACTGTCGGCCTTCGCACCGCAACCTGGGTGCCGGGCACCTCTGCCCATAGCTGGCAGGCTGTCGCCGCAAGCGGCATGTCCATCGGTGAAAAGGGCACAGAGCTTGCCGCCAAGACGCTGACCGCGGCCGCTATCGAGCTTTACCAGAACCCGGCCCTCGTCGAAGCGGCCCGCGAAGAGTTCGAGGAGAAGCGCGGTGAGAATTACGAGTACAAGTCACTGCTCGGCGACCGCGAACCGCCGCTCGATTATCGGAAATAACCACTTACTATCGGCAGGCTCGACTAACTCAACTTTGGCGATATCATATCGCCAAAGCATTTGGGGTGTTGGGGTGAAGAATGGTGGGAAGCTACAGGATCGTCTATTTGGGTCTTCCGCCTCGAGGTTTCAGCAAGAAGCGGTTTGAGCAATTTCTAAAGCAATCGAAGACTCTGCAGATAGAGCCATCCTCTGATCGCATTGAGCAAGTTCGTGTTGGGGGATGGGGAGAAATAGCGGATACGGAGCTAGAACGATTAAGAAAGCAGTATGTTAATACTGACGTTCAGCTACTTTTCGTGACACGTCATCCTATTGAGAACAACTGGTTTACCCGCTCCAATTACTCGCTTGAAGGTAATCGCAAAGGCAAAACGTGGGTTGTCGCTACAACGTACCAGCTTGATGAGTTCTGCGAAAAAGCTGGAATGCCCCTCGAAAAGGCACTGGCCAACGCAGTAGTGACGTCCTGCTTCTCAGCAGAGTTCGTAAGGAATGGGGGCGACTATTGGACGTTGTGGTCCAAGTTACCCGAGAAGTCTCCATACGGATGGTGTGAGCGCAAAGAGGAAGTTTTAGATGGGCTGGACTGCAGTGGGCTTGGCGATAGGGCCAGAGCCGCTATCAGAGTCCAAGGTTATTCTGACGAGCAGATCTCATGCTTAGAGAGCGACTGCAACCGATTGCGGTTAGGACGGGCCGATAAGTTCAAATACTGGGTTCGAAAGAATAGTGGCCCTTTCTACTTCGTTTTGGGTTCTTGCGTGACGGGCATAGCGACAAGTTTGGGCATTTATTTCTCCTAGAGGCTGCCCTTTGTCGATGCGGGTTTACCGCCGAGGCGCTCATCAGGCGTCACCGCCATGCGCAGCGCGCGGGCCGCCGCCTTGAAGCAGCTTTCTGCGATGTGGTGATTATTCTCACCATAGAGATTCTCGATGTGCAGGCACATGCCGCCATTCCCGGCGAGCGCGTGGAAGAACTCCTTGAAGAGTTCGGTGTCTATATCGCCAATCTTGTCGCGCCGGAAATCGACCTTCCAGACGAGATAGGGCCGTTTGCAGAGGTCGACGGAGGCACGGCTCAGCGTCTCATCCATCGGGATGTAGGCGTGGCCAAAGCGGGTGATACCCGCGAAATCGCCCAGCGCATCCTTGATGGCCTGGCCGATCACGATGCCAGTATCCTCAACCGTATGGTGGGCATCGATGTGCAGGTCGCCATCCGCCTTCACGTCGAGGTCGATGAAGCTGTGGCGGGCAAATGAGTCCAGCATGTGGTCGAAGAAACCAACGCCGGTCTGGACGTTCGTCTTGCCGGTCCCATCAAGGTTCACCGTGACCGTAATATCGGTCTCGCGGGTCGTGCGGGTAATCGTGGAAGTGCGCGTCTTGGTCATCGTTGCCTGAAATAGTTTGTGTTCGCGTCAAGGGCTACTGCAGATTTGTTCACGGATTTCTAAAGTTTATCACCGAGTGTGCATTTAACGCAGGAGAGAAGCCGCGTGAACACGGGGGTGGCATCTGACTAGGACATCTACATTCGAACGGGTTTTGTCGCGGACAAGTTTCGCGAACGCTCTACCGACTGGCGCCGCTTTGCTTGCATTCGTTGCGGCGAGTGCTGTCTCTATTCTCTTCCTGGTTTCTGCAGAACGCGCCCTGTCTGATCGCTCGGACCGGATTGCGACGCGTGTCGCTGATGGCATCTATGTCGAACTTGCTTTCGGCAATGAGAATAATGCAGACGCCATACTGGAGCGGCTTTCCCCGGGCAGGGCCGCCGCTTTCGATCTTGAGGGCAACCTCATCGCGGGCAAGGCAGCGCCGCAGGTGCTGGAGAATGGCCGGCGCTATCCAATCGCGTCTGCGGGGGATGTGCGCGGCGAGCTCGTCATGCTGCGGGCCCTGCCGGGCACCATGGTTGTGTCTTTGCCCGTCGTTGTCGGCGTCATCCTTCTGGTGACGATCATCTCGTATTTCTTCGCCAATTTCTTTGCCCAGCTTGTTGCCCAGCAGTCGAGCGAGATCACAAGCCTCGTATCGCGAACGTCCCTGAAGCAGGGCCTTCCTGATCGCGAAAAGACAGTCCTCTTCGCAGAACTCCGCCGTCTTCGCACCACGCTGGTCCGCAGGATCCAGCAGCTCCAGCGTGAGAATGAGCGCCTTGTCAGCGCCGCCTATATCGATGAGCGCACAGGCCTTGGAAACGGCGCCGAACTGACGCGCCAGCTGACACAGTTCATTTCCCGCTCTTCTTTCGAGTTTCCGTCCGCCTTCATCCAGATCGACACAGAGCCCATGCAGATGGAAGGCGACCATCAGGACACGGCCTTCGTGCTTGAGGTCCAGTCTGCAATCTCGCGCCGGATTACGAGCTTCCTCAGCGAGCAGCAGGCCGCCTACAGTCTGCCGGATGGTCGCTGGCCCGCCTTTGCGCTGGCATCTGATGATTTCGGCGTGATGATCGACAGGGTCGGCCCGCGCAATGAGATCAACCGGATTGCAAAGTCTCTGCTCGTCCGGCTGAAAGAGCCCTATACGATTGGCGGCAAAAAGGTGACTTTCACCGCATTCGCCGGCATCGCCATGATCCCGGAAGACGGCCAGAACCCGCAGGACATTCGCAAACGCGCCTATACGGCCCTTGTTCAGGCAAAGCGCACTGAAGGCGCAGAGCTGCAATTCTACTCGCCAAAGCTCGACCGCCAGACAGCGGCCCGCAAACGTCTCGAATCGGAAGTCCGCACTGCCGTCGAGCAGAGTGCGTTCACCCCTGTCTTCCAGCCAAAGGTCGACCTTGCGACGGGCCGGATCGTCGGCGCCGAGGCGTTGGCCCGCTGGCAGCTCGATAGCGGCCGCATCGTATCGCCCGGCGTCTTTATTCCTGTGGCTGAAAGCTGCGGACTCATCGGCGATATCGGCGAACAGATTACCCGCAAGGCCTGTATAGGCGCGGCCCGGTGGGCCGAGATGGGCTATGACGACATCTCTGTTGCGGTGAACGTGTCGCCGCGCCAGTTCGAGAATGATGACCTTGGCACGATGCTGGTCGATGCCATGACCACGGCGGGCCTGCTGCCGCGTCTTCTGCAGCTTGAGATCACGGAAAGCGTTGCCGTCACCGACCCGGAGCGTCTGCGCGATGTTGTCGGGCCGCTGAAATCGATGGGCGTTCGCCTTGCGATTGACGATTTTGGCACCGGCCATTCCAACCTCGCCATGCTTGGGCGACTGCCATTCGACGTCTTCAAGATTGACCGTGCCTTCATTTCCAACCTTCACAGCGACAAGCAGGCGCCAGCCATCGTCGAGATGATCCTTGGTATGGCTGAAACGCTTGGCATGGAAACCGTGGCCGAAGGCGTCGAGACCGATGACCAGCTGCAGTTCCTGAAGCGCCGCGGATGCGACCAGTATCAGGGCTATCTCTTCAGCCCGCCGGTCGGTCTGGAAAAATTTATCGAGATGGTCCGCCGCAACCGGCAGCCTGCTGCAGCGTGAGAAAGCGCCAAGGCTCTTGCAGAGCCGGGCCGTCCGCGCCACATCACCGGGCGTGACTGATCAAGACAGACAGAATTCAGCGCTCTGGCACGGGACCACCATCCTCGCGGTGCGCACGAGAGACCACGTCGTCATTCTGAGCGATGGCCAGGTGTCGATGGGTCAAACCGTCATGAAGGGCAATGCGCGCAAGGTGCGCCGTCTCGGCAAGGGCGACATCCTGGCCGGGTTCGCGGGCGCAACGGCCGATGCCTTCACCCTGTTTGAGCGCCTCGAGCAGAAGCTGGAGCGGTTTCCGAACCAGCTGCAGCGTGCCGCGGTTGAGCTCGCCAAGGACTGGCGCACGGAAAAATACCTTCAGAAGCTGGAAGCCCTGCTGATCGTCGCCGACCGCGATACGACGCTGGTCATTACGGGCGCCGGCGATGTGCTGGAGCCAGAGCATAACGTCGTGGCTGTCGGGTCCGGCGGCAATTATGCGCTGTCGGCCGCCCGAGCACTTTATCCCTATGAAGCAGATGCCGAGAAGCTCGGCCGTCAGGCCATGGAAATTGCTGCCGACATCTGTGTGTACACCAATTCGAACTTCTCGATCGAGAAACTGGACCTGAAAGACTGATGGATCTCTTGACCCCCAAGGAAATCGTCGCCGAGCTGGACCGCCATATCGTCGGGCAGGGCGATGCAAAACGCGCCGTCGCGCTCGCCCTCCGCAATCGCTGGCGCCGCAAACAGGCGCCTGATGACCTGCGCGAGGAAATCACCCCGAAGAACATCCTGATGATCGGCCCGACCGGCGTCGGCAAGACAGAAGTGTCCCGCCGCCTCGCCAAGCTTGCCAATGCGCCCTTCCTGAAGGTTGAGGCGACCAAGTTCACAGAGGTCGGCTATGTCGGCCGTGATGTCGAACAGATCATCCGTGATCTCGTTGAATCTGCCGTTGGCATGGTAAAAGCCCAGCGCCGCAAGCAGGTCGAGGAACAGGCCCGCGAAGCGGCTGAAAAACGTCTGCTCGACAGCCTCGTTGGCGAAGATGCCCAAAACTCCACGCGTGAAGTCTTCCGCCGCAAGCTCCGCGACGGCGAACTCGACGACCGCGACATCGACATCGAGCTGCAGGATACAGGCACTGGCATGCCCATGATGGACATTCCGGGAGCAGGTGGCTCCATGGGCATGGTCAATCTTGGCGACCTGCTCGGCAAGGCGATGGGCGGACGTACCAAGCGCGTGCGCACCACGGTTCGCGATGCCTACAAGCCTCTGATCGGCGAGGAAGCCGACAAACTGATCGATGAGGAAAGCGTCACCCGTGAAGCGATCCGCCTCGTGGAATCCGATGGCATCGTCTTCCTCGATGAGATCGACAAGGTCGCTGCCGGTAGCAATCGCAGCGGCGCCGATGTCTCCCGCGAGGGCGTGCAGCGCGACCTTCTGCCCCTGATCGAAGGCACGACCGTCTCGACCAAGCGCGGGCCGGTCCGCACAGACCATATTCTCTTCATCGCGTCGGGCGCTTTCCACGTTTCAAAGCCGTCCGACATGCTGCCAGAGCTGCAAGGCCGCCTGCCGATCCGGGTTGAGCTGAAGCCGCTCAGCAAGGCCGATATGCGCCGCATCCTGGTCGAGCCGGAAGCCTCGCTTATCCGCCAGCACCAGGCACTCATGCAGGCCGAAGGTGTCGACCTACAGTTCGAAGACGCAGCGATCGACGCGCTCGCCGATGTGGCGGTTCGCGTGAATGACACGGTTGAGAATATCGGCGCGCGCCGTCTGCAGACTGTTCTGGAACGCCTGCTGGACGAGATCAGCTTTACGGCCAATGACCGCAAGGGTGAGACCGTCACTATCACGGCTGACTATGTCGATGCACAGCTGTCCGACCTTGCAGGCAACACGGACCTGTCGAAGTTCATTCTGTAGCGTTTGGCCGGGCTGACCGCCTGATCGGCAAGTGGGTCCGGCCCCAGTCGCGGAACGTTTCCAGTGCGGGCGCGAGCTCTCTGCCGCGCTCGGTCAGGATATAGTCAAAACGTACGGGCCGCTGCTGGTAGGGTTTCTGCTCGAGCAGGCCGGCGGCCACGAGCCGCTTAAGGCGGTCCGCAATAATGTGCCGGGTCGCGCCCGTGGAGCGTGCAAACGCCTCGAACCGTGTTTCACCTAGCAGGCAATCGCGCAGGATAAGCAGCGTCCATCTCTCTCCGACCAGAGAAAGCGTCCGGGCCACAGGACACCAGTCATCTTCGAGCGCACGCCACTTCATAAGAAGGCGCTCTAGACTGATTTGCGCGCTGGGCGAAGTTTATGCAGCGGCCTCAACGAAAGATGGAACGGTTCGCGGGCGCAGTGCATAGGGCTTGTGAAGGCGGATGCATTCCAACTCGACAACCCATCCAACTGGCCGGCGATTTCGTCGGCCATTTTTTTATTGGGCTCTCAGATTCTGGATGAGCGCCTGGCTCACAACAGCCTTTACCATGTCTGGCCTGAACGGCTTGGGAATGAGGTAAACCGGCTCACCATCGCGCCCCATCAGCAATTTCTGCGGATAGGCGGTGATGAATACCACGGGGATACCCAGCTCTTCTGTAATGATTGTTGCAGCTTCAGCGCCCGATGACCCATCGGCCAGCTGGACGTCTGCCAGAAGGAGGCTTGGTTTGAGCGCCCGGCATCGCTCTATCGCCTGGTCGCGCGTGACCGCCTGACCGACCACATCATGGCCAAGTTCGCTGACGATCTGTGAGATATGGGCGGCGACAAGCGGCTCGTCCTCCATGACGAAGACGCTGGTCTGGAGCGAGCGGGTAAGCTCGTCTTCGGCCTCAACCATGAGCGCGCCGACTTCGTCCGTTTCGCAACCGAGGATGATGGCGGTCTCCGAGACAGGAAAGCCTTCCATGGCGGTGAGGAGGAGCGCGCGGCGCGAGCGGGAGGCCGGATCGGCCCCGGAAGCGGCCTCAGGCAGCGTATCGCGGATCGCCGCTTCGAGTTTTGTGAAAAACCCCAGCCTGTCGACGGCAGGGCCCTGTTCGCCAATGAGTGAAGAAATCGCCGTTTCGACGATGGCGTCGCCGCGCTGGCTGCTTCCTGTCACAGCGCGGGCATAGCGGCGCAGATACGGCAGTTCCCGTTCAAGATTATCTGCCACGCCCATCTACTCACCTGTTTGTTTTGTGAGCCCCACTAAGCCCCAAACAGGTTTAGAAAAAATTAGCCGTGCTGCACCGCATGAAACTGTGTGCAGCACGGCCTCATTCTAGATGTCGATGCCGGCCTTGCGGGCGAGTTCGGCTAGCGAAACTTCAGGGCGCGGGCCGTAATGCGAAATCACCTCGGCGGCGGCGATATGGCCGAGCTTTGCACAGGTCTCCAGCGGCAGGCCGCGGCTGACACCGAATAGAAAACCTGCAGCATACTGGTCGCCCGCACCGGTCGTGTCGACAACCTTGTCGATCGGTTCTGCGGCAACAGCGACAGCGCCTTCGGGGCTGATCACGACGGAGCCTTTTTCGGACCGCGTGATGGCGGCAAGGCCCGCATCGGCCTGCATCCGCTCAACCGCCTCGTCGAAATTGTCGGTCTGGTAAAGCGACAGGGCTTCGTCCTCATTGGCGAAGACAAGATCGACATGGTTCTTGATGAGGTGGAGGAAGCTTTCGCGGTGACGCTCAACGCAGAAGCCATCCGAGAGAGTCAGCGCAACCTTGCGGCCTGCAGCCTGCGCGATCTCTGAGGCGTGGACGAAAGCGGCCTTGGCGTCTTCCTGATCGAACAGATAGCCTTCCAGATACAGAATGGCGGCGTCTTTCACCATCTGCTCGTTGACGTCGCTCGCCGAGAAGAGAACCGAGGCACCGAGGAAGGTGTTCATGCTGCGCGCGCCGTCTGGCGTCACGAAGATGATGCAACGCGCGGTTGCAGGGCCATCTTCGAGCGCAGGCGTGTCGAACGGAATGCCGCTATCATTCATATCCTTGCGGAAAACGTCGCCCAGCGTGTCTTTTGCGACCTTGCCAATATAACCGGCGCGGCCACCAAAGCTGGAAATACCGACAATCGTGTTGGCCCCAGAGCCGCCTGAAAGCTGCGGGCCTTCAGGCGCGGCTTCGACCAGTGCGTCAGCACGCTCTTCGTCGATCAGCGTCATGCCATTCTTGCGGATGTCATGCTGCTCCAGGAAGGAATCCTCGACACTGGCGAAAACGTCGACAATCGCGTTTCCAAGGCCAACGACGTCAAATCGGGTATCGGTCAAAATTTACCTCAGTTTTCTATGGGTTCGGGCGGCTAAGCCCGTTGGATAACGCGCCTTGGTGCAGCGCGTGCTTGGTCAGATCTTGATGCCAGCTTTCTCAGCATCCGCGAGGAATGCGGCAAGGCCCTTGTCCGTCAGCGGGTGGCTCGCAAGGCCGCGCAGCACGTTCGGCGGCACGGTCGCCACGTCTGCCCCGGCCAGCGCTGACAGCTTCACATGGTTCGCATTCCGGATCGACGCGGCGAGGATTTCGGTCTCGAAGCCGTAATTGTCATAGATGATCCGGATTTCTTCGATCACTTCCATCCCGTCGATATTCATATCGTCGAGGCGGCCGATGAAGGGCGAGATATAGGCTGCACCGGCCTTGGCAGCGAGAAGCGCCTGGTTCGCCGAAAAGCAGAGCGTGACATTCACGGCCGTGCCCGCATCGCTCAGCGTGCGGCAGGCCTTCAGGCCATCCATGGTCAGCGGCAGCTTTACCGCGACATTGGACGCGATCTTCTGAAGCTTGCGGCCCTCGCTCACCATCGTGTCGAAATCGGTCGCGACCACTTCAGCGCTTACATGGCCGGTGGTCAGATCGCAGATCTCGGCGATGACGTCGGACATGTTGCGTCCTGACTTCGCGATCAGCGATGGGTTGGTCGTCACGCCATCGATCAGGCCCGCCTCTGCGAGCGACTTGATTTCATCTGTGTCTGCGGTGTCGACGAAGAATTTCATTTGGGCCTCCTGCGCGTCTGTTGGCGCTTTAGCAATGATGGGCCCATCGGGCTAGCCAGCCGCGTGCAGCTCTCTGAAATAAGCGATGGTCTTCTCAAGTCCGTCGCGGAGTTTCACCTGCGGCTCCCAGCCGAGGGTATTGCGGGCGCGGGTAATGTCCGGCTTTCGCTTGCGCGGGTCATCCTGCGGAAGCGGCTTCTGCACCAGCTTTGACGACGTGCCAGTCATCTCGATGACCAGCTCGGCCAGTTCCTTGATGGTGAATTCACCCGGATTGCCAAGATTGATCGGGCCGGTGACGCCGGTTTCGGTGTTCATCAGGCCGATCAGCCCGTCCACAAGGTCATCGACGAAACAGAAGCTGCGGGTCTGGCTGCCATCGCCATAGATGGTGATGTCCTCACCGCGCAGCGCCTGCATGATGAAGTTGGAAACAACGCGCCCGTCATTCGGGTGCATGCGCGGGCCATAGGTGTTGAAGATGCGCGCGACCTTGATCTCGACCCCATGCTGGCGGTGATAGTCAAAGCAGAGCGTCTCGGCGCAGCGCTTGCCCTCATCATAACAGCTCCGCGGGCCGATCGGGTTCACATTACCCCAATAGCTTTCTTCCTGCGGGTGGATTTCCGGGTCGCCATAGACTTCGGACGTTGAGGCCTGGAGGATCCTTGCCTTGGTCCGTTTGGCGAGGCCCAGCATATTGATCGCGCCATGCACTGACGTCTTCGTCGTCTGCACCGGGTCGAACTGGTAATGGATCGGGCTGGCCGGGCAGGCCATATTGTAGATCTGGTCGACTTCCACAAAGAGCGGGAAGGTCACATCATGGCGCATCAGCTCAAAGCGTGGATTGTCCATGAGGTGCGCGACATTGCTGCGCGTGCCCGTGAAGAAATTGTCGACACAGAGAACTTCGGCCCCCTGGTCGAGCAGGCGCTCACACAGGAAAGAGCCAATGAAACCGGCACCGCCGGTAATCATGATCCGGGGTGCCAGATGCATCAGGGACGTCCCACGCTGATATAGGTGAAGCCTCGTTTGGCCATGTCTTCGGGCGAATAGATGTTGCGAAGGTCAACGACGATGTCGCTCTTCAGCGATGTCTTCACCCGGTCAAGATCGAGCGCGCGAAACTGGTCCCACTCGGTGATGATGACCATAGCGTCTGCGCCATCGATGGCCGCATAGGCGCTCTCTGCATAGTCGAGGCCGGAGAGAAGCTTCCCTGCCTCATGCATGCTTTCCGGGTCATAGGCGCGGACAGTTGCCCCAGCTTCTGTAAGCGCCGGAATGATGTCGAGCGAAGGGGCGTCGCGCATATCGTCCGTGTTCGGTTTGAAGGCGAGGCCGAGCACGCCGATCGTCTTGCCTTTCACGTCGCCGCCCATCGCCTTGATGACCTTGTCGGCCATGGCGCGTTTGCGCGCGGCGTTGACCTCGACAACCGTGTCGACAATGCGCACCGGGCAGCCTGCATCATTGGCCGTCTTGGTCAGGGCGAGCGTGTCTTTCGGGAAGCAGGAGCCACCATAGCCAGGGCCTGCATTGAGGAATTTCCGGCCAATCCGGCCATCAAGACCGATCCCGCGAGAGACTTCCTGCACATTCGCGCCAACGGCCTCACAGAGGTCTGCCATTTCGTTGATGAAGGTGATCTTCACCGCCAGGAAAGCGTTCGCCGCATACTTGATCAGCTCAGAGGTCCGACGGCTGGTGAAGAGGATCGGCGTCTCATTGAGGAAGAGCGGACGGTAAAGCTCACGCATCACTTCGCGGGCGCGCTCGCTGTCGGTGCCAACGACGACCCGGTCAGGGATCTTGAAGTCCTTGATCGCCGCGCCTTCGCGCAGGAATTCAGGGTTCGAAACAACAGCAAAGTCAGCATCCGGATTGGTCTCACGGATGATCGCCTCAACCTCGTCGCCCGTGCCGACAGGAACGGTCGACTTGGTCACGACGACGGTGAAGCCGTCCATCAGCTCTGCGATTTCCTTGGCAGCCGCGTAGACATAGGAGAGGTCCGCATGACCATCGCCGCGCCGGGAAGGCGTACCGACCGCGATAAAGACCGCGTCCGCGCTGGCAATCGCGTCCTTCGCTTCCGTCGTGAAGGCCAGACGGCCCGCTTCGACATTCTGGGCAACCAGCGCATCGAGGCCCGGCTCGAAGATCGGGATCTCGCCCCTTTTTAGCCGGTCGATCTTGCTTGCATCCTTGTCGACGCAAGTGACCACATGGCCGAAATCGGCAAAGCATGCCCCGCTGACAAGGCCGACATAGCCTGTTCCGATCATCGCTACGCGCATGGCTTCAGTCCTGTTTCTGTTGCTGCCACGAATTTGCGGCGAGGGGTGCGATTTTTATGCCAAGAGGTCAAGACAGTGGGGCAGGCAGGCAAGCCCTAGATTTCCTGATTGTAGTTCCCGACTTCCTTGTGTTTGCCGAGGCGCGGTTTGACCTCCTTGCGGAACAGGTCGCGCATATCGTCTTCAGACTGAAGGCTTTCGACAACGACGACGAGCTCAGGCTTGTTCGATGATGCCCGGACGAGCACCCATGACCCATCTTCCAGCGTGACGCGCGCGCCATTGACCGTGTTCACATCGACCACCTTGCGGCCGAGGATTTCCTTGCCAGCCATGCCTTCATATTCGGCGACCATCTTCTCGATGACCGAATATTTGATCTCGTCATCACAGTGCGGCGACATGGTGAGCGAGGTGTAGGCGATACCAAGCTCACCCTTGAGGTCCGCCATCGTCTTGTCCGGGTTGCGGTCCAGCATCTGCAGGATCGCGCCAGCGGCCACGATACCATCATCATAGCCAAGCCCGATGGGCGGGCGGAAGAAGAAGTGGCCCGACTTCTCAAACCCGGCCAGCGCGCCAAGGTCTGTCGTGCGCCGTTTGATGTAGGAATGGCCGGTCTTGTAATAATCGACCGAGGAGCCGTTCTCCTTCAGCACCGGATCGGTCTTGTAGAGGCCAGTCGACTTCACATCGACAACGAAGTTCGCGCCTGGATGTACCTTTGAGAGGTCGCGTGCCAGCATCAGGCCGATCTTGTCGGCGAAGATTTCCTCGCCCGTATTGTCGACCACGCCGCAACGGTCTCCGTCGCCATCAAAGCCAAGCGCAACGTCCGCGCCATGTTCTTTGACGGCTTTTGCCATCTCGTGGAGCATCTTGGAATCTTCGGGGTTCGGATTGTATTTCGGGAAGGTGTTGTCGAGATTGCAGTCCATCTCGATCACGTCAGCGCCCATGGCGCGAAGGGCATCAGCCGCAAACGCGCCTGCCGTGCCATTCCCGCAGGCGGCAATGACCTTCAGTTTGCGCTTCAGGGAAATGCCTTCTGACACTGATGCGATATACTTCTCGCGCAGCCCATCGACGCGGAAGGTTCCGCCACCGGCACGCGGTTGAAACTCGCCATTCAGCACAATCTCTTTCAGGCGGCCCATTTCATCAGGCCCGAAGGTGAGCGGCTTGTTCGCGCCCATCTTCACGCCGGTCCAGCCATTCTCATTGTGGCTGGCGGTGACCATGGCGCAGCAATCGGCATCGAGCTCGAACTGGGCCCAGTAAACCATTGGCGAGAGCGCAAGGCCGACATCCAGAACCTCGCAGCCGCCGGCGACGAGGCCAAGCTTCAGCGCATTCTTGATCGGCAGCGAGATGGAGCGGAAGTCATGACCCGTCACGACTTTCGGCTGAACGCCAAGCTCATGGAATAGAGTCGCCATGCCAAGGCCAAGCGCTTCGGCGCCGAGCAGGTTCAGCTCCGGCGCCTTGTCGCTGCCGGGGATGCCGAACCACCAGCGCGCATCGTATTCTCGAAAGCCGGTCGGCTTGACCAGCGGCAGGGTTTCGAACTCGATCGAGTTGGGGGCAATGTCGGCGCGCGGCTTCGGCATCATGGGCTGCGGGTCTCCTGAAACTGTCTACTACCTGTGATGGCATGAAAAGATGACACTTTTCCAGCCTCAAGGGTCACTTATCTTCGCGCGGCGCTGCCTAGCAGGAAGTTCGCCATCCATTTGCCAACAAGGGGGTTATCGACCGGCGTCTCGAGGCTGTCGCAGGCTTCGTCGACGCGCTCGGCTGAAAATGCGGTGCCACGGCGGACATTATAAAGGGCGCAGCAGAAGCCGCTGGAGAATTCCGGGTGGCCCTGAAAGCTGATGGCGGGCACGTGGCCATAGTCCAGAACGGCGTAGTTGCAGAAGTCCGAGCGGGCGACGACGCTGGCGCCGGGCGGCAGGCTCTGGACCTGGTCCTGATGGCTTACACCGAGGGAGAATGTGTCGGCAGAAAAATCGCCCATCCAGTCCGGGCGCTCGCAGACATCATAGACGTGCCGGCCAATGCCCCAGCCCTTGTCAGACTTCTCGACTTTGGCGCCGAGCGCCTTGGCGATCGCCTGATGGCCAAAACAGACACCTATCTGCGGTACGCCTTTCGCGGCGGCGCGCTGGATCGTGTTGAGGAGCGGGCCCATCCAGTCATGCTGTTCATAGACACCAGCGGCAGACCCCGTCACAAGCAGTGCTTCAACCTCTTCAAGGTCCGGGAAGGGTTCGCCCGAACTGACAGCGACGCTCTCACAGGTGAGGCCTGGCAGGTGCGGGGCGATTAGGTCTTCGAACATGGCCGGATAGCGCGGCCAGTCATTCTGCATGGCCTGCGGCGGCAGGCCGGTTTCGAGTATCGTCAGTTTCATTAGGTCGTCTCTTCTGAATAGTCTCTCGCAGGCTCCGGCTCGACAAGGAAGCCGCCGGACTGGCGCGACCAGAGGTCTGCATAGAGCCCGCCTGCCGCAACAAGCGCTTCATGCGTACCCTGTTCAACGATCTCGCCATTATCGAGCACGATAAGCCGGTCCATCGCCGCAATCGTGGAGAGGCGGTGCGCAATGGCGAGCACGGTCTTGCCCTCCATCAGGTCGAACAGGCTGCCCTGAATAGCGGCCTCGACTTCGGAATCGAGCGCGGAGGTGGCCTCATCAAGGATCAGGATCGGCGCGTCTTTCAGGAAGATACGGGCAATCGCGATGCGCTGGCGCTGGCCGCCAGAAAGCTTTACGCCGCGCTCGCCGACATGGGCGTCGAGCCCGGTCCGGCCCTTCGCATCTTCAAGCGAATGAATGAAGCCCAGCGCTTCGGCGCGGCCAGCCGCCGCGAGGATTTCTTCATCGCTCGCGCCGGGCCTGCCATAGGCGATATTCTCGCGGATCGAGCGGTGGAGGAGGGAGGTATCCTGCGTCACTACACCGATCTGGGAGCGAAGCGAGTCCTGCGTGACGGCAGCGATATCGTGCCCGTCGATGAGGATGCGCCCGGCCTCGGCGTCATAGAAACGGAGGAGTAGGTTGGTCAGCGTCGTCTTGCCCGCGCCAGAGCGGCCGACCAGGCCGATCTTCTCGCCCGGCTTGATGTCGAGGGTCAGCCCCTCAATGACGCCGCTGCCCTTGCCATAATGGAAAGCGACGTTCTCGAAACGCACAGCGCCGCTGACGGGGGGCAGGGGCTGCGCGTTTTCGCGGTCCTCTACGGCGACGGGCTTCTTCAGCATCGACATGCCGTCAAAGACGACGCCGATATTCTCAAACAGGCCCGCGACTTCCCACATGATCCATTGCGACATCGACTTGATGCGCAAGGCGAGGCCGACCGCAGCAGCAACAGCGCCAGCGGTCACGAGCTCTCCAAGCCAGAGATAGATGCCGCCAGCTGCGATCAGGAAAACGAGGAGCGAATTGTTGAGATAGACGATGGCGTTGAGGCTCGTGACCATGCGCATCTGGCGGTACACGGTGCCGAGGAAGCCTGACATGCTGCCCTTGGCATAGTCTTCCTCAAGCCCCGAATGGGCAAACAGCTTCACCGTCTGGATATTGGTATAGGAGTCGACGATGCGCCCCGTCATGATGGAGCGGGCATCGGCCTGCTCCTCGGCGATCTTACCAAGGCGCGGCACATACCAGTACATGATGAAGCCATAGACCACCGCCCACAGGATGAGCGGCAGGGTGAGGCGCCAGTCCGCGCTTGCGACCAGGGCGAGCGCGGAGACGAAATAGACGATCACGAAGACGAAGACGTCGAGCACCTTCATCACGGACTCGCGGACAGAGAGCGCTGTCTGCATGACCTTGGTGGCAACCCGGCCAGCAAACTCATTACCGAAGAAGCCCATGGACTGGCCCAGCATCTGGCGGTGCATGCGCCAGCGCGCGCTCATCGGAACGTTGCCCATCAGGCCCTGATAGACGATCAGTCCCTGCAACAGCGTGGCGAGCGGCAGGCCGATCAGGAGCACACCGCCCATCAGGATCAGCG
Source organism: Thalassovita mediterranea (assembly GCA_019448215.1). Classification (NCBI taxonomy): domain Bacteria; kingdom Pseudomonadati; phylum Pseudomonadota; class Alphaproteobacteria; order Rhodobacterales; family Roseobacteraceae; genus Thalassovita; species Thalassovita mediterranea. The sequence goes on along the minus strand of CP080408.1, from coordinate 1,155,520 downwards.
TGCCGGCTTCGCGCTGGACAAAGCCGTCTCGGTCAGCCTCTGCCAGCCAGTCGACAATCCCGCCAAGGAAGCCAAACAGCGCGACCTCGCCAACCGCGATGATGGCGGTGAAGAACGACATGGCGATGAGCCACGGCACCGCGCCGCGAATATAGTGCCAGACGAAGGCCAGGAACCGGCCGGGCGGCAGGCCGCCCTGGGCATCCGGGAATGGGTTCAGACGGCGTTCGAAGAAGCGATACATGGCTCGCCCATGTGGCGCGGGTCTAGGGTCTGCGCAAGCGATGAAAGCGCCGGTGGGCGCGAAGCCGCTCTCTATTCTGCGTCAGTTGCCGAGCCAGCTCCCGTCTCGCTTTCGATCCATGCCATCACCCTTGCTTCCAGCGCATCGAGGGGCAGGGCGCCTGCGCCGAGCACCACATCGTGGAAGTCGCGGATATCGAAGTCCGCGCCGAGCGCCTCTTTTGCGGCCGCGCGCAGTTCGAGGATTTTCAGCTCACCGATCTTGTAGGCCGTCGCCTGTCCCGGCCAGCCGATATAGCGGGTGACCTCGGTCTGGATGTTGAGCGGTGCGAGCGCGGAATTGTTCGTGAAGCACTCCTCGGCTTCTTCGCGGCTCCAGCCATACCAGTGAAGGCCTGTATCCGCGACGAGACGGCAGGCGCGCCACATCTCCATGGAGAGCGCGCCGAACCGCTCATATGGCGTCTCATAGATACCAGCTTCACCCGCGAGCTTCTCGGCGTAGAGGCCCCAGCCTTCGCCAAAGGCTGTTGCGTAATATTGCTGGCGGAAGCGGGGGACATCTTCCAGCTCTTGTGCGAGCGAAATCTGCAAGTGGTGGCCCGGTACGGCTTCATGTGCGGAGAGCGCCGGCAGTTCATACAGCGGGCGCTGGTCCAGCGCGTACGTGTTCACGAGGTAGTTGCCCTCAATGCCCTTTTGCAGGTCGCCGCTTGAGTAACGGCCCGTCGTATAGCCGGGCGCGATTTCGGCGGGCACGGGAATGACGCCATAGGTCAGGCGCGGCAGCTTGCCGAAATAGGCGGGCAGGATGGCGTCGAGACGCTTTGAAAGGCGCGAGGCCTTTTCGAGAAGGTCCTCTGGCGTCTCGGCATAGAATTGTGCGTCCGTGCGCAGGAAGTTCTGGAAGTCTTCGAAACTGCCGGGATAGCCAAGCTCTTCGATGATGCTTTCCATCTCTCCTCGGATGCGGGCGACTTCACGCTCTCCTAGCTCATGGATTTCTTCTGGCGAGTAGCCGGCCCCGGCCGTGTGATCGGCGATGGCTGCGGCGTAATAGGCCTTGCCGCGCTCAAGATTGGCGATGCCAGCATCCGCGCGAGCGGCGGGCGCATAGGTGCTTTCCATGAAATAGAGCGCTTCGGCATAGGCCTCGATGGCTTTTGCGACGGCGCGGCGGCCGCTCGCCTGGATCATGGCTTGCGCTTCCGGGCTGATCGTGTCGGGCAGGGTTTTGAGCGGGGCGTAGAGCCCGCTCTCTTCAGGCGAGACATTGGCCTGTTCGCGGATTTGCGCCGTGGTCGTGGCCAGCGGGTCCTTGTGCGAGGTCCAGCCGGTTTCGATCCCGCGCCTCATATTGGCTTTGTGATCATTGAAGTAGCGGGGGATCGCATTGAGGCGGGACAGCCAGGCTTCGGCGTCGTCTTCATTCTGGATGCGCACCTGGCGCGCGGCATAGAGCGGCTCTGCCTGAAAGCCCCAGTCGCCATTGAAAGGCATCCGGGCCGTGTCGAACTCAGCTTCGGCGATATGGCTTTCGAGAAGATGGGAGAGGATCTTCCATTCAGGGGTGGTCTGGTCTTCGACCTTTTGCAGGCGGGCAAGGAGTGCGCGCGCCGCTTCTGCGGTCTGCTCGATCCGCTCTGGTGACACATCGGCCCAGCGATCCGGCGCACGGTCCTGCGCGCGGGCAGCTTCGCTCGGATCGACTGAGCGGATCAGCTCTTCATAATCCATCACGATCTGTTCGATGGTCGGGGATAGCCGCTCCTCCGCCGAACCGGACTGCGCGCTGGCGAGAGCGGGCGACGCGACGGAAAGCATGAGAACTGTAGCAAGAGAACGGAGATTCATGCGCATTAGACCTTTCATGTCGCGTTGACACCGCGCTGCACCATTCTAGAACCCGGTGTCGTAAGGCTTATTATTCGGGAGACCCCAATGTCAGGCTCAGAGTGGACTGATCCACGCCCGATGTCACCACACTTGCAAGTGTGGAAGTGGCACTGGACGATGGCGACCTCAATTTTCCATCGCGTTACCGGTGTCGGCAACTATCTGGGGGCGCTGCTTATCAGTGTCTGGCTGATTGCATTGGCGACGGGCCCTGAGGCCTATGGCGTCGTTGAAGGCATCATGCTGCACCCGGTGGGGCAGATCCTTCTCTTCTTCTGGCTGCTCTCGCTCGTTTTCCATCTCGTCAATGGCATCCGCTTCCTTCTCTGGGACGGACCGAAGATCGGCTTTGAGCCAAAGACGGCGAGCCGGGTCTCCATCTTCAACTTCGCCATCGCAATCATCCTTGCGGCGACGATCTGGTCGCTTGCGACCAATCTGTTCTAGGGGGCGGGTATGAGCACCAATTTCAAGACACCTGCTGGTGCAGTTCGCGGACTTGGCTCCGCACGTGCCGGGACCGAGCATCACATTCGCCAGCGCGTCTCTGCCATCGCGCTCATCTTCCTTGTGCCCTGGTTCCTCTATGCGGTGATCGCGGCCAGCCGGTCTGGCTATGAAGGCGCGACGGCGTGGCTTGCCCAGCCCTGGAATGCGATCCTGATGGTGCTCGCAGTCAGTGCGGCCTTCTACCACATGCGGATCGGTATGCAGGTCATCATCGAGGACTATATCCACAAGGCAGGGATGAAGCAGGGGCTGCTCATTCTGAATACCTTCGTCTGCTTCGCGCTTATCGCCGCGACAGCTCTGTCGGTTCTTAAAGTCTGGATTTCGGCCGGCGCCTGAAGCGCGACGGGCCCCGGAAAGGGAAGGCACCATGTCTGACTATAAATTTGTCGATCACACCTATGACGTCGTCGTTGTCGGCGCTGGCGGTTCAGGCCTTCGCGCAGCGCTTGGCGCAGCACAGGCAGGCCTGAAAACGGCATGTATCACCAAGGTCTTCCCGACCCGCTCGCACACGGTTGCCGCGCAAGGCGGCATCGCCGCGTCGCTGGGCAATATGGGCCCGGATGACTGGCGCTGGCACATGTATGATACGGTCAAGGGCTCCGACTGGCTCGGCGACCAGGACTCTATCGAATATCTCTGCCGTGAAGCGCCGAAGGCGGTTTATGAGCTTGAGCACTGGGGCATGCCATTCTCGCGCAACGAGCAGGGCAAGATCTATCAGCGTCCATTCGGCGGCCACACCACCGAATATGGCGAAGGCCCTCCAGTCCAGCGCACCTGCGCCGCCGCTGACCGGACCGGTCACGCCATGCTGCACACGCTTTACGGCCAGTGCGTCAAGGAAGAGACCGAGTTCTTCATCGAGTATTTCGCGCTCGACCTCATCATGGATGAGGAAGGCGCCTGCCGCGGTGTCACCGCTTGGAAGCTGGATGATGGCACGCTTCACCGCTTCCGCGCGCAGAAGACGATCCTCGCGACGGGCGGTTATGGCCGCGCCTTCTTCTCCTGTACCTCGGCTCACACCTGTACGGGCGATGGCAATGCCATGGTGCTTCGCGCCGGCCTGCCGCTGCAGGACATGGAGTTCATCCAGTTCCACCCGACCGGCATTTACGGCGCAGGCTGCCTCATCACTGAAGGCGCACGCGGCGAAGGCGGCTATCTGACCAATTCCGAAGGTGAGCGCTTCATGGAGCGCTATGCCCCATCGGCGAAGGACCTTGCATCCCGCGATGTCGTGGCGCGTGCCATGACCGTGGAAATCCGCGAAGGCCGCGGCGTTGGTGAGGGCAAGGACCATATCCACCTTCACCTTGAACACCTGCCGCCGGAAACGCTGGCAGAGCGTCTGCCGGGCATTTCGGAAACCGCGAAAGTCTTCTCTGGCGTCGACGTCACGAAAGAGCCGATCCCGGTCCTCCCGACGGTCCACTACAATATGGGCGGCATCCCGACGAACTATCACGGCGAAGTTCTCACCAAGAAGGGCGGCGATCCTGACAGCGTCGTCCAGGGCCTGATGGCCGTTGGTGAAGCAGCCTGTGTGTCCGTCCACGGTGCAAACCGCCTTGGCTCCAACTCGCTGATCGACCTTGTGGTCTTCGGCCGGGCGGCAGGTCTTCGCTGCGGCGCGACGCTGGAAGCGGGTGCAAGCCAGCCAGAAATCCGCGACAGCCAGACCGACAGCCACCTTGCCCGCTTTGACCGCGTGCGCAATGCGAAGGGCGACCAGCCTGTCGCGCAGCTGCGCATGGACATGCAGAAGGCGATGCAGACCAATTGCGCCGTCTTCCGCACCGGTGAAGTCCTTGATGAAGGCGTCGAGAAGATCGACAGCATCTATGGCCGCGTCGGCGGCATGGATGTGAAGGATCGCGGCCTGATCTGGAACACCGATCTTGTCGAGGCGCTGGAGTTCGACAACCTCATCGCGCAGGCCGCGGTGACAGTGAACTCAGCCGCCAACCGTAAGGAAAGCCGCGGCGCGCATGCCCGCGAGGACTTTGCGGACCGCGACGATGCAGAATGGATGAAGCACACGCTTGCCTGGGTCGACGAGGCCGGCAAGGTGACAATCGACTACCGCCCCGTGCATGAGTTCACGATGTCCAACGACATCGAGTACATCAAGCCGAAGGCGCGTGTGTACTAGATGTCAATTAACCCGCATGATGGAAATTGGGGGCTCGATTTTTGGGTTTCCGAGGCTTCCTATCTTAATGACGATGAAGCACAGGAATGCTACGCCTCGACAGAGATGGAAGCCCGCGACGAGGCAAAAAGAATTCTGACCGCGGGCCGCTATAAGTTCATTGTCTTGAGCAGATGGAACTACACAGAGCAGGACTGGGACGAGGTTGAAACTCTGACTCCTGAAGACTTGGAAGACTAAAATATGGTTCAGCTGACACTACCCAAAGGCTCCGCGCCCAAAAAGGGCAAGGAATGGCCAAAGCCGGATGGCGCCAAGACCACCAAGGCGTTCAAGATCTATCGCTACTCTCCTGAAGAGGGCGGCAATCCGCGCTGGGACACCTATCATGTGGACATGGACCGCTGCGGTCCGATGGTTCTCGACGTCCTGATCTGGATCAAGAACAATGTCGACCCGACCCTGGCTTTCCGCCGGTCGTGCCGGGAAGGCGTTTGCGGCTCCTGTTCGATGAACATTGGCGGCCACAACACGATCGCCTGTACCAAGGGCTGGGACGAAGTTGCCGGATCGACCATCACGATCGCGCCGCTGCCGCACCTGCCTGTGGTCAAGGACCTCGTGCCGGACCTGACAAACTTCTACGCCCAGCACGCCTATGTGCAGCCCTTCCTCAAGACCGATACGCCGGAGCCTGAGAAAGAGTGGAAGCAGTCGGAAGAACAGCGCAATGAGCTGAACGGCCTCTATGAGTGCATCCTCTGCGCCTGCTGCTCGACCTCCTGCCCGTCCTATTGGTGGAATGGCGACAAGTATCTGGGCCCTGCCGCGCTGCTTCAGGCCTATCGCTGGCTGATCGACAGCCGCGACGAAGCCACCGGTGAGCGCCTCGATGACCTTGAAGACCCGTTCAAGCTCTATCGCTGCCACACCATCATGAACTGTGCGCAGGTCTGCCCGAAAGGCCTCAACCCGGCCAAGGCGATCGCAAAGATCAAGCACATGATGGTTGAGCGCGTCGCTTAGCGCCGCTTTTCCAGAAGATCAGATGACGGCCCGTACCTTTTCAAAGTTGCGGGCCGTTTTCGTTTGGGCCCATGCGTGTGGGCCAGCGCGTGTGGACAAGCGCGCGTGAGGCAGTGCGTGCGCCCGCACGATGCGGGTGGTGTGGGTCTTCAGGGTTAAAGCGGCGGCGGGGCGCGAAGCTCGACGGTGACGACAGCGAGGCCGTCGCGCAGCCAGTCCGGCACCTCGCGGGACCTTGCGCCGGGCGGATGACCAGCTCGGAGCGGCGATCGCTTGCGGATGAGGCCGATCGCGCTGACGCGCGGGGTCATCCTGCGGGCAAGGCGCCTTGTGGCGGCGGCCGTGTCGTCGATGATGGCGAGAAGGGCGTGTAACCGCTCAGCCAATTTATCGGAACGGCCCGTTCTATCTTGCTCGAATTTTGGTAAATGGGCGTCCAGAATTTCGAGGATTCGGGGCTGCGGACGTGGTCCGAAGCGGCCTCTCTTCTGCCCCTCGATCCAGAAGCCCGCGCGCAGGGAAGCGATAGGCTCGGTGAGCTGGAAACCCCGCTTTGAGGGGGATTGGCCGGTGGTGTCGAGGCGTGTGGTTTGGGTTGAAGGGGTGGCACGCGCTGGGTGTGGGCGCAGCGGGCCGAGGGCGCGCACCTCCAGCATGAGGAGACGACGTGTGAGCGCCTCTGCCGCCAATAGTGACGAGCGAATCCAGCTTGGGTGTTGGCTTGGCCCCGATCGCTCAATCAGGATCAGGAGATACGCGGCCAGTCTGGCAAGATGCTGCCAGAGGCGCTGCAGGGTCTGATCCAGCTGGGGCGGGTTGGGGGACATGCATTAAGGATAGCCGTACCCACGAGATATGCGGACGGAAGAATTGTTTCCGACCGGAAATTAACCATGATTGTACGTTTGTACGGGGCGTACTGTTTTGGGGTTTTTGGGGGATTACAGAGCCCGGCATCTGACGCTGACATCTTCGAAGATACCTGCGCAGGCAGGTATCCCTTCGAAGCGCCCGGAAATCAGTCCGGTGGACTGATTTCAGCGAAGAAGGCCACGGCAGTGGCGCGGCTCGCCAGCGCCGGGACGCTACCCCTCAAACCCACCACCATGGACCCATGCCTCCGCAGGGGTCTTCGGGAGGTTGGGTTTGAACAAATCAGTCCTCGTCATCCCGGGCGCTGGAAGCGACCCGGGACCCAGCTTTTTAAGAGGATCTGGGTCCCGGATATTTGCATGCGCAAATTCCGGGATGACGGATCACGGATTTGTCGGATGATTGCATGAATGGCGCTCTGCAGATCGCTCGCTCTCTCCGGCGATACCTGCGGCCTTCGACAAGCTCAGGATGAGGGGCAGGTATCCATAGCGGCTCGCCAGCACCGGAGTGCAAACCATTGAGCATCCCAACATGGACCCCTGCTTTCGCAGGGGTCTTCGGAAGGTTGTGTTTGAACAAATCAGTCCTCGTCATCCCGGGCGCTGCAAGCGACCCGGGACCCAGCTTTTTTCAAAGGATCTGGGTCCCGGATATTTGCATGCGCAAATTCCGGGATGACGGATCACGGATTTGTTGGATGATCGCATGAATGGCGCTCCGCAGATCGCTCGCTCTCTCCGGAGAACCCTGCGTCCTTCGACAAGCTCAGGATGAGGGGCGGGTATCCCTTTGAAGCGCCCGGAAATCAGTCCGGTGGACTGATTTCAGCGAAGAAGGCCACGGCAGTGGCGCGGCCCGCCAGCCCCGGAGTGCAAACTCTCAAGCATACCACCATGGACCCCTGCCTCCGCAGGGGTCTTCGGGAGGTTGGGTGTGGGGCTTGCTGCATGAGATCCCGGCTTGCGCCGGGATGAGCGGACTGTGGAGGAATCACATCAGGGCGTCGGCGAGATCGAGCCAGTCTGGATTTCGCTCTTCGATGAGCTCAATTTTCCAGTCGCGTTTCCATTCCTTGATACGGCGCTCGCGAGCGAAGGCCGACTCGCGGCTTTCATGGACTTCGACCCAGACCAGCATTTCGCAGTTATACTTGTCGGTGAAGCCTTCGATTACGTGCTCGCGGTGCTCCCATGCGCGACGATTAATGTCGTCGGTCATGCCGGTGTAGAGAACGCCTCTCGGCTTGTTGGTCATGATGTAGACGTAGAAGGCCATGCACCTTGGTATGCGGGCCGGAAAAGGCTGCATAGCCACAATCCGCTCACCCCGGCGAACGCCGGGGTCTCAGCCAGGTTGGGTGCAGGGCTTGTTGCACGAGATCCCGGCGTTCGCCGGGATGAGCGGCTGTTTCCGGCCATGAAGAAGCCCGGCAGTTGGCCTGCCGGGCTTTTGTGTTTGGGGTGGCCTCAGAGCCTACATCGTCACGACGACTTTGCCCTTGGCCTTGCGTTCCATCAGTTCGGTGATGGCGTCGGCGGCTTTTTCGAGGGGGTAGGTGTTGGAGACGTGGGGCTTGATCTTGCCGGTCTCGTAGAGCTCAAAGATTTCCTTGATGTTCTGCTCGTTTGCTTTCGGGTCGCGGGCGACGGCGGCGCCCCAGAAGACGCCGATGATGTTGCAGGATTTGAGCAGGGTCAGGTTGAGCGGCATTTTCGGGATGCCGGCCGGGAAGCCGATGACGAGGAAGCGGCCATCCCAGTTCATGGCGCGCAGGGCCGGTTCGGCATAGTCGCCGCCGACGCCGTCATAGATGACGTCCACGCCGCCGCCGCCAAGTTCCTTGATCTTGTCTGAGAGGGCTTTCTGCTGGGCCTTGTCGAGCGGGCCGCGATCATAGACGAGGCCGTGCTTTGCGCCTTTCTCAATGGCGAGATCCACCTTGTCCTGGCTGGACGCGGCGGCGATGACTTCCATGCCCATGGCCGCGCCAAGTTCGACGGCAGCGAGGCCGACACCGCCAGCGGCACCAAGTACGAGCAGGGTTTCGCCCGCCTTGCAGTTACCGCGGTCTTTCAGCGCGTAATAGGAGGTGCCGTACGTCATCAGGAGGGCGGCGGCCTCTTCAAAGGACATCGAGTCCGGGAAAGGACGCACGCGGCCTTCGTCGACCTTGGCTTCTTCGGCCATGCCGCCCCAGCCGATGGAGCCCATGACGCGGTCGCCGACCTTTACCTTGGTCACGCCTTCGCCGACGGCCTTCACGATGCCCGAAAGCTCACCGCCCGGAGAGAAGGGGCGTTCCGGCTTGAACTGGTACATATCCTGGATGATGAGGACGTCTGGATAGTTCACCCCAACGGCTTTGACGTCGATCACGACCTCGCCCTTGCCCGGTTCTGGCGATGGCACATCCTCAAGGACGAGGGCGTCGGGGCCACCGGCGGTCTTGGAGAGTAGGGCTTTCATGGGCGTATTCCTCTTGCTGTAGCACTTGGCAGTGTCTTGTGGGACTTGTAATTGACGGGCCGAACCTATCCATGGCACCGCGCGCTGTGAAGCATGACGCGAGGAAAAATCACCTCGTAGCTGGAGCATTGAAACGATGGCGAAAAGCTGGGCGCTGGCCCTTCATGGTGGAGCCGGTCCGCTGAGAAAGCGTGACCATGCGGCGGCAGAGACGCATATGGCCGAACTGCTGCGCGAAGGCGAAGCGCGCCTGGCGCGCGGCGACAAGGCGCTGGATGTGGTGCACACGCTGGTCATCGCGCTGGAAGAGTGCGGGCATCACATTGCCGGGCGCGGGTCTTCCCCCAATGCGATCGGCCAGTGGGAGCTGGACGCCGCCATCATGGACGGGCGTTCGCGCAATGCAGGCGCTGTCGCGTCGCTGCGCGGGTACAAATCGCCGGTCACGGCAGCGCGCCTTGTCATGGAAAAGACCCCGCACGTGCTGATCGTCGGCAAGGGCGCGGCGATGATTGCGCGCGAGCACAAGCTGGAAAAGGTCCACAGCCCGAAGAATTACTACAAGCCCGCGGTGACGCGCCCTGTTAAGAAGGGTGAGCTGGCGCATGGCACGGTGGGGGCGATCGCGCTCGACACCGATGGGCGGCTTGCGGCGGCGACGTCTACGGGCGGTCTGCTTGGCAAGACGCCGGGCCGGGTGGGCGATACGCCGATTATTGGCGCAGGCCTCTGGGCAGATGAGCGGGTCGCCGTCTGCTGTACGGGGCAAGGCGAGTATTTCCTGCGCACCAATGCGGCGGCCGATGTCAGCTCTCGCGTGCGCTATGGCAAGCAGCGCCTGCGCGAGGCGGCGGAAGGCTCGCTGGAAGACCTCACCCTGCTGGGCGGGGATGGCGGCATGATCTGCGTCGACGTGCTGGGCCATGTCGAAGTGGTGTTCAATGCCGAGACGATGAAGCGCGGTGTCGTGACAAGCGCGGGCCGCTTCGACGTCGCGACGATGAGGTGAGCAGAGCATGAGCGGCGCGACGCTGGGCTTTTTCATTGCGGGTGTGCTGGTCGCCTTCCTGTTTGCGCTGGCGGTGCAGATGCGGGTGATGGCGGGGCTGGTGCTGCGCCGGGCCGCACAGGCAAAGTTCAGTGAGCTGAAAGACGGCACGGCGCGCTTTGCCGTCGTGCACGCGGTGGCCGGGACTGACAAGCTGGACGCGGGCGATGCCGTCGGTGAGGCCGCGACCTGGCTACGCACCGAGTATCCAGCCGCGATCCGCCACATCAAGATTGCACGCGTGGCGACGGCGGTGACCGCGGTGCTTTTCCTGGCGGTGCTGGTCACGTGGCGGTTCACGGCGGGGGCAGAAGGGTAGAGTCATGCGCGGTTATTTTGCGATTGGGGCTGAGGGCATTTCCAAGCCGATGAATCTTGGCGCGCTGATGCGGACGGCGAATGCGTTCGGGGCGAGCTTTGTGTTCTCTGTCGGCGCGGCGGACCGGCTGAAAGTCGCCTATAAGGCGGACACGTCGAAGACGTTCGAGAGCGTGCCCTATTATCAGTGGGATGCGATGGATGACATTGCGCTGCCCAAGGGCTGTCAGATGGTGGGGATCGAGCTTACCGATGATGCGATCGAGCTGCCGGAATTCCGTCATCCGAAATCGGCGGCCTATGTGCTGGGCCGTGAGCGGGGCGACCTGTCGCCGGAGATGCTGGCGCGCTGTGACCATGTGGTGAAGATCCCGACACGCTTCTGCATCAATGTGAGCCTTGCGGGCGCGTTGGTCATGTATGACCGGGTGCTATCCATGGGCAGCTTCCGCGACCGGCCCGTCATGCCGGGAGGCCCGAAGGCATGAGGCTTTCGCGGGGCGAGAAAGACCGTCTGCGCGATAGCTTGCTGGCAGAGGCGCGCGGGCGCCCGCTGATCATGGGTATCCTCAATGTGACGCCGGATAGTTTCTCCGATGGCGGCAAGTTTGATGAGGCAGGCGCGGCGCTCGCCCATGCCGAAGAGATGGTCGCGGCGGGCGCCGATATTCTGGATGTTGGCGGGGAGTCGACGCGGCCGGGCGCTGAAGCCGTGAGCGAGGCCGACGAGCTGGCGCGGACTGTGTCCGTGGTCGAGGCGCTGGCCGGGCCGGACCGGGTGCCGGTGTCGATCGATACCTACAAGTCAGGCGTCGCGAAGGCGGCCTGCGAGGCGGGCGCGGTGATCGTCAATGATGTGAGCGCCATGTCGGACCCGGCGATTGTGGGCGCCGCGGCAGAAGCGGGCGCGGCCTATGTGCTGACCTATAATCGCGGCGTAAAGGATGAGGCGCTGGATGCCGGCGCCGACATGCTGGCCTTCTTTGAGGGCGCGATTGCGACGTGTGAGGCTGAAGGCCTGCCGCGGGACCATATCATTCTCGACCCGGGTGTCGGCTTTGCGAAGACGTATGACCAGAACTTTCAGGTTCTGGCGCGGGTGGGCGATCTGGTGGGCCTTGGCCTGCCGGTGCTGATCGGTGTGTCGCGTAAATCCTTTATCGGCAAGCGGCTTGGTATCGAGGCGGCAGCGGACCGGGATGCAGCGTCTGTCGCTGTTGGCCTCGACTCGCTGCGCCGGGGGGCGCATATGCTGCGCGTCCATGATGTTGCTGCCCACCGGCAGGCGATCGAGCTCTGGGAGACCATAGAAAATGCGGCGCACTGAACGGGTCTTTGTCGAAAATCTCGGCATTCACGGCTTTCACGGCCTCATCGCGGAAGAACAGCGGCTGGGGCAGAAATTCTATGCCGACATCGAGTGTCTGGTCGCGCGCGATGAAGCGCCGTCCGACACGATGAAGGATGCGGTGGACTATGGGAAAGTCTGCGACCTCGCGCACAGCATTTCCGCCAGCGGGCCGTTCAATCTGATCGAGACGCTGGCCGAGCGGATCGGGCATGGCGTGATGGAGACGTTTCCGCTGGTCTCGACCGTGCGTGTGCGTATCCGCAAGCCGAACGCGCCGATCCGGCATTTCCTCGACCATGTCGGCGTGGAGATCGAACTCAGCCGTGACTAGGGCTGCGCTCGCCTTTGGCTCCAATCTCGGCGACAGCGCCGGTATGATCGGACGGGCAATAGACGCGCTGGACGAGATGGTGGACGTGTCGGTGACGGCGCGCTCCAGCCTCTATGCGACCCCGCCCTGGGGCGTTGAGGACCAGCCCGATTTCGTGAATGCCTGCGCGCTGGTCGAGACGGACCTTGCGCCGCTGGATCTGCTTTCCGCGTGCAAAGATCTTGAGGTGGCGCTTGGCCGGGTGCCGGGTGAACGCTGGGGCCCCCGCCTGATCGATATTGATGTATTGTGGATGGACAGTGTCTCACTGGAGAGCGAGCACCTGACCCTGCCGCATCCGCGCATGACGGAGCGGGCGTTCGTGCTGGTGCCTCTGGCGGAGATAGCGCCAGAGCTGGTTGTCGGGGGACGGGCGGTTGCTGATTGGTGCGCTGATCTGGAAAGTTCGGGGATCAGGCGAATTTGAGAACCAAGGTCACCGCGCACGCGCTCGTCCTTCGACTTCGCTCAGGATGAGCGCTAAGGTCGCGCATGGAGTTTTTCGTCTACATTTTGCGGTGTTCGAACGGCGCCTATTATGTCGGATCGCATCGCGGCGACGATGTCGCTGCGCGCGTTGCAGAGCATAACGCTGGCGTCGACAGAAAGGCTTACACTTTCAGATATCGACCCGTGGAGTTGATCTGGAGCTGCGCGTTTTCTGATCCGACCGACATGGTCTCATTCGAGAGACAGCTGAAGGGATGGTCCCGCGCCAAGAAGGAAGCCTTCATGCGCAGTGACTGGGCAGAGCTGAAGCAGCTAGCAAAGTCGCATACAGCGCCCGCTATCCATGAACGTGGGCGCTTTCATCTTTTGACGGAATCCGAACCAAAGACGCGCTCATCCTGAGCGAAGTCGAAGGACGAGCGCCTCTCAGATCTGCGCTATCTAACCCTGATAGATCGATCCTGCAGGGGCGAAGGCCATGATGAGGGTGAGGGCTGCGATGACCGCGAGTGCGGCAAGCGAGAGGCCTTTAGAGATACCCTGGGTCATGGTCCTTTTCCTTCGGCGCGGGGCCTTGCTGTTCCGGTAGATCTTCCGGGCGTTTCGAACCCGGCGGATGTAGGAAGTTATCGTGCAAGAAACATGCTGCACTGCGAATAGGTTCCATTCCGGGCTGGAATGGGACTGTTTGCGGGCAAGACGAGGTGACCTTATGGCGCGGGCGCTTCAGCTCGCGAAGCCGGCGTCCTTGACGGCGGCCTGGTAGGAGCGGGAGACGGGGACTTCTTCGCCAGAGCGCAGGATCAGCTTCAGTTTTCCGTCGCCGCGTTCGGCGCGCGCGACGCCCTTGCGTGCAACCCACCAGGAGCGGTGGACGCGCAGGCCATCTGCGTCGGCAAGTTCGCGGTCCACATCCGACAGACGGGCCAGGATGAGGTCACTGCCGAGCGAGGTAAAGACGCGGCAGTAATGGTCTTCCGAGCTGACGGCCCAGAGGTCGGCCGTGTGAAACTTGACGGGCAGGCGCTGGAGGAAGGTCTGGACGGCACTGCCCTCATTGGCGGCGTGGGCAAAGTCCGGCCCGGCAACGTTGAAGGCGCGGCTGAGCGTGTAGCCGATCAGCGTCATCGCGACCGAAATAACGAGGACATAAGGGTAAAGCATCAGGAAGCGGCGCTCTCCGACAGAGACCCAGCCGCCGGATAAAACGTCCATGGCGAGCAGAACGAGCGTGACGCCAAGGGCGGTGACCAGCGAGGTCACGATAATCATCAGCCAGTCAGGGCCATCGGGGCGGACCTTGTAATAGGCCCAGACTGTCAGCTCACCGAGCAGCGAGCCGCACATGATGAGGACCCACCACAGGAAGAAGACATAAGGCAGGGGGGCGTCTGCGCTGGTGCCGAAGGGGCGCAGGAAAGCAAGGAAGAGAGCGATCCCGCTCAGGATCGCGAATTCACGTCCGCGTTTCTTCCAGTCAATCGCGATACGCAAGCTGCAGGCCCCTCTCCATTCGCGCTTCGTGAATGACATTGGCTGCATTTCGCGAAGGATTCCAGACCTCTGACGCAATCTGTGTCGCGGCCTCAATCCGGCTCGGCAATTTTTGCTGGGACGGCGACACAATCGCCGGGACCCGCAGACAGATGGAGCCGACAATGAGCCTCATAGACATATCCTCCCAGACCCGCCGCCTGCCGCGCCTTCCGAAGCTTTCGCGGACCGGATGGACGCTTGGCGTGGCCGTCCCGATCTATGCCGCGATCAGCGCGCTGACTCTGATGGATGCCGGCAGCCTGCCGCGCTTTCGCTTCGATCCGCAGCCGCTGATCGAGTCTGGCATCGCCATTCAGGTGCATGTCGCCGCTGCGCTGACGACACTGGCGATCGGCATCTATCTCATGATGGCGCCGAAGGGATTCACCCTCCACCGCACTTTTGGCTGGGCCTGGGTGATCTCCATGGCCATCACGGCGGGCTCTTCCTTCTTCATCATGACGCTGTTCCAGAACTTCTGGAGCCCGATCCATGCGCTGTCAGCCTGGACCATGATCGGCCTGCCGGTCGGCATCGCCGCGATCCGTCGCCGCAATATCAAGAAGCATCGCGAAGAAATGACGAACATGTTCGTCGGCGGAATGGTGGTGGCGGGCCTCTTCACGCTGCTGCCTGGCCGGATGATGTGGCACGTCTTCTTCGCCGTCTGAGCCGCATCTTTCCAACCAACTCTCAACTCACCCTTACCCCTCTCAAAACACTGGAGACCGACATGAACAAGAAGACCTTTATCGCTGCAGCCCTTGGTGCCCTGATGATCGCCCCGCTGGCCAATGCCGGGCCCCTGACCATCGAGATCGACAATATCCGGACCCAGACGGGCACGATCCGCCTCGGCGTCTTCGATGAGGCCGGATACAAGAGCGACGAGGCGGTGCAAGGCGCGAACATCACCGTCGACGGGGCGAAGGTGAGCGTCACCATCGATGGCCTCGCGCCCGGCGCTTACGGCATCAAGCTTTATCATGATGTCGACGACAATGGCGCCATGAACACCAATCCCTTCGGCATGCCGACAGAGCCATTTGCCTTTTCCAACAATGCTGCGGCGCGTTTCGGGCCTGCCAGCTGGGCGAATGCGAAGTTTGACATCACCGAAGAAGGCGTCGTTCAGACCATCAATCTGAACTAGGCACGCCGCCGCAAGCAAGCTCCCAAGGAGAAGACGAGATGACCCTTTCCCGCCGCCATTTCCTGACCAGCAGCGCCGCAGGCACCGCCGTCATGGGCCTTGGTCTAAACCTGCCATCTGCCTTTGCTGAAACCTCCGGCATGCCGGACTGGCATCTGGGGTATACATCCGCGCCTGCAGCCGGGTTCGAGCCATCTGCCATGCGGCTTGTCTATGGCAAGGTGCCAGCAGGGCTTGAGGGCACGCTTTACCGGAATGGGCCAGCCCAGTTTCGCTATGGTGCGGACGATTATGCCAGCCACTGGTTTGACGGTGATGGCATGGTCCAGCGCATCGCCATCGCAGATGGAAAGGCGGTGCATTCGGGTCGCTTCGTCCAGACCGTGAAGCACCGGATCGAGCAGGCGGAGCAGAAATTTTCCGCGCCCGGCTTCGGCACGGCAGGCCTCATGTCCTTTCCTGTGAGCGGGCCGGACGATGTCAACGCCGCCAACACGTCGGTTATCGTCATCGATGGACAGCTCTATGCGCTCTGGGAAGCAGGCTCTGCCATTGAAATGGATGCAGACACGCTGGCGACGAAAGGTCCAAAGGCCTGGAGCGCGGATCTCGCGGGCATGCCCTTCCTCGCGCATCCGAAGCGTGAGCCGGACGGCACCGTCTGGAACCTTGCGGTCAGTGGCCGGCGGGTCGGCGTCTACCAGATTGATGCGGGCGGCGGGCTGAAGAATTTCGGCATGCTGGATATCGGCAAAGCCGCCTACATTCATGACTGGGCGATGACCGAGCGGCATCTGATCATCATGGTGCAGCCATGGATCAATGAAGCGCTGCGCCCGCCCGTGGTGGAAGGGTTTGAATGGCATCCTGAAGAGGGGTTCAAATTCCTCATCGTCGACAAGAATGATTTTTCCAACCAGCGGTGGTCGCAGGGCCCGGCGCGCGCCTTCTATCATACAGGTGCGGCCTGGGAGGAGGCTGACGGGACCATCCGGCTGGACGCGGCGCTGTATAAAGAGCCGGTGCTGGGCGTCGGCGGCGGCACCGATGAGATCCGCGGTATCTGGAATGGCCCGGATGCCAGCTTCATCAGCAATCTGACGCAGATCGTCATCTCGCCGAGCGGGGATGCAAGGCTGATCGAGACGGGGCTGGACGGTGATTTCCCGCAGGTCGATCCACGCCGCCACGGTTTGCCCCGGCGTCTCACGGCACTTGTCACAGGGCAGGCGGTGAGCCAGCCGGGCAAGACCTCTGTCAGCGTCCATGACTGGTCGAGCGGCAAGACGTCGACATTTGATTTTGGCGAAAGCCGGATGGTGGAGGAGTTCCTGTTTGTGCCGAAGCCCGGCGGCGTCACTGAGAAAGAAAGCTGGCTGATCGGGCCGGTGCTGAACCTGAAAACCGGGACGACCGATATCTGCGTGTTCGACGTGGCCGGGCTCAGCGATGGCCCGGTCTGTATCTGGCGCGGTGATCGGGCCTGGCCGCTGGGCTTTCACGGCACGTGGAGTTAGGCGCGCGGGACAACACTTCTTCGCTGCAGAGGCGAGCGGCCCTTTATCTATGACGCGACGCCCGGCATAACTGCTGGGCGTCGTGGTATAGTGAAAGGGTCTCTCCTCATGCGTCTCAGCTCTCTGGCTGTCATCGGAGCCTTCGGGCTTGTCTCCTGCGCTACACAGAGCGCGCCGCCTGTCCTGTCAGACCTGTTTGAGGGTGAACCTGAAACCGCTGTCGAGGCGCTGAACCGCTATTATGCGACGATTGACCCGGCGACGCTGCCGCAGGCGCCGGAAGGTGTGTCCCTGCCGCTGAGCGAGCCGCTGACGCGGGTGCTGCTGGCTTCGTGCAATGATGAAGAGCAGACGAGCCCGACGCTGTCGACACTGGCGCAGGAGGAGGCTGACCTGTTCCTGATGATCGGCGACAATGTCTATGGCGACCGTGACGGCCGCGACTATGCCAATAACCAGCCTGAGCTGGACGAACTGCGCGAGAGCTTCGCAGATCTTGCAGAGCGCGCGGAGTTCCAGGCGGTACGGGCGAAGTTCCCGATGATGGTGGCCTGGGATGACCATGATTACGGCGCCAATGATGGCGGCAAGAATTTTCCGTTCCGCGACTATGCCGAGCTGATCCACGAGACATTCTGGGGCCTTGGCGACCAGGATGTCGGCCAGTGGCCGGGCACCTATTATGCGCGCACCTTCGGGCCTGAAGGCCAGCGTGTGCAGGTCATCATGCTGGATACGCGTTTCTTCCGCTCTGACCTGACGGCGACGGACCAGTACAATGCGCCCGGCAAGGAGCGTTACATGCCGGCGCCAGAAGGCAGCTATCAGGACATGCTGGGCAGTGCGCAGTGGACATGGCTGCAGAACCGTCTGCAGGACCCGGCTGACCTTCGTTTCATCGTGTCGTCCATACAGGTCCTGCCAACGGTGCATGGCTGGGAATCCTGGGACAAGCTGCCTGATGAGCGCCAGCGCCTGTTCGACATGGTGAAGAGCACAGAGGCAGGCGGCGTCGTCTTCCTGACGGGCGACCGGCATACCGGCTTCATCTATGAAGAGGCAGGCGTGCTTCCCTATGAAGCCAATGAACTGACGGCGTCCTCGCTCAACGTGTCCTTTGCGACCGAGAGCGATGAGATGGATGAGCGCCAGGTCGGCGCAGCGTTTCCGCCAGAGAATTACGGCGTCGTGGAAATCGACTGGGAAGGTCGCAGCCTGAGTTTCCTGCTGAAGGACAGGGAAGGGCAGACCGTGCGCCAAAACGACATTGCCTTTGGTGACATTGGCGTGGAATAAGCCCGGCTGAACGCCAAGCCACACCGAGAGGGGCCGTAAAGGAGCCCGGTCTGCCATGAGCGATTACCGCAATGTCTGGGCGCTGATTGCAGCCGCTGCCTTCCTTCAGCTGGGCGGCGGTATCCTTGGTGTGGTCACCCCGCTCGGCCTTGAGACGCTGGGCGTCAGCCCGGGCCTTATCGGTGCGATTGCAGCCGTTTATGCGCTCGGCTTCATGGTTGGGGCCTATACGGCCAGCAATGCGGTCATCCTGTTCGGTAATATCCGGGTGTTTTCGGCTGCGGCGGCGACGTGCGGGGCAAGCGTGCTGGTCATGCAGCTGGCGCTCGACCCGTGGAGCTGGACATTTGTGCGTATTCTGCAGGGCGCGGCCTTTGCGTGGATGTTTTCCAGCATCGAGGCATGGCTCGGCTCGACTGTTTCGGTGAAGAACCGGGGCAGTGTCAGCGGCTTCTATCATCTGATTGCGAAAATTGCCCTGATGGCGGGGCCGTTCTTTGTGGCCGGGCTCGCGCCGGTGGATTTCCGGCCATATCTCTGGTGCGCGATGTTCCTCTGCCTGTCGCTGTTGCCGGTCTGCCTGACACGGCGCGGGGAGCCGCCTGCGCCAGGTGTCGAGCCGCTGCCCTTCAAACGCCTGTTCGACATTGCGCCATCGGCGGTAATTTCAGTGTTTCTGGCGGGCCTCATCAATAGTGGCACGCTGGCGCTCCTGCCGCTCTATGCAGGCGTAGCGCTGCCGGGTGTCTCGGGCGGCGCGACGGGCGCGGCCGCGATCGCGGCGGCAGCCGTCTGGACGGGCGGGCTGATCAGCCAGTGGCCGGCGGGCCGTATTTCCGACCATATGGACCGGCGCGTGGTGATCGCCGTCATGGGCGCGGTGTCAGCCATTGCCGCGCTGGTGCTGGGGCTTTTCCCGGGCATGCCGCAGAACTGGATCCTGATCACGCTGGCTGTCTGGGGGGCGGGATCGCTGTCCTTCTATGGCATCGGTGTCGCGCATGCGATCGACCGGTCTGATACCGCGCAGATTTCCCGCGTCATGTCGGGGCTGCTATTCGTTTGGGCGGCAGGGTCTGTCATCGGGCCGCCGCTCTCTGGTTATGCCTTCCGGATGCCATTTACCGAGGGCGGACTGTTTCTTCTTGCCGCGATTAGTTCAGCAATTCTGGCTGCGGCAATGATGTACAGGCGCACAAAGCGGCAGGATGTGCCCAAGGAAGCGCAGGAGCCGTGGAAGATTACGCTGCCAAGCACAGCATCTACGGGCGAAATCGACCCGAGAACCGAGTAGGAATAGCTTGGTCCGGGTTCTGGACCCATCCGGTTGCGCCGTAAATTCTCAGTGTTATAAGGCCACGAGTTTCTGAGCGGTGGTGCGCGCTTCGCGTCCCACTCCCGCCGACGATATCAAAGAGGCTTATTTCCCCCATGAACATTCACGAATATCAGGCCAAGGCCGTGCTGAAGTCCTATGGTGCGCCCGTTGCGAACGGTGCGCCCGTGCTTTCGATCGACGAAGTGGAGAAGGCTGTCGACCAGCTGCCTGGACCGCTCTGGGTCGTCAAAAGCCAGATCCACGCAGGTGGACGCGGCAAAGGCAAATTCGTGGAATCAGCTGCGGGTGAAAAAGGCGGCGTTCGTCTTGCTTTCTCCAAGGAAGAAGCGATCAGCCACGCCAAGGCAATGTTCGGCAACCACCTTGTTACGGCGCAGACCAACAAGGACGGCAAGCAGGTCAACCGCCTCTACATCGAAGACGGCGCTGACATCTCGCGTGAGCTTTACCTCTCTGTCCTGATCGACCGCGCAACCGGCAAGCCGGCTTTTGTCGCATCGACCGAAGGCGGCATGGACATCGAGGAAGTCGCGCACTCCACGCCAGAAAAGATCCTGACCCTTCCGATCGATCCGATCGCCGGTGTCACCGACAAGGACAGCGAGCAGCTCTGCGACGCGCTGAAGCTTGAAGGCGACGCACGCGCAGACGGCATGAAACTCTTCCCGACGCTCTACAAAGCGTTCACGGAGAAGGACATGTCCATGCTCGAGATCAACCCGCTGATCGTCATGGAAGACGGCCACCTGCGCGTTCTCGATGCCAAGGTATCGTTCGACGGCAACGCGCTTTTCCGTCATCCGGACATCGTGGAACTCCGCGACAAGACCGAGGAAGACGAGAAGGAAATCGAGGCGTCCGAATGGGACCTCGCCTATATCGCGCTCGACGGCACGATTGGCTGCATGGTGAACGGCGCAGGCCTTGCCATGGCGACGATGGACATCATCAAGCTCTACGGTGAAGAGCCAGCGAACTTCTGTGACGTTGGCGGCGGCGCCAATAAGGAGAAGGTCGCAGCTGCATTCAAGATCATCATGAAGGACCCGAACGTGAAGGGCATCCTCGTGAACATCTTTGGCGGCATCATGAAGTGTGACGTCATCGCTGAAGGCGTGATCGCTGCGGTCAAGGAAACCAACCTTGGTGTGCCGCTGGTCGTTCGCCTCGAAGGCACGAATGTCGATGAGGGCAAGTCCATCATCAAGAATTCGGGTCTCAACGTGATCCCTGCCGACGATCTCGACGACGCGGCCAAGAAGATCACCGAAGCGATCAAAGGCTAGAGCTTAAACGTTTTTTCGCGCGCCTGAGGGCGCGACCCAAAGATTTCAGGGACCTTATCCATGTCCATTCTCATCGACTCAAATACCAAAGTCATCGTGCAGGGCCTGACCGGCAATACCGGTTCGTTCCACACCAACCAGGCGCTCGAATATTACGGCACCAAGATGGTTGCCGGCACGCACCCGAAGAAGGCTGGCCAGAAATGGACCGCCGACAATGGCACCGAGCTGCCGATCTACGCGACCGCAGGCGAAGCCAAGGAGGCCACCGGCGCCAACGCATCCGTGATCTATGTGCCGCCAGCCGGCGCAGCTGCTGCGATTGAAGAAGCCATCGACGCAGGCATCGAACTCATCACCTGTATCACCGAAGGTGTGCCGGTCATGGACATGGTGCGCGTGAAGGCGAAGCTCGCCAATTCCAAGTCGCGCCTCATCGGCCCGAACTGCCCAGGCGTCCTGACCCCTGAGCAGTGCAAGATTGGCATCATGCCAGGCAAGATCTTCAAGAAGGGCTCTGTCGGCGTCGTTTCCCGTTCGGGCACGCTGACCTATGAAGCCGTTTTCCAGACCTCGAATGCTGGCCTTGGCCAGACGACGGCTGTCGGCATCGGCGGCGACCCGGTCAACGGCACCAACTTCATCGACGTGCTGGAGCTTTTCCTCGCCGACGACGAAACCAAGCAGATCATCATGATCGGCGAAATCGGCGGCTCTGCTGAAGAAGAAGCTGCACAATTCCTCAAGGACGAAGCCAAGAAGGGCCGCAAGAAGCCAATGGTTGGCTTTATCGCTGGCCGCACGGCGCCTCCGGGCCGCACGATGGGCCATGCTGGCGCTATCGTTTCGGGCGGCAAGGGCGATGCCCCTTCCAAGATCGAAGCCATGGAATCGGCTGGCATCAAGGTGTCTCCGAGCCCTGCGCGTCTCGGCGATACCATGGTAGAGGTTTTGAAAGGATAGCCCCGGATACTAAGTGTCCGAATGGCGGCCAGACGAGGCCAATAAAACGACCCCGCCGGGCCGTCCAGTGAAGCAACAGGACGGTACACACCATGGCTGATGACGGTTCCCCGATTTCGGGCAAGCGGAGCGCACAGAACAGCGCGATGCTGGAAACCGCGTTCTTGTATGGCGGCAGCGCAGTCTGGATCGAAAAGATGCAGGCTGCGTATGCGCGCAACCCTAACTCCGTGCCCGAAAGCTGGCGCGACTTCTTCGCCGCGCTCGGCGACGAAGAAGAAGCGTCTACGCGCAATGCGGACGGGGCGAGCTGGAAGCGCGATCGCTGGCCCAAACCGGCGGACGCCGAACAGGTCGCAGCCTTTGACGGCAACTGGACGCTGCTTGAGCCCAAGCTCAAGGAGAAGATCAAGTCCGACAAGCCGGCCGCGACGGCTGAGGATGTCGCCGATGCGGTGAAGGATTCGATCCGGGCGCTGATGATGATCCGTGCCTACCGGGTACGCGGTCACCTGGCGGCGAACCTCGACCCGCTGGCGATCGAGAACGACGTCGATCATCCAGAGCTCGAGCCGGCCAATTACGGCTTCACGGATGCGGACATGGACCGCCGCATCTACATCGACGGCTATCTCGGCCTCGATTATGCGACCATTCCTGAAATGGTCGACATCCTGAAGCGGACCTATTGTTCGACCATCGGCATCGAGTTCCAGCACATCTCCAATCCTGAGGAGAAGTCGTGGCTGCAGGAACGTATCGAAGGCCCGGACAAGGGCGTTGCCTTCACCCCTGAGGGCAAGAAGGCGATCCTGACCAAGCTGATCGAAGCGGAAACCTTTGAGCGCTTCCTTCACCGTCGTTATCCCGGCACCAAGCGCTTCGGCCTTGATGGCGGCGAAGCGGCCGTTCCGGCGCTGGAGCAGATCATCAAGCGCGGCGGCGCCCTCGGTGTGAACGAGATCGTTGTCGGCATGCCGCACCGCGGCCGCCTCAACATGCTGGCTGCCGTCATGGGCAAGCCGTACGAGAAGATCTTCCACGAATTCCAGGGCGGTTCTACCCAGGGCGCAGAAGGCTTCGGGTCTGGCGACGTGAAATATCACCTCGGCGCGTCTTCGGACCGCGCCTTTGATGGCAATGAAGTGCACCTGACCATGAACGCCAACCCGTCTCACCTTGAGGCGGTGAACCCTGTCGTTCTTGGCCGGACCCGCGCCAAGCAGGCGATGGAAGCCGAAGAGACCGGCACGCTGGACCGTTCGCACAAGCTGCCGCTTCTACTGCACGGCGATGCGGCCTTTGCGGGCCAGGGCGTTGTGTCTGAGTGTTTCGCGCTGTCGGGCCTTGCTGGCTATCGCACGGGCGGCACGATCCACTTCATCGTAAACAACCAGATCGGCTTTACGACCAGCCCGATGTATTCGCGCTCCTCGCCATACCCGTCAGACGTTGCGCTGATGGTACAAGCACCGATCTTCCACGTGAATGGCGATGACCCTGAAGCGGTCACCTATTGCGCGAAGGTCGCGACCGAGTACCGGCAGAAATTCGGTAAGGACGTCGTCATCGACATGTTCTGCTATCGCCGGTTTGGCCACAATGAGGGTGACGAACCGATGTTCACCCAGCCGGTCATGTACACCAAGATCAAGGGCCACCAGTCGACCCGTGAGATCTATGCCGCCCGCCTCGTCGAGGAGGGCCTGGTGTCCGAGGAGGAAGTTGCCTCGCAGATCAAGGATTTCGAGGACTTCCTCGACAAGGCCTTTGATGACGGCAAGACATTCGAAGCCACCAAGGCTGACTGGCTGGATGGCGAATGGAAAGGCCTCGGCCTTCCTGAGGATGATGAGCGCCGCGGCAAGACCGGCGTTGCGGTCAAGAAGCTGAAAGAGCTCGGCGAGACGATCACGACCGTCCCGGAGAATGTCGACATCCACAAGACGCTGCGCCGGGTCATCGATGGCCGCCGCGAAGCGATCGAGACCGGCCAGGGCCTCGACTGGGCGACGGCGGAACATCTCGCCTTTGCGACCCTGCTCGATGAGGGTTTCCCGGTTCGCCTGTCCGGTCAGGACTCGGGCCGCGGTACTTTCTCGCAACGCCACAGCCACTTCGTCGATCAGGAAACGGGCGCGCGCTACACGCCGCTCAACAATCTGAGCGAAGGCCAGGCCAATTACGAAGTCATCGACTCGCTTCTCTCTGAAGAGGCGGTGCTTGGCTATGAGTATGGCTATTCGCTGGCCGACCCGAACTGCCTGACCCTCTGGGAAGCGCAGTTTGGCGACTTCTCGAACGGCGCGCAGGTCTTCTTCGACCAGTTCATTTCCTCTGCAGAGCGTAAATGGCTGCGGATGAGCGGTCTCGTCTGCCTTCTGCCGCATGGCTATGAAGGCCAGGGCCCGGAGCACAGCTCTGCACGCCTTGAGCGCTTCCTGCAGATGTGCGCCGAAGACAATATGCAGGTCGTGAACCTGACGACGCCAGCCAACTATTTCCACGCGCTGCGCCGCCAGATCCACCGCGACTTCCGCAAGCCGCTGATCATCATGACGCCGAAATCGCTTCTGCGTCACAAGCTAGCGACCTCGACGCTGGATGACCTCAATACCAAGTCGTCCTTCCACCGTATCCTCTGGGATGACGCGGAAACGCCGGGCCGTGAAGGCAAGGTGAAACTGGCTGAGGACAGCAAGATCCGCCGCGTCGTCATGTGTTCGGGCAAGGTCTATTACGACCTGTTCGAAGCACGTGAAGAGAAGGGTGTCGATGACATCTACCTGCTGCGCGTCGAACAATTCTACCCGGTGCCGCGCAAGTCGCTGATCGCCGAGCTGAAGCGCTTCCCGGGCGCCGAAATGGTGTGGTGCCAGGAAGAGCCGCGCAATATGGGCGGCTGGACCTTCATGCGCGACGAGATCGAGTGGACCGCCAACCAGGCCGGCGTGAAAAATGCCCGCCCGAAATATGCGGGCCGCCCGCCATCGGCAGCCACGGCAACCGGCCTACTTTCACAACATAACAAGGAAAAGGATGCTCTCATCGCAGCCGCGCTGGGTGACCAGCCGGTCGAAGACAGCATCGTTTCCGCCTGACCTGAACGAATCTAACGGAAACGGAAGCATATGACTGATATCGTAGTCCCTCAGCTCGGTGAGAGCGTGACGGAGGCCACTGTTGGCCAATGGCTCAAGAAAGCTGGCGACAAGGTCTCCAAGGATGAGGTTCTGGTCGAGCTCGAAACCGACAAGGTTTCAGTTGAGGTTGCCGCAACGGCAGATGGCACGCTGAGCGAGATCGTCGCCAATGAAGGCGACACGGTCGAGATCGGCGCGGTGCTTGGCCGCCTCGGTAGCGGCAGCGGCGAAGCGCCTGCCAAGGAAGAAAGCGCGCCTGCGGAAGCAAATTCCGAAAGCGCTGAGCAGCCGAAAGAGGAAGCGCCAAAGCAGGAAGCAAGTGCGCCTTCTGGCGGCGGCGACCTGACCGATGTGACCGTTCCGCCAATGGGCGAAAGCGTCACCGAAGGCACGCTGGGCGAGTTCCTGAAAAAGGTCGGCGACAAGGTCTCCAAGGATGAGACGATTGCCGAGATCGAGACCGACAAGGTCGCGCTGGAAGTGCCGGCAACGGCGGATGGCACGATTGCGGAGCTGCTCGTCTCGCCGGGTGATACGGTCACGCCAGGCTCTGTCATCGCACGCATTTCGGGCGGTGCAGGTGGTAGCGCAGCGGCGTCTTCATCGAAGTCTTCGGGCGGCACTGTTGCCAAGGAAGCGCGTGTCACAGAAGGCGCCGCCACCAGCCAGACCCCTGCAGAAACCGGCCAGTCGGCTTCTGGTCAGGAAGACCGTCCGGTCTCTCCATCGGTGCGCCGCGTCGCAGCCGAAGGCGGTGTGAACCCGCAGGACATTCCAGGCTCTGGCCGCGATGGCCGCGCCACCAAGGCGGATGCGATCGACTTCGTGAACAAGGCCGCGCAGGCACCAAAGGCAGAGAGCAAGCGGCAGGCCGCCTCAGCCCAGCGTGAGATTGGCCCACGCGAGGAGCGGGTGAAGATGACCCGTCTTCGCCAGACCATCGCCCGCCGCCTGAAAGAGGCGCAGGACACCGCCGCCATGCTGACGACATTCAACGATGTCGACATGAGCGCGGTGATGGACCTTCGTTCACGCTACAAGGACGCTTTCCTTGAGAAGCATGATGTGAAGCTCGGCTTCATGGGCTTCTTCGTGAAGGCCTGCGTCAACGCGCTGAAAGAGATCCCGGCCGTGAACGCCGAGATCGACGGCACGGACATCATCTACAAGAACTTCTATGACCTCGGCATCGCGGTCGGCACCGATCGCGGCCTCGTCGTGCCGGTCGTTCGTGATTGTGATGAGCTGTCGCTGGCAGGCGTCGAGAAAGAGATCGGCAATCTTGGCCGCAAGGCCCGCGATGGCGAGCTTTCCATCAATGACATGCAGGGCGGCACTTTTACCATCACGAATGGCGGCGTCTATGGCTCGCTGATGTCGACGCCGATCCTGAACCCGCCGCAGTCCGGCGTGCTCGGCATGCACCGCATCGAGCAGCGCCCGGTCGCCGTGAACGGCAAGATCGAGCTGCGTCCGATGATGTATCTCGCGCTCTCCTATGACCACCGCATCGTCGACGGCAAGGAGGCTGTGACCTTCCTCGTCCGCGTCAAGGAAGCGCTGGAAGATCCAGAACGCATGCTGCTGGACGTCTAGGCGTCCGATTGCAGGAAGACTTTGAAGAGCGCCCGGTCAGGAATGGCCGGGCGTTTTTGTTGGGTATGGGAGGCCCCCTTTGGCCCGCATGCGCGGGCCACTTCCCCCGCACGCGGGGGAAGAAGAACCAACGCTAGTGTACCGCCATCTTCCCCCGTTCACGGGGGAGGTGCCCGGCAGGGCGGAGGGGGCGACCTAACGCCGAATTCCCATTTCCCAGGCGGTGTCGTCGCCGCCGCCTTTCCAGGCGGCGTAGGCGACGGCGCCTTCGAGGTCTGCGGCGTCCATCAGGGTGCGGGGCCAGTCGCTTTCCTCGATCATGTCGACATGGATGGGGTGCACGCCCCAAAGGAGTTGGGCGCGGCGCAGGCGTGCATCGTCTGACGAGCCGTAGAGAATGAAATAGCGCCCGCGATGCTTGGCGAACTGGGCGAGGCGTCGGGCCGACCCGGTACGAAGCGCGAGCGCCTTGGCCTTCACCGCAAAGGCCAGCGACTGGGCAGCGCGCGCGACGATGTCGATGACGCGCTCATCATCGCGGTCGCCCATGAACTGTTTGAGGGAGTCGCGATAGTCGGGGGCAGCTTCCGTCGCCCTGATGATCCGGTCCATGATGGCGACGGCGGTGGGCGGATGGCGGCCGATTGCGGTCTCGGCAGACAGCATGACCGCGTCGACGCCCTGATAGATGGCCGTGGCGACATCGCCTGTCTCAGCGCGCGTGGGGGCAGCATTCTCGATCATCGATTCCAGCATCTGCGTTGCGACGATGACGGGGCGGCCCACCTCACGTGCTTCGCGCACGATGCGCCGCTGGATGATGGGGACCTGTTCGAGCGGGAATTCGACGCCGAGGTCGCCGCGCGCGATCATCACCCCGTCAGACGCGCGGATGATCGCATCGAGGTCTGACACGGCACCGGGCTTTTCGATCTTGGCGATGAGCGGGGCGCGCGCGCCGATCGCGGCTTTGGCGTCTTTCACGTCCTCCACGGACTGCACGAAGCTGAGCGCAACGAGATCGACGCCAAGGTCGAGCGCAAAGGCGAGGTCTGCGCGGTCCTTGCCGGTCATGGATTTGAGCGGCAGCGTCTTGCCCCGCACGGTGAAGCCTTTTCGGTCCGACAGGGTGGCATGAAAGGCCGGCGTAACGCGCATTGTGTCGCCAGCCTCGCTGACGGTGAGGCGGACCTTGCCGTCATCGCAGAGGATTTCGTCGCCTTCTTCAAGCGACGACAGGATTTCGGGATGCGGCACGGGGATCGTGTCCGGCGCGCTGGTGCTCTCATCGGCGGTCAGCGTGTAGGTCTTGCCATAGGCGAGCTTGATTTCGCCGCCCTCAAAAGTGCCGACGCGTATCTTGGGGCCCTGCAGGTCTGCGAGGATGGCGAGCGGGCGGCCCATAGCCTTTTCAGCAGAGCGGACGGCATTGAAGACGGCAGCATGGGTTTCATGTGCGCCATGGCTGAAATTCAGGCGGAAGATGTCTGCGCCCGCTTCGGCGAGGAGGCGTATGGCGTCGGGGCTCGCGCTTTTCGGGCCAATCGTGGCGAGGATCTTGGCGTTGCGGCCACGCAGGCGAGGTGAGGTCATTGGGGCTTCCTGCTGGCGCGGCGGGGCCGCAATTGAACCTTTTGCCAATCTGGCGCGACTATCCATTCAGAACAAGGCAGACAGACGCAGGCATGACCCGGGACACAGGACGCATATTCGATGAGCTTCTGCTCATCTCGGCACGTGCTGGCGACCGAAGGGCTGGAGAGCGTTTGGCCGCGCGTTGGCAGCCGCGGCTTCTGCGTACCGCAAGACGCTTGCTGCGCGATGAGGATGAGGCGGTTGAGGCAGTCCAGAATGCCTGGGCGGCGATCTGCCGGGGCTGGTTCACGCTGCAAGACCCGGCGCGGTTTCCGGCATGGGCCTTCACCATCCTGCACCGCAAATGCGCAGACCGCATCAGGGGCAACCAGACCGACCGGGCGCGCCATGCAGAGCTGACGCCTGATGCTGGCGCCGTAGCAAGGGGCGCCTCGGAAGATGGGCTCGCCATTCGGCAGGCGATGGACGGCCTCAGCGACGACCACCGCGCCGCTGCTGTCCTGTTCTTTGGCGAGGGGATGACCCTCATCGAGGTCGCAGAGATTACGGGCGTGCCGGTGGGCACGGCCAAATCGAGGATTTTTCACGCACGCCGCCAGATGAAGGCGGCTTTGGAAGGAGATGAAGAATGACCGGTATTGATGAGAAGATCCGCCGAGGCATGAGCGAGGATGACCGGGCCTTCCTGGCAACGCTCGATGCAGAGCCGGGCCTGTTCCAGCAGATGGGAGCCGCCTTTGCAGGGACGATGAAGGCGTGGACGGTGTTTGCTTTCCTGCTCTCGCTGGTCTTTTTCGGATTGGCGATCTGGTCAGCCTTTGCCGTGTTTGCCAGCGAAACGCCTGTCGAAGCGATTGGCTGGGCAGGGGTGGGGCTGGCAGGCTTTATGGCGACCGGGTTTGTGAAGATCTGGTTCTGGCTGCGCATGAACCATCTGACGCTGCTGCGCGAAATGAAGATTATCGAGTTGCGGCTGGAGAGCCTGAACGCGAATTAAGGAAAGCCGCGGAACAGGTCTGCGGGGCAGCCGTTTTTACCGGGTCACAAGCAGAATGCTGAAAGGACCTGCCATGAAACGCACATTTCTGACTGCTACCGCCGCTATCGCGCTTATGACGGCGCCTGCCATCGCGCAAGCAGCCGACGCGGACATCGAAACTCAGACCGAAGCCGAGATCACGACGGACATCCCTGATGTCGAGATCGAGAGCGATGTAACCGCTGATGCGCCGCTGGAGGCGGAAACGCCGACCGACACGACCCCAAGCTGGGATGGTGACGCAGAACTCGACACGCAGACCTATATCGATGACGGAATGGGCGGCGAATACTATGAGAGCGAAGAGGATGCGATTGCAGACTCTGACCTTGAAACCGGTGCTGACGTAGAGGTGGAAACACCGGGCGCAGATGTGGACGTCGATGTCGAAACCGAGACTGAGTACAATGATGAGGCTGAAGCAAAGCTGCAGATGAACGATCAGTACGGCGCGGTCGAGACGTATGACGAGACCAAGACTGCAGACGCATCGACCGATTTAACTGATGGTGAGCTTGCAGCGCTGAACGACGAGAAGTCTGCCCAGATGGCAGCGACAACCGATACCGAGATGGGTGTCGGTGGTCCTGAAGCCACCGACGAGGCAGATGCCGCAGCCCGCTATGGCGACATCAACGAGGTTGCCAATCCGGACGTCGATGTCGATGGCCTGACCGAGTATGAAGAAGAGCAGATCGAGAAAGCCGGTGAAGACGCCGCGCAAGATATCGACAAGCTCGAGAAGGACAGCACCAAGTACTAGGACGCTGACCCCGACATGAAATCAGCCCCGC
Source organism: Thalassovita mediterranea (assembly GCA_019448215.1). Lineage (NCBI taxonomy): Bacteria > Pseudomonadati > Pseudomonadota > Alphaproteobacteria > Rhodobacterales > Roseobacteraceae > Thalassovita > Thalassovita mediterranea. The sequence continues at coordinate 1,125,547 of CP080408.1, read as the reverse complement.
AGTGTGAAAGCTGCGGGGCTTTTTTGTGCACGGCGTGTGGGCTTTCTACGCCTCGAGTTCGACGTCCCAGTAGAGATAGTCCATCCAGGTCTCATGCAGATGGTTGGGCGGGAAGCGCCGGCCGATTTCCTGCAGCTGGTAATTGGTCGGGCGGACGGGTTTGCGGTGCGGGACCATGCCGGCGTCATTGGGCATCCGGCCACCCTTTTTGAGGTTACAGGGCGAGCAGGCCGCGACGATGTTTGTCCAGCTGGTGCGCCCACCGCGCGAACGCGGCACGACGTGGTCAAAGGTGAGCTCATCGGGCGCGCCGCAATAAGCGCACTGGAAGCCGTCACGCAGGAAGACATTGAAGCGGGTGAAGGCGGGCGAGCGGTCCTGACGCACGAATTCGCGGAGCGCGATGACGGAAGGCAGGCGCATCTCAAAGCTCGGGCTGCGCACGACGGTGTCGTATTCGGCGATGATGTCGACGCGGTCGAGGAAGACGGCCTTTACGACGTCCTGCCAGGGCCACAGCGAGAGCGGATAGTAGGAAAGGGGCCTGAAATCGGCGTTCAAAACGAGAGCGGGCCGCCCATTTGGCGGATTAGTCAGGACCTCAGGCATTGCAGCCTCCTTCCTGTCCCTCTGTGCGGCTGACGAGAATGTCAGTGAACGCGCGCCTCCATCGGTTTTATCGAGATCATTACTGATTCCCTAATACGAGTTTATGACAGTTTACGGGTTTGGCTAGCGCATCTGCGCGTTTTCGTTCGTAACTGTAGTGCGTGCTGCAGATCAGGCATCGTTGCCACCGCTTGCTGAATAGGCTTTTGCGCGTTCCGCATTGATCCAGCCCCAGAGAAGATGGGCGGCGACCCCGCGCCATGGCCGCCATGCTTCGGCGAGCTCTGTGAAAGCCTTTGAGGCATAGCGCTCTTCATGGCCGCTGAGCTGGCGATAGGCTTCCATCAGGCCGACATCGGCGATGGGAAAGGCGTCGAGCCGGCCGCAATAGAGTAGGAAGAGGTCTGCGGTCCATGGGCCGATGCCCTTGACGGCGAGAAGCTCGGCGCGGGCGGCCTCGATCTGTGCATGGTAGACGCGGGTGAGGTCGAGCGCGCCCGTATCGACGGCGGTCGCGATGGATTTGAGGTGGCCGATCTTGGGCCGTGACAGGCCGCAGCTTCTCAGCGTGTCCTCGCTGGCGCCAAGGACCGAGGCGGGGGTGACCTCTCCAAGTTCTGCTTCAACGCGGCCCCAGATCGTGGCGGCCGCCTTGGTCGTGATCTGCTGGAAGGCGATCATGCGGGCGATGGTGTGGTAACCGGGCGGGCTGTAGCGCCAGTCGGGCAGGCCGGTGACCGCGAAGGCGGCGGCGAAGGCCGGGTCGCAGGCCATAAGCTCATCGCAGGCCTGCTGCAGTGTCTCTTGCGATGGTTTCGACATGGTGCGCTCCGCGGTTCAGGACAGGGGATCAGCCTATCGCAAGACTCTATGGCCTGCGAGCGGCGGCGCGCCGGTCATCGGTAAATCTTTGACCGTCTGCGGCTCTGCGCGTATTCTGTCGGGCGAAAAGATAATGGAGGAAACAGCATGGCAGACGGACACGGCGCGGGCGGACAGGCCCAATTTCGCGAAATGATGGAAGGCACGAAGGAAGACTGGGAGATCATCTCTGAGCATTCGCGTATCTTCAACAAGGGGCTCGCGAAGCGCGTTCTCGACCACCTTCGCCTGTTGGACGGCGATTTTGGCGGCTTCCCGGTGGATCGGCTGGAGCATTCGCTGCAGACGGCGACGCGCGCGCACCGCGATGGCCGTGACGAGGAATATGTCGTTTGCGCCCTGCTGCACGATATCGGCGACACGCTGGGAAGCATGAACCACCCGGACGTGGCGGCTGCGATCCTCAAACCTTTCGTGTCAGAGGAAAACCTCTGGATGGTCGCCAATCATGGCGTCTTCCAGGGCTATTATTTCTTCGAGCATCTCGGTCTCGACAGGAATATGCGCGACCAGTTCAAGGATAATCCGCACTTCCAGCGCTGCGCCGAGTTCTGCCACAAATACGATCAGAAGGCGTTCGATCCTGAGTATCAAAGCGAGCCGCTGGAGTTCTTCGAGCCGATGGTGGAGCGCGTCTTCTCCAAGCCGAAGAATTCGATCTATCTGCGCAAGAAGGAAGAGGCGTCGGCCTAGGGGCTGCGCTGGCCCCACCCCGACCCTCCCCGGGAACGGGGAGGGGGCGATAAACTCAAGCGTTGCACCCCCTCCCCCTTGGGGAGGGTCGGGGTGGGGCGCTTTAGTTTACTGCCAGATCAGCGCGCGTGCGGCCCTGCGCTGCTAGGCCCTCGTCCAGCAATGCGTCTGAGGCCGTTTCCAGTTCCACCTTCAGCCGGGCAAACATGTCCTTGCGATCAAGGCCGGCAGGGATCGGGGGCAGGGCTTCATAGATGACGAGACCCGGCTTGCGGACCATGCCGCGCGGTTTCCAGCAAAGCCCGGAATTGGTCGCGAGTGGGACGATCGGCACGTCTAGCTGATTGTAGAGGGCGGTAATCCCGGCAGATTTATAATCCAGGGTCGCGCCTGCGGGCTGGCGGGTGCCTTCCGGATAGATGAGCACCTGGCGGCCTTGTTCGGTACGGGCCTTTGCCTCGCGCAGCATCTTTTTCAGCGTCTTTGTTGTGCCGGCCCGGTCGATGGGAATCATCTTCGTCTTGAGGGCATACCAGCCGAGCGCGGGGTACCAGAGCAGTTCGCGCTTCAGGATGATGGCCGGGTCAGAGAAGAGGATGAATGGGATGAAGACGTCCAGCATGGCCTGATGCTTACCGGCGATGAGGACAGGGCCCTGCGGGATGTGTTCGTGTCCGCGCAGCTCAACCCTGATGCCGCAGAGGAGACGGAGGCCGACGCGGATGTATTGGGCGTAGAACCGGATGGCGGCCACAGCGAATTTGCGCGGCAGGAGCAGGGTCGGCAGGCAGGTGATGCCGATGACGGCCATGCCGCCATATAACCAGATAACGAACAGGAATGAGCGCACAGCGTTCAAAGTGAACTCCTCAGCGAGCGGCCAACGGTGATCCGCGCAGCGATACGGGCTGCAAGCGCGCCAGCAATGGGCGAGACGGCAAGAATCATGAGGCCCCACTGGTCGAGCGAAAGCTTGGGCAGGAGCTCACTCGGCGCGTTGGAGCTTTGCGCGGAGAAGACGATGATGGCGGTGACGGCGAGGGCCGCGACAGAGCCTGCCGCCCCGGCTTTCAGACCCAGCAGCCAGAAGCGGCGCTCAAACAGGCGCGCGATAAAGCGATCTTCTGCGCCTGCCAGATGCAGCACATCGACAATATCCTTACGCGCCAGCAGGGCCGCGTGGGTGGCGAAGGCAATGACGGATATGGCGGTCATGGTGAGAAGGAGCACGGTGCCGATCGCGGCAATGCGCAGTGTGCCGAGGGCTTTGCGAACTTCGGCGGCATAGGCCGAATGTGTGTCGGCGCGGCCATTGATGCCGGCTTCGGCGAGCGCGGCGTCGATTTCGGCAGCGAGCGCTGTCGTGTCGCCCTCGGCGTTGACCGCGATGAGCAGCGGCAGCGGGATGCCATCGGGGATGCCACCGGGGCCAAAGCTCGGGGAGAGGAGCTCATCGAGTTCTTCATCGGTGAGGACATGCGCACGTTCTACACCGGGCAACTCCTCAATCAGGCTCGCAGCCGCTTCGGCGCCGCGCCTGTCTGTGTCGCTGACAAGGACGGTCATCTCGCCCTCGACCTGCGCGGTCCAGGCTTCGGCGGCGGTATAGGTGCCGCGGGCTACGAGGGTCGCGAGCACGGCGAGAAAGCAGAGGGCCGCGACCACGAAAAAGAGGGCCGCCTCGCGCGCATCGCTTTCGGGCAGGAGGGGGTTCATCTTGATGTTCATACTTGCTCGTAGGAGCTGTCTGCAAAGAGCAGCCCGTCCTGCAGCTTGAGCACCGGCGCCTTGAACTCACGGATGATGTGCATGTCGTGCGTGGCGATGATGACAGTCGTATTGAGGCGGCGATTGAGCTCAATAAAGAGGCGGAAGATGCGCCGGGCCATATCCGGATCAACGTTGCCGGTCGGCTCATCCGCGATGAGGATATCCGGCTTGTTGATCAGCGCGCGGGCGATGGCAAGGCGCTGCTGCTCGCCGCCTGAAAGCGCCGGGGGGAAGGCGTGCATGCGTTCGCCGAGGCCGACCCAGCGCACAAGATCGACGACTTCGTCGCGGTAGTCCTCAGGCTTTTCGCCGCTGACCCGCAAAGGCAGGGCGACATTCTCGAAGGCGGTGAGGTGGTCGAGCAGGCGAAAATCCTGAAAGACGACACCGATGCGGCGGCGAAGCGCCGAGAGCTGGTTGCGGGACATGTCGGCGGTGCGCTGGCCGAACAGGCGCACTTCGCCGGATGTTGGCGCATGGGCGAGGTAGAGCAGCTTCAGAAGGGATGATTTGCCTGCGCCTGACGGGCCGGTCAGGAAGGTGAACGTCCCCGGTTTCAGCCGGATATCGATATCGGTGAGGATATCGTCAGCCGTGTCGTAGCGAAGGCTGACGCCGTTCAGCTCAACAGCCGGTTCACTGGCAAGAGGCGCGCCCGCCTGGGTCATCAGCTTCCTTTCGAATCCGCAGCGGTCCAATCGACTATTTCAGAGAATTGCGCGAAACTCCAAGCCATGATTCTCACCTGTCCGAACTGCGAGACCCAGTATTTCGCGCACGACTCCACGATTGGTGAGGCCGGGCGCACGGTGAAGTGCGCCGCGTGCGATCATAGCTGGTTTGTCGGTCAGGGCGAGGGTCAGGCAGCTGCTGCGGGCCGCGGTGCGCATGAGGCATATCGCAAGCGGGTGCGTGACCGCAAAGCGCGGGCGAGCCGGATGGCGGCGATCGTGTCCTGGGCCGTCGCGGCCTGTTTTCTCGTCGGCATTCTGGGCGGGGCTGTCCTGATGCGCAGCCGGGTGGTGGAAGCCTGGCCGCAGAGCGCATCTGCGTTCAGCGCGCTCGGCCTTAAGGTGAACCGGTTCGGTGTCGAGTTTGCCTCAGAGGATGCCGAGCGCTTCCTCGATGGGACTCTGCCTGTGCTGGAGATTAGCGGCGAGGTCCGCAACTTCACCAAACGCCCCAGGCGCGCGCCGCTTGTCGAGGTGCGCCTGCTGGACGATGGCGGCGTGCATATCGCCACTTATTACGCGCAGGTCGCGCAGGGTGAGATCGCGGCCGGACAGACGGCAGGCTTTTCCAAGCGGATCGAGAACCCGCCATTTGAAGCTTTCCAGCTGGAACTCGGCCTTGTCGATGAGGGTGAGGCTGGGCTTGAAAGCGAGCAGGCAAACGTCACACCAGACCTCGGCGGAAATCCATGAGCCAGAACACTCCTGAAATCGATGTCGTCCTGAAAGAGGACGAGCTGATGGCTATGGTCGACAGGCTGGCTGATACGCTTGCACCCCGCCTCCAGGGTGACTGGACGGCGATCAATATCCTGATCGGCGCGACGCCGTTTACGAGTGACCTGATGAAGGCGCTGGCGCGGCGTCATATCCATCCGATGCTCGATGCCCTGTGGCTGGAAAGCTACCGCGATGCGCGCGAAAGCTCTGGCCGGGTAAATGTGCGCGCGGACATTACGCGCCCTGTGACAGGCCGCGGCGTCCTGCTGATCGATGATGTGTTCGATACGGGCCGCACGCTGGCCTTTGCCCGCCAGCATCTGATGACCAAGGGCGCGCGCGAGGTGATCACTGTGGCGCTTGCCCGCAAGCCGTCAGCGCCGAGCGGGGCGGATGATGTCGATTACCACGCCTTCGAAGCGCCCGAGCGGTTTCTCGTCGGCTATGGCATGGACGATAAGGGGCTCTATCGCGGGCTACCTTTTGTCGGCGCCCTCGACTGATCACATGACGGGCTGAGGCTCTGCCGCCGGGGCCGTGTCCGGCAATTTGCGATCCAGCCATTCAAGCATGTCGGCGACGACCTTGTCGGTGCCCGGCTCATCCACGATCCAGTGTGCGTGCTGGGCGTATTCGATATAGTCGCCCGGAACGCCTGCACCCTTATACTTCTGGCCGACGCGGCGGACCGCCTTGATCGGGGTTGCGCGGTCCTTGCCCGCGCCGATGGTCAGCGTCGGGATGGTGACGGTCTTCTCGTCGATCGGGGAAGGCTCTGTCAGGTCGCGGTAGACCTTGCCTGAATCAAAGCGGGCCTGCGCATAGATCTCATCGTGGCGGCTCTTGGGGACCTCGTTCATCACGCCCCATTTGAAGCCGAACTTGCCAACCTTGTAGCTGTTCTCCGGGACGTTCTTTTTGCCTGCCTTCAGGATGCTCCAGAAGGTGATCATCAGGCGCAGATCCTGCACCTGGCAGTCCGGGGTCTGGGCTGGCGTCAGGAAGATGGCGGCAGAGGCGTCGCCGCGCGCGGCAAGGTTCTGCGCGATGAGGCCGCCCATGGAGTGGCCCATGATGACAGGCTTTGCGCCGGTCTCGCCCTCAATCTCGCGCGCCTTGGCGGACATTGCCTCGATATAGTCGGTGAGGGTGAGGTCTTTCAGGCTGTCTGGCGGATTGTCGATCGTGCGCTGGTCTTCGAACAGGGTCGGGGCCTCGACGCGCCATCCAGCCGCTTCGAAGGCGCGCTGCATCGGGCCCCAGGCTTCGCCGCCGCACCCGACGCCGTGGATCATCAGTATCGTCCGGCTCATGGCGTTTCTCCTGCTTTTGTCTCAAGGGCAAAATTCTCACCCGCCCAGGGGCGGAAGCGTTCAGCGACGGCCTGATAGACAGGGCGTTTGAACGGCACGATGGCTGCGGGCGCTTCGCTGAGGCGGGCCCATCGCCATGCGTCGAATTCAGGTGTGTGGCGGTCGAGGCGGATGTCGCTGTCAGAGCCCTTGAAGCGCAGGGCAAACCATTTCTGGCGCTGGCCGATAAAGGCGCCCGGCATGCGGCGGCGCACTTCGGCCGGAAATTCATAGAACAGCCAGTCAGAGGTTTCCTCGAGCACGTCGACAAGCTTGTCGGAGACGCCGATTTCTTCTTCGAGCTCTCGCAGGGCCGCGTCGTGGGCCGTTTCCCCTTCGTCGATGCCGCCCTGCGGCATCTGCCACTGGAACGCGCCGCGCCCGTTTATACGGCGGCCAAGGAAGATGTAGCCGGTCGCCGAGAACAGGACGAGGCCGACATTTGGGCGATAGAGCGAGGGATCAGGTGTCTGGATGGTCACCCAGTCGTATCTACAGCGTCCATGTCTGCTTGCCCACCCGCCTGTTGGTCGATGGACGCAGTTTCGCGGCCTGCCGTGACAGATGGCCTTGTGTGCGTTGCCGCTGATGCGGGCGCGAGCACGATGCCCTTGGCGGAAAGGCTGTCGGTCCAGGCTTTCAGAATGTCGATGGTGACCGGATAGGCGAAGCCGGAGCCGACGGCAGAGCCCTTGTCGATGGCCAGCGTTTCCAGCTCCAGCAGGCGTTCCTGAATGTCTCCGCCATGCGGCTGGGTATCGATAGGGAAGTTGGCTCGGCGGAAGCGGAGTGGCGCGTCCGTCGCGACGGTGTCCATGGCAGAGCGGGGGAGGCTGCCATCCTCAACGAAGGCAAGACCACGGGCGGCTGTCAGGCGGGCAAGGTGAGAGACGCTTTCCGGGCTGCGCAGGAAGCGGCCGCCCTGATAGTTGGTAAGGCCGAAATAGCCACTCGCAGATGCCATCAACGCGCTGAGGCGAGACTCGATCTGCGCTTCCTGCATGGTGGTGGTCAGGCTTTGCGGATGGGCCGGGCCAGAGGACAACTCATAGGCTTCAAGCGGGACTTCCAGCAGCACTTCGTGGCCAGCGGCGCGGGCCTGATCGATCCAGCCCTGAAGGTCGCGGGTGCCCGGCGCGAAGGACAGCGTCACTTCCGGCGGAAGCTCATCAATGGCCGAGCGGGTATGGGTGCGGTTGATACCGAGCCCACCGAGAATGATGGAGACGGTCGGGCGCCCCTCAGTGTTGGCGAAGGGGCGGGCGTAAACGCCAGCAGGCGTGCGGCCATCATCGGAAATCTTTGGGAGCGTGCCGACAGGGGTGCGTTCAGACACGGCGGCAACCGGCGCGCGCGGCAGAGCGAGCGTGCTGCGCGATTCCTGCCAGGACTGGCCAGAAGAGACGCTGATGCCATTGATGCGGACTTCCTGACGCTCAGGAATTTCATCGCTTTGCGCGGCAACGCGTACGACGCGAGAAACGCCATCGACATAGTCAACGCCAAGATCAGGTGTCCCCGCCTCACCGCGGGCGATCATCGCATCGGTGACGAAGGGCGGTGCGCCGTCTTCTTCATTGAAGGACGGGGCTGCGATCTGCCTCGTGGGCGCGTTGGAGGAGGCGAGCCGCGTCTTCAGCTGCGGGGTCGTGATGGTCGGCGCTTCGGTTTCGAAGAGGGCGATCTGGCGGACGGGGCTGGACGTGTCGTCGCTGCCCCAGACATGGATGCCGCCTGCCATGGCCGTCAGCGCAAGACCGACAGTGGCAAAGCTCAAAACCGAATGCTTGATAGCACTACGCAGCGGCGATGGCTCACGGGGTGCCTTTGCGGCCATGTATAGTCTCTCCGGTCGCTGGTTTGGCGGGTCAGTGCAGACCCTGCCAGCGACCGGTTAAGACAACGCAAATTTCCGTTAACCGGCCTGCGGCGTTTCCGTCGCGCTCATCTGGCCGCCGCGAAGGACTTCGAGGGCACGGTCGAGCTGATAGTCTTCGCCTTCATAGTCCTCAGGAGGTTGCTCCTTTGGAAGGTGCGGAATTTCACGCTCGGCGCCGTCCTCATTGGTCAGCGCATTCGGCAGGTCGGCTTCGGAGAAGCGGCGGATACGGGCCAGTTCTTCCTCGGAGACGCGGGCCTGCGCGACTTCCATGTCAGGCACGATACCGGTGGCCTGGATGGACCGTCCGGACGGGGTGTAATAGCGCGAGGTGGTGAGGCGGATTGCGCCGCGATCACTGCCAAGCGGAATGACGGTCTGAACCGAGCCCTTGCCAAAGCTGGTCATGCCGAGAACGGTGGCGCGTCCACGGTCTTGAAGGGCGCCAGCGACGATTTCAGAGGCGGATGCGGTGCCATTATTGATCAGCACAACAATCGGCACGTTCTGGAAAACTTCACCGGAGCGGGCATTGTAGCGGGCAATGTCGCTTGGCCGACGGCCAATGGTCGACACGACTTCGCCGCCCGACAGGAACTTGTCGGAGACAGAGATCGCCTGATCGAGCAGGCCGCCGCCATTGTTGCGCAGGTCGAGAATGATGCCAGCCGGGCGGTTGCCAAGCTCATCGGACACGCCCTCGAACGCATCTTCGAGAAGATCGGTCGTGCGCTCATTGAAGGTGGAGATGCGGATATAGGCCACGTCTTCGTCAACCGTCTTCCAGTCGACGGACTTTGGACGGATGACTTCGCGCTCCATGGTGACGTCGAACGGGTCTTCGCCTTCGCGCATGACGCTGACGATGATTTCGGTGCCCGGAGGCCCGCGCATGTCTTCGACAGCGTCATCAATGTTGAGGCCGACAATAGGCTTGCCATTAATGGCTGTGAGCAGGTCGCCGCTCTGCAGGCCTGCGCGCGAGGCCGGGGAGTCGTCCATCGGCGTGATGACTTTGACGAAGCCATCTTCCATCTGAACTTCGATTCCGAGGCCGCCATATTCGCCGGAGGCCTGGACCTGCATGGCGGAGAAGTCTTCTGCCGACAGGTAAGATGAGTGCGGGTCGAGCGAGCCGAGCATGCCGTTGATTGCCGCTTCCATCGCTTCGGCTTCGTCGATTTCGGTGACGTAGTCGGCGCGGGCGCGGGCCAGCACTTCGGCAAAAAGATCAAGCTGTCGGTAGGTTTCCGCTCGGCTGCTGCTTGTGCCAGGATCTGGCCATGCGACGGCCGAGACGCCTACGGCGACCCCGCCCATTACGACACCGATTGCAGCCCCCGTCAGCATTGCTCTCATGGTCATCATCTCCTGTGGCGGCTTATCCGCCCTGCATCCAGCGTGCCGGATTCATCGGTACGCCATTCCGCCTGACTTCTAGATAGAGCTCAGGCGGCGGATTTGCACGTTCGGACATGCGTCCAACTGGCTCACCGGCGCGTACCGTCTGTCCCGGGGTACCGTAAATACGGCCCATTCCGCTCAGAACGATATGGTATCCATCACTTGTCGAAATGATCAAGAGCTTACCGTAGCTTCTGAATTCGTCGGCATACTCAATTGTGCCGTCGATCGGGGCGACGATGTCGGAACTGGCGCGCGGCTGGATGTAGAGACCCTTGGCGGTTTCACCGCCTGGAAGGTCATCGCCCCAGTTGCGTGAGACAAGGCCTGCGACCGGTTGCATGAGGCCGCCGAGCGCCTCGCGGCCGAGCGGTCTGAGATTGGCGACAGCCGGGCTGCGGGCCGGATTGCGCGGCGCGTCCGTCGTACGGCTGGGCGTTGACGTGCGCGAGGCGGCGAGCTGGATCTGGGCGCGCGGCTTGATGGCCGGAGCGCGCGGAGCCTGGCTTTCAAGCGCGGCGAGTAGGTCGCGCAGGGTCTCAGCTTCGCCGCCGATCTGGCGTACGCGGGCACGCAGGGCTTCGGCTTCACTGGAGACGTTTTCATACTGGGCGCGCTTGCGGGCGACCAGCGTTTCGATTTCGGCCTGCTTGGCCGAGAGGCGCTCTTCTGCGGCAGCGAGGCGGTCCTGCTCTTCCAGCACGGATTGCTCCAGCGATTTCAGTTCAGCGATCTCGCTTGCGAGGCGGTCGGTCTGTTCATTGATCTGCGGGGCGACCCCGCCCATCACGATGGCTGCGCGGATGGCGGCGTTCGCTTCTTTGGGCGCGGCGATGAGGGCCGGGGGGCGGTGCCTGCCTGAAATGGCGAGGTTGGCCATGATCTCTTCGAGATTGTCCGTGCTCTCGACGAGCGCATCGCGGGCCGAACCGAGACGCGTGCGAAGATCGATCAACTTGATCTCGGAGGCGGCGGCCTGCTCCTCGCGCCGGCGGCTCTCCAGCGCGGCGGAAATGAGCTGGCGTTCAAGGCTGGTGACGTCCTGTCCGCTTTCGGACTCGGCCTTCTCCAGGGCTTCAAGCTGGCGGATGGCGGACTGGCGCTGGGCCTCAAGGGCGCTCAGCTCCTCGCGGCTATACTCACGCGGTGCGGCGGCCAGGAGAAGACCGGCGAGCGGTATAAAGGCAAGGCGGATGAGAGAAGGGCGCATGTCGACACAGGCATGCCACGGCGAGCGTCACCGTATCCTTAACGAAACGCGCTTTGCGGGTAAGGATTGCAGCGCGCTTCTGCCTATTCGGGTGCGGGGGTCTCAGTGAAGGCGTCGATGTCCTCCATCCACTGTAGCCGCTGGTCCATCGGCAGGTCGCAGTCCGCTCCAAGCTGGCGCACCAGAACCCGATCAGCCCATTGGTTAAAGGCGAAGGCATATTCGCCATCTGCCGCGAAGGCGGCTATCAGGCCCCGATGTGAGGACGCGGCGAACACGCGGAGGAGGTAGAGCGCTTCTTCAGAGGCATCGCATTCGGGCGGGATAATACCTTCCGGATAGGGGGCATCCGGCGCAATCAGGGCGATGGTGACAGCGCTGGTCGCGCGGGTGTCCGGATTGACGAAATCCACAGGGGCGAAGCCATAGAGGCCATCTGCCTCAGCGCGGAGGACGGCGGATGAACGGTAAACGCCAGAAACCGGAAGCGGTACGCGGCGTTCCTCGACGGCTACGGCTGGCAGCGAGAAGCTTCCATCGGCATTGCTGATCGTTATGCCCTCAGTGGCGACAGGGGCGATGCGGGCGCCTTCGACAGGTGTGTTCGTTTCCAGCGTCACGACGCGGCCAACTGTGTCAGGAACAATCGTGCGGCTGGTGGTCTGGCAGGCGGCGAGGCCTGCGGGGAGAAGAGCGAGGGCGAGAGCAGGCAGGAGGTTTCTCAAGGCCGCCTCCCTCTAATCCATTGGCTGGAAGACGACCGACTGGACGTAGATGGCGCGTTGTTTTTCAGGCGCGACCGGGCGGATGCCGAGATAGTCATAGCCAGCATCGGTGCCCTCTGCGCGCGGCGGCGGGGTCCAGACGAAGGACTGGTCGGTAAATTCGCGCGTGACGGTGAAGGTCTGCCAGCCGGACTCGATCGCTGCGCCAATCGAATAATTGACGCGCATCTGTTCAGCGCCAAAGCGGTCAGCGGCGCGGGCGCGGACGGTGACCTGTATTTCGCGGCCTGCGAAGACGGTCTCAAGGTCACGGTCTAGGACGAAATGGGGGCCACGCAGTGGATCATCTGCGAGTGCGCCGGCTTCAACCTCGATACGCAGGGCTGGCTGGCCGTCCACACGTTCGACCGAGATATCGACATCACCGCCCGCAACGAAGCGGTTGAGCTGTGCGCCGCTGACCTCAATCCGGCGATAGTCTGTATTGCCGCCGCTGACAGGACCGGTTGGCACAGCATTCATGCCGGGGAGGACTGCAATCGCGACCATGAGAATGGCGACGAGCAGGGCGCTCGGGAAGAAAATACGGTCAGTCATTGTAAGGCTAGGGTATCCCGGCTGCGGCTTCGGACTTTTATGGTGTCTAGACGCTGGAAAACATCTTGGCCAGTTGATAGCAAGCAGGCACCAAACTTGCGAAGCGATGGCCTGGTCCGCACGGAGCTTTATCTGATGACATCTACCGCATTGAGCCGGCGCGCACGTGAAGCGCGAGACTGGATGCTGGACAGCTGCTTCCCGCTCTGGAGCCGCGAAGGCGTGCTTCCCAATAATCTTTTCCGTGAAAAGCTCGATATCACGCACCGCCCACTGGAGACTGACAGGATGCGCGTGCGGGTACAGGCACGCCAGACCTACATGTTCGCCGCCGCCAAGCGCCTTGGATGGGACGCCGACCGGGCCGACCGGCTGATCGGCTATGGCGTCGATGCTCTGTCAGGCCCAAGCGTGCGCGCCGATGGCCTGATCGGCCGGTGCATTAGTGCGGACGGGGCGGGCCTCATCGACGAGACAGCAGACCTCTATGACACCGCCTTTGTGCTGTTCGCCTATGCCCATGCCGCGATGCAGGGGCATGAGAGCGCGGCGGCGCATGCCCGCCAGCTGATCGCCAATGTCGAGGCAAAGCTCGAAGATGTGGCGCATGGCGGCTATGCCGAGAGCCTGCCAAAGGGCGACCGTCGCCTGCAGAACCCGCACATGCATCTGCTCGAGGCCAATCTGGCGCTTTATGAAAGCGATAAGCGGCGCGATCATCTGGAGCGGGCGAGTGCGCTGGTGCGCCTTCTCGATGAGAAGATGCTCCATCAGGTGACAGGGACGCTGGGTGAGACATTCGGGCCCGACTGGTCTGAAGAGCGCGACCCGGCGCTTCGCTTCATCGAGCCCGGACACCAGTTTGAATGGGTGTGGCTGCTGAAGTCGCATGCGGATGCGGCGCACACAGATCTCAACCCGGCCATGAGCAAGCTCTATGACATCGGCCTGCGGACGCTGGACGCTGAAGGTCGCGTCTTCGCCAAGGCGACGCGGGAGGGTCAGATCGTTGATGGATCGCGGCGCACCTGGATGCAGACAGAGGCGCTCAAGGCACATCTGGCGATGATGGAGCTTGGCGCGGACGAGCACTGCGAGGCACGCGCGGTGGAGTGTTTCGACGTCCTCATAGATGAATATCTGACGCCAGAAGGCGGATGGATCGACTGCTACCATGCCGATGGTCAGGTCGGCGCCGACGATATGCCAGCCTCGACCGGCTATCACGTTGTGCTTGCCTTCTGCGAGCTGTTGCGTGTGACCGGGGTCTGAGCTTAAACCCCGCAGGACAAACAGAACGCAGCGCGCAGCCAGGAGACGCATCATGCCTAAACTCGCCCTCGTCCGGCATGGCCAGAGCCAGTGGAATCTGGAGAACCGCTTCACAGGCTGGTGGGATGCCGACCTCACGGCCAAGGGCGAAGCCGAGGCCAAGCATGCCGGTAGTCTCCTGAAGGATGCAGGCTTTGCGCCGACGCAAGGGTTCACCAGCCTTCAGACCCGCGCCATCCGCACGCTCTGGATCGCGCTGACCGAGATGGACCGTGTCTGGCTGCCGGTGGAAAAGCACTGGCGCCTCAATGAGCGCCACTATGGCGGGCTGACGGGCCTCGACAAGAAAGAGACCGCCGAGAAGCATGGCGAGGATCAGGTCCATGTCTGGCGCCGCTCCTATGACGTGCCGCCGCCGCCGATGGAAGAAGGCAGCGCCTATGACATGTCCAAGGACCCGCGCTATCACGGCATCGATATTCCGGCGACGGAAAGCCTCAAGCTGACGCTTGAGCGCGTGCTGCCTTACTGGCACGAGACGATCGCGGCGCGCCTTCGCAATGGCGCGGACATCGTGATCGCGGCGCACGGCAATTCTCTGCGTGCGCTGGTGAAGCATCTATTCCAGGTCGAGGATGACAAGATTACCGGTGTCGAGATCCCGACGGGTAACCCGCTCCTCATCGAGCTGGGCGACGGCCTGCAGCCGACTGCGGCGCGTTACCTTGATGGATCGCGCGCGACCGATCTGCCAGCGCTTCCCTGATCGATGCATCAGCGCGATGAAGATGCAATGCGCCGGGCAATCGAGATTGCCCGCGCCCAGCATGGCCGGACAGGGGCCAACCCGTCGGTCGGCTGCGTCCTGATGAGCGCCGATGGACGCCGTCTATCCGAGGGCGCGACAGGCGATGGCGGCCGGCCCCATGCCGAGCAGCTGGCGCTGACCCTGTTTGAAGGCAAGCTGCCGCCCGGCACGATTGCCTATGTCACGCTGGAGCCCTGCCGTGAGCGCTCTACCGGTGAGGCGTCCTGCTCAAGCCGGCTGATCGAGGCGGGGGTGGCCCGCGTGGTCGTGTCTGTCATGGACCGCCATCCCAAAGGGGCTGGCGGCAAGGCCGCAATTGAAGCGGCCGGGATCGAGATCGAGACCGGGCTTCTGGAAGAAGAAGCAGCATTTCTTTATGACGACTTCTTCGCGTCGCTCGGTTAGTTTTGGCGGAGCATTTTGAACTCAACCATCCGAAAATGCCTGCGCAGGCAGGCATCCAGAGCGCTACGTTAGCTATTCCAAATGAAAAGCTAAGGCCGTCCGTGGACACCTGCCTTCGCAGGTGTCTGCGGTTGTCTGGGCTTTGGACCGGACAGTTCCGCGATTTATAGGCTGCGCTGCCAGAAAAGTGCGCATTCAACCGCCATGGGCCCCAGCTTTCGCCGCGGAGGCGGGGACGGCTATTGATCCTTGGCCCGCGGATCGTTCCATTCGGCAGCGATGCCGGGTTTGCCGCGCCGGACCAGCCAGAACATGCCGATCAGGTCAGCGATGCCTGCGCCGAGGCGTCCGAGAAAGCCGTATTTGGAGCTGCCATGCCAGCGGCGGCGATCGTTGACGAGTTCCTCGCGCACCTCCCAGCCTGCACGCTTGAACAGCGCTGGCAGGAAACGGTGCATGGAGGCGAAATAGGGAAGTTCCCTGAAAGCGTCGGTGCGCATCAGCTTCCAGCCGCAGCCGGTGTCAGTCGCATCGTCACGCAGCAGGAAACGGCGCACGCCATTGGCGATGCGCGATTGCAGCCATTTGAAGCCGCTATCATTTCGGCTGTTGCGCTTGCCCGCGATGAGGCCGAGCCTGCCTGTGCCGCCCGGCGCGACGATAGCGTCCCAGAGGCGGCGGGTGTCCGCGATATCGTTCTGGCCGTCGCCGTCGAGCAGCTGCGTCCAGCGGCCTGATACTTCCCGCAGGCCCGTCATCAGCGCAGCCGACTTGCCCGCGCGCTGAACATGGGTGCGGACGATAATCCGGTCGGGCATTGTGAGGCGGGCGGCTTCAAGCTCTTCGCCGGTCGTGTCGTCAGAGCAGTCATTCACGCAGACGATTTCATAATCGATGCCATCAAGCGCGCCCTTGATCTCTTCGATGAGCGGCGCGGCGTTTCCAGCTTCGTTGTAGAATGGAATGAGGACGCTGAGGTCTTTCCGGGGCGTCACTGACCCGCCTCAATGCGTTCGGTCAGCGCGCGAATGCGGGCGGCGGCATCGCCAATGGCGGCGGCAGCCCTGTCAGAACCGCCGGACGTGGCGAGGTTTCGCTGGGCGTCGTCAAGTTCATCGAGAAGGGCGAGCGCGGCGATCAGGAGGAGTTTTTCTTCGCCCATATCCCCGAGCGCGTCAGCAATCTGGGTCACGCGGGTGTCGAGGTCGCTGGCAAGATCGACAAGCCTTGCTTCCTGGCCGGGGGCGCAGGCGATGGAGTATTGCTTGCCACGAACGACGATATCAGCCTTAGCCATCACGTATCCTGTTCACGTTTGAGGGCAGCGCGGACTTCCTCGATCGCTGAGCCGAGCGCAGCGGAAGCCTCGTCTGCCAGAGCCTGAAGTTCCTTCTGACGGGCGATGGACTGGTCCAGCTCTTCGGCAAGACGCGCGCGATCGGCAATCATGGCCGAGAGTTCGCGCCGGGCAACCGCCGGGTCGCCCGCCTTCTCGAAAAGGCCTTCGAGCGCCTCTTCAAGGTGCGTGAGCGCGTTTTCGAGCTCTTGCGTTGCCGAATTGAATTTATCCATCACGAATCCGATAGCAGGATGCAGCCCCAACTGCCAAGCTGGTTGACAGCCAAGCCGGGCAGCGTCCAAAGCGAAGCGAAACGGAACAGGGTGACTTATGGCGGTTGAACACAAGGATATGGCGAATGCCATTCGTGCGCTCTCCATGGATGCTGTGGAGCAGGCAAAGTCTGGACATGTGGGTCTTCCCCTCGGGATGGCAGATGTCGCGACGGTCCTCTGGACGCGCTATCTGAAGCATGACCCCGCTGATCCGTACTGGCCGGACCGCGACCGTTTCGTCCTGTCGGCGGGCCACGGCTCCATGCTGATCTACTCGCTGCTTCACCTGACGGGCTATGACAGTGTCAGCCGCGATGACATCCGCAATTTCCGCCAGCTGGGCGCGAAGACGCCGGGCCATCCGGAGAACTTTGTGACGCCGGGCGTCGAGACGACCACCGGCCCGCTGGGTCAGGGCATCGCGACCGCTGTCGGCATGGCGATGGCCGAGCGTCACCTGAATGCGCGCTTTGGCGATGAGCTGGTCGATCACAAGACCTGGGTCGTTGCGGGCGATGGCTGTCTCATGGAAGGCGTCAGCCAGGAAGCGATCACTCTGGCCGGGCACATGAAGCTGAACAAGCTGATCGTGCTGTTCGACGATAATGCGGTCACGATTGATGGTGGCACCGACCTTTCCGACTCGACCGATCAGTGCGCACGCTTTGAAGCGGCAGGCTGGGTCACCAAGCGGATCGACGGTCACAACACCGAAGAGATCCATGAGGCCCTCAGCTGGGCGCAGGATCAGGACAAGCCAGTCATGATCGCCTGCCGGACGATCATCGGCTATGGCGCGCCGACGATTGCGGGCACGGGCAAGGCCCATGGCGGCCCATACGGCGCCGAAGAGATTGCGGGCATCCGCAAGAATATTGGCTGGGACCATGAGCCATTCGTGGTGCCGGATGACATTGCCGATGCGTGGAAGCGCGAAGGCAGCCATTCGGCCAGCCAGCATGGCGAATGGAAAAAGCGCCATGAAGGCTCTGCCCACAAGGCCGCGTTCGATGCAGCGATGCGCGGTGATCTCGGCGACATCGAAGCGGTCGTCCGCGCGCACAAGCAGGACGTCGTCGATGGCGACAAGGATGATGCGACCCGCAAATGGTCCGGCGCCGTGCTGGAGAAGCTGGCCGTGTCGATCCCTGAAATGGTTGGCGGTTCTGCTGATCTTTCCGGCTCGAACAATACCAAGGCCAAGTGCCAGGAGCCGATGACGCCGGACAACTGGGCTGGGCGTTATGTCCACTATGGCGTGCGCGAGCATGGCATGGCGGCGGCGATGAACGGCATGGCGCTGCACAAGGGCATTATCCCTTATTCCGGCACCTTCCTTGTCTTTGCAGACTATTCGCGCGCGGCGATCCGCCTAGGCGCGCTGATGGGCGAGCGGGTCATCCATGTGATGACGCACGACTCCATCGGTCTTGGCGAAGACGGGCCGACCCATCAGCCGGTCGAACATGTCGCCAGCCTCCGGGCGATGCCGAACATGCATGTCTTCCGTCCGGCAGATGGCGTCGAGACGGCTGAGTGCTGGGAACTGGCGCTCAAGAAGACAGACGGCCCGTCGACCATCGCTCTGACCCGTCAGACGGTGGCGAGTGTGCGCAAGGCGCATACGGATGAGAACCTCTCGGCCAAGGGCGGCTATGTCCTCTCTTCCGGTGAGGGCAATGAGCAGGTCGTGCTGATCGCCACCGGTTCCGAGGTCGAGATCGCTGTCGCGGCGCAGGAAATGCTGCGCTCGAGCGGTATCAGCGCCCGCGTCGTGTCGATGCCGTGTGTGGAGCTCTTCGCAGAACAGACCCCGGCCTATCAGGAAGAGACGCTGGGCAAGGATCTGCCACGTATCGTTGTCGAAGCTGGCGTCCGCTTTGGCTGGGACCGCTGGATTGGTCTTCGCGGCGGCTTCGTTGGCATGGACAGCTTTGGGGCGAGCGCGCCGTATCAGGACCTCTATGAACGTTTCGGCATTACGCCGGACGCTGTCGCAGAGATGGCGCACGCGCTGGTCAACTGATCGCGCGCCAAGGCTGGAGGCGGCACCAGAATTCATCTAGACCGTCCCCAGCTTGGGTTGAGGGAGGCCGCTGATGGACTGGAACCTGCTATATGTGCTGATCAATGCCGTGGTGGTGCCAGCCTGGCTTCTGCTGCTGTTTGCGCCGCGTTGGCGTACGACTGCGCTGGTCGTGCATTCGGGCATCTATCCGCTGGCCTATGGCGCGCTCTATACGGTCTGCCTTCTTGCCTCGATGTTCTTTGGCCAGTCGGCCGAGGGCGCCGGAATGGAGTCCATTGCAGCGATCTCGACACTGTTCGACCATCCGAACGGGGTGATCGTCGGCTGGACGCATTACCTTGTCTTCGACCTGTTCGTGGGCGCCTGGATCGGGCGCGATGCACCGCGCCGGAACATCCCGCATGTGATTGCCGCGCCCTGCATGATTGCGAGCTTCCTGTTCGGGCCGGTTGGCCTGCTTGCCTATATGGTCGTGCGCCTGCTGCGGGGTCAGGGCATCAGCCTGTTTGAAACCGAAGCGGGCGGGGCAGAGCCTCGCGGCTAGTCGATTCGACGGGTGGCAGCGCGTGTTTGCCGAGTGTGAGATAAGGGTCAATCTACACCCCGCTTTGGGGCTTCAGATCCGCTGACGAGGCGTAAAGAGCCGTTTTTCCTGCATTTCTGTGCGTCAGATCGACGGTTCTGGGCTGTGTCATGCTGGACGCCGCCGATGGAGACAGCTAAACCCCGGCGTCAAGAGTTATGGGCTTTCAGCCTTTGAGTTTTACCGGAATGGAGAAGACAATATGGCAGTTCGTGTAGCCATCAACGGATTTGGCCGGATTGGCCGGAATGTACTGCGTTCGATCCTCGAGCATGGACGTGACGATATCGAGATCGTCTCGATCAACGACCTCGGTCCTGTCGAGACCAATGCGCACCTTCTGAAATACGACTCCATTCACGGCACGCTGCCGATGGACGTCTCTGTCGATGGCGACACGATCAAGGTTGGCGGCCAGTCCTTCAAGGTGACGGCGATCCGCGACCCGAAAGACCTGCCGCACAAGGAAAATGGCGTCGATATCGCCATGGAATGTACGGGCATCTTCACCGCCAAGGAGAAGGCTGCCCTTCACCTTGAAGCCGGTGCAAAGCGCGTGCTCGTTTCGGCGCCTGCGACCGGTGCCGACAAGACCATCGTGTACGGCGTCAACCATGACACGCTGACGAAGGACGACCTCATCGTCTCCAACGCATCGTGCACGACTAACTGCCTGTCACCTGTCGCAAAAGTGCTGAACGACACGATCGGTATCGACAAGGGGATCATGACCACGATTCATTCCTATACCGGTGACCAGCCGACGCTGGATGCGATGCACAAGGACCTCTATCGCGGCCGCGCGGCTGCGATGTCGATGATCCCGACCTCAACCGGCGCTGCCAAGGCTGTCGGCCTCGTCCTGCCGGAACTGAACGGCAAGCTCGACGGCTTCGCGATGCGCGTGCCGACCCCGAACGTCTCGGTCGTTGACCTGAAGTTCCTCGCCAAGCGCGACACGACCGTCGAAGAGATCAATGACGCGATCCGCAAGGCTGCTGACGGCCCGCTGAAAGGCGTTCTTGGCTATACCGATGCGCCAAACGTCTCGATCGACTTCAACCACAACCCGCACTCGTCTGTTTTCCACATGGACCAGACCAAGGTTATGGACGGAAACCTCGTTTCCGTGTTGTCCTGGTACGACAATGAATGGGGTTTCTCCACGCGCATGAGCGATACCGCCATCGCGATGTCGAAATTCCTCTAGTCTAGCTACCAGACAAGGAGCGTCCCCATGTCCGACTTCAGACGGATCGAGGATGTCGAGGATCTTGCCCTGAAAACGGCGCTTGTCCGCGTCGATTTCAATGTGCCGGTCAACGATGCCGGTGAGGTGACTGACGATACGCGGCTGCGCGCAGCCCTGCCGACCGTACAGTACCTCATGAACAAGGGGGCGAAGGTCGCGCTGCTGGCGCACTTTGGCCGTCCGAAGGGCGAGGTGAAGCCTGAGCTGAGCCTCAAGCCTGTTGCCGAAGCCTTCGGGGGCGTGCTGGGCGCGCCTGTCGCGTTCGCCAGCGATTGCGTGGGTGAGGCGGCGTCCAACGCGCTTGCCTCCATTCAGCAAGGCGGTGTCGTGCTTCTGGAAAACACCCGTTTCAAGCCGGGTGAGACCAAGAATGACGACGCGCTGGCTGATGAGATGGCGAAGCTTGGCGATATCTATGTCAACGATGCCTTCTCTGCGGCGCACCGCGCACACGTCTCCACCGAGGGACTGGCGCAGCGCCTGCCGGCCTATGCGGGCAAGTCGATGGAACGTGAGCTCGATGCGCTGGAAGCTGCGCTGGGCAGCCCGGAGCGTCCTGTGCTGGCTGTTGTCGGCGGGGCGAAGGTCTCTTCCAAGATCGACCTTCTGAAGAACCTCGTCTCCAAGGTCGATGCGCTCGCCATTGGCGGCGGTATGGCGAACACTTTCCTCGCGGCACGCGGCCATTCGGTCGGCAAGTCGCTCTGTGAGCATGACCTCACCGATACGTGCCGTGAGATCGAGAAGAATGCTGCCGCGGCCGGATGCGACATCATCCTGCCGCAGGATGTCGTTGTGGCGAAGGAGTTCGCCGCGAACGCCGACCACCGCATCTGCTCGACCGGCGAAGTCGCTGACAATGAAATGATCCTTGATGCCGGGCCGCAATCGGTCGGCATTCTTGCGATCGCCATGGACGCGGCAAAGACGCTGGTCTGGAACGGTCCGCTCGGTGCATTCGAGACGACGCCGTTCGACAAGGCGACGGTCGAAGCTGCACGGGCTGCGGCAAGCCGTTGCCGCGATGGCGACCTGACTGCCGTTGCAGGCGGCGGCGATACGGTCGCTGCGCTCAACCATGCAGGCGTTGCCGACGATTTCACCTTCGTCTCGACCGCTGGCGGGGCCTTCCTGGAATGGATGGAAGGCAAGCCGCTGCCGGGCGTCGAGGCGCTCAAGACAAGCCAGAACTGACAAGATTGCACGACGGGGAAGAGGACCGCACCACATGCCGAACGCAGAGATGAGAAAACAGGCCGCCACGAAAGACGGCTTTATCGCAGCACTGGACCAGTCGGGCGGCTCCACGCCGAAGGCGCTGCGTCTCTATGGCGTCGAAGAAAGCGCCTACACCAATGATGACGAGATGTTCGCGCTCGTCCACGACATGCGTGCCCGCATCATCACCGCACCAGCGTTCAATGGCGACAAGGTGATGGGTGCCATCCTCTTCGAAAAGACGATGGACGGCGAGATTGAAGGCAAGCCAACGGCCCAGTATCTCTGGGAAGACTGCAGCGTCGTACCATTCCTGAAGGTCGACAAGGGCCTCGCCGATGAGAAAGACGGCGTGCAGGTCATGAAGCCGATGCCGGGTCTCGACGAGCTTCTGAAACGCGCCGTGAACAAGGGCATCTTCGGCACCAAGATGCGTTCTGTCATCAATGCCGCGAACCGTGACGGCATCGCCGCCGTCGTGCAGCAGCAGTTCGAAGTCGGCAAGCAGATCCTCGGCCACGGTCTCGTGCCAATCATCGAGCCGGAAGTGACGATCACAATCGCTGACAAGGCAGAAGCCGAGCAGATCCTGCTCGAAGAGATCACCAAGGAGCTCGACAAGCTGCCAGAGGGTGAGGAAGTCATGCTGAAGCTGACGCTTCCGGAAGAGACCAACCTCTACAAGCCGCTGGTCGACCACCCGAAAGTCATGCGCGTTGTCGCACTGTCGGGCGGCTATTCCCGCGAAGAGGCATGTGAGCGCCTGTCGAAGAATACCGGCATGATCGCAAGCTTCTCGCGTGCGCTCACCGAAGGCCTGTCAATTGCGCAGTCGGACGACGACTTCAATGCGAAGCTCGGCGACTCCATCGACAATATCTGTGAGGCCTCGCGCGCCGGCTAGGCGGCGGACGCTATCTGAATTGAAAGGCGCTACCGCGAGGTGGCGCCTTTTTTGTGCCGGGGATAGGATGGACCATGCTTGAGATGCGCCCCAATTGCGAGACCTGCGACAGGGACCTGCCCGCTGATGAGGCTGGCGCGGTGATCTGCTCATTCGAGTGCACCTTCTGCGAGGATTGCGCCGCTACGGTCCACCATAATGTCTGCCCTAATTGCGGAGGCGACTTCTCCCGGCGCCCATTGCGAACAGGCGCATCGCTCGAGAAGTTTCCGGCGAGTACAAAACGCGTGCTGAAACGAAATTAGGCTTGCCTTCCGTGGGGCCAGGGCCGGTCCATTGTGCACAACACAATTAATGGAGGCCGCCGCACATGCTCATCGTCTACGAACACCCGCTCTCGCCCTATGCGCAGAAGGTCAAAATCTCCCTGCGTGAAAAAGGGATCGAGTTCGAAACGCGTCTGCCTGCCGGGATCGGGACAGGCTCTACTCCTGACGATTTCATGAAGGGCAATCCACGCGGCGAGGTGCCCTTCCTGCGCGACGGCGATGCGGCAATCTTCGATTCCACCATCATTCTCGAATATATCGAGGACAAGTGGCCGACCCCGCCCATGCTGCCGAAGTTGCCGCTGGAGCGGGCCCGCGTCCGCCTCATCGAGGATGTGATGGACTGCCACTATGAGCCGATCAATTGGGGCCTTGGTGAGCTCAACAATTTCAAGCGGGCGACGGGTGAGTTGAAAGACCGGATCATGGCGCGCGCGGGCGAGCAGATCGCCGGGCTTCATGCCTGGCTGGAGCGGGAGCTGGGCGAGCGCGAGTGGTTCAATGGCGACAATTTCGGCTGGGGCGACCTTTCTGTCGTGCCTTATATCAACGGATCTGCCGGCTCAGGCTTCAGCCCGCCAAAGGGCAGCAAGCTCGAAGCCTGGCACAAGCGGGCCATGGGCCGCTCAAGCGTCTCGACATCGGCGCAGGAAGCAGTCGACAGCATTTCCGGCATGCAGGATGTCAGCGGCGCGGTCGAAGCGGGGCTGTTCAAACGTGAATACCGGGACCACCGTCTGGAATGGATGATCAAGTCGGGCGGCCTCGATGTCGTCCTGAAGGGGCTGGAGAAGGACAATATCCGTTTTACGCCTGACTTTAGCTAGGTCGGCTGCAGCCTGGCAGGCTTTGCGCGGGGAAGCGAAGGCGCTACCTAGGCGGCCATGACCGATATCAAACGCGAGCGCACGCGCCTTTACCTCATCACGCCGTCCAGTGTTCCGGACGTGGACGCCTTCGTGAAAACGTTTGAGGGCGCACTGGAGGGCGGCGATATCGCCTGCCTGCAGGTGCGGATCAAGCCGGACGGCATGGTGGATGAAGCCGCTACTGAAGCCTTGGCCCGCGCGCTGCTGCCGGTGTGCCGCGCCAATGACGTCGCGCTGATCATCAATGACAGTGTCGATGTCTGCGCACGGGTCGGCGCGGACGGGGTGCATCTGGGACATCTCGACATGCAGGTGAAAGAGGCACGCAAGCGGCTCGGCAAGCAGCCGATCATTGGCGCGACGGCCAAGGACTCGCGCCATGTCGCCATGGAAGCAGGCGAGCAGGGCGCCGACTATGTCGCCTTCGGGGCCTTCTTCCCGAGCGAGACCAAGGCCGACACGGTGCCTGCGGATACCGATCTTCTGACCTGGTGGCAGGCCGTGATGGAATTGCCCTGCGTCGCGATTGGCGGGATCACGCCGGAACGAGCGAAAGCGCTGTCACTGGCGGGCGCTGACTTTCTGGCTGTGAGCGCAGGCGTTTGGGCGCATCCGGACGGGCCAGCCGCGGCGGTGCGGGCGTTCAATGCCGCACTGGATGAGGCGGCTGCCGAGTTTTAGGGCTGGGGGCGCGAGGCGCTCTATCCTTCGACTTTACTCTTCGTGCGACTTGTCGAGGCGGAGGACGGCCAGAACGGCTTCAGTGAACACGCGCAACATCAGGAGCTGAACAATGACGACCACCGGGGTCTTCAGGATGCCCCAGAGGGCCATGCCAAAGTTCTCACCGAAATAGGTGAGATAGAAGACAAGCGTCTCCACACCGCGCCACAGGATGAAGATGATGAACAGGTAGAAGAGCAGGCGGGTGAGCAGCTCACCCAGCGGCTTTTCAAAGCTCAGGAAATTCGACAACCAGTTCATGAGAGACATCCGTAAGGCATGTTTGAGGCGGCGGAAACAAGCAGAGACAGGCGTTCGTGTCCAGTGGAGCGGCCCTTGTCAGCTTGACCATGGCGGCTCTCGCGGCTACCTCGCGCCCATCGTCGACTTACAGGAAATTCGCGCATGGCCAAGATCAATGGCAATGAAATCAAGCCGGGCAATGTCATCGAACACCAGGGCAGCGTCTGGCGCGCGGTCAAGACCAATGCAGTGAAGCCCGGCAAGGGCGGCGCTTTCAATCAGGTCGAACTGCGCAACCTGATCAACGGATCCAAGCTGAATGAGCGCTTCCGCTCTTCGGAGACGGTCGAAAAGATCCGTCTCGAGCAGAAAGACTATCAGTATCTCTATGATGCCGGTGAGGCGCACGCCTTCATGGATCAGGAAACCTTTGAGCAGATCGAGATCCAGAAAGATTTCATCGGCGAGCAGGAAGCTTTCCTTCAGAGCGAGATGGTCGTTGTCATCGAATTCTACGAAGACAAGCCGATCGGCATTTCGCTGCCGGATCAGGTCATCCTGACGATTGAAGAGACCGAGCCGGTCGTGAAAGGCCAGACGGCCGCCAACAGCTTCAAGCCGGCGACCTGCGAGAACGGCATCCGCGTCCTGGTCCCGCCATTCGTTGGCCAAGGCGAGCGCATCGTCGTTCAGACCGAAGACTCCACCTATCTCAGACGCGCTGACTAGACAGGCTTACTGAATGTCCAAACCCTCTCCCGTCGGAACCGTGATGATTGCCGCAGCCCGTGCTGCGGGCCGCTCGCTTGCGCGCGATTTCGGGGAAGTCGAAAACCTGCAAGTGTCCAAGAAGGGCCCTGCCGATTTCGTTTCCAATGCCGACCACCGCGCCGAGCAGATCATCTATGACAGCCTGACAAAGGCACGTCCGGGCTATGGCTTCCTGATGGAAGAGCGCGGCCTGGTCGAGGGGTCGGACAAGTCGAACCGTTTCATCGTCGATCCGCTGGATGGCACGCTGAACTTCCTGCACGGCCAGCCGCACTATGCGGTGTCGATTGGCCTGGAGCGTGAAGGCAAGCTGCTGGCAGGTGTCGTCTATGACGTCGCCAAGAATGAGATCTTCTGGGCAGAGACGGGCCGCGGGGCGTGGCTCGACCAGCGCAAGCTGATCGTCGCGGCGCGCAAGAATACCGAAGAAGCTGTCCTCGCCATGGGCTCTCCATGGGTTGGACGCGGTGCTGACGCGCACCGCCTGTTTGCCGGTGAGCTTGGTTCGCTGACGCCAGTGACGGCAGGTCTTCGCCGCAATGGCTCTGCCGCGCTGGACCTTGCCTGGGTCGCAGCGGGCCGTTTCGATGGTTTCTGGGAACGTGGCCTGAAGCCTTGGGACATCGCTGCTGGTATCGTGCTGGTGCGTGAAGCAGGCGGCTATGTCGAAGAAATCGATGGCGGCGACGTGCTGGAGACCGGCAATATCCTCGCCACCAATGAGCCTCTCATGCCAAAGCTGCGCGAGCGGCTGCGCAAGGCGAAGGCCTTCATGGGCGGCTGATCTTACCGCTTATTCTGCGGCTTCGGCGGCAAACTGCATTTCAGCGAGGCGGGCATAAAGCCCGCCTTTTTTGACGAGCGCGTCGTGGCTGCCCTGTTCGACGATGCGGCCATCTTCCATGACAATAATCCTGTCGGCGCGCCGGATGGTCGAGAGCCTGTGCGCGATGACGAGCGTGGTGCGCCCTTCGGCGGCGGCCGCAATGGCTTTCTGGACGAGGCCTTCGCTTTCACTGTCGAGGGCAGACGTCGCCTCATCGAGCAGGAGGATCGGCGCGCGGCGGACGAGCGCACGGGCCAGGGCGACGCGTTGGCGCTGGCCGCCTGAGAGGCTGCGGCCTTTCTGGCCAAGGTCTGCATCGAGGCCGCCGCGATCTTCAAGGAAGCGCCAGGCCTCAGCCATGCGGGCCGCGTCGATCAGCTCGTCGTCAGGGGCTGTGCCGCCCTGCGCGCCAAAGGCGATGTTCTCGCGTGCAGTCCCGGTGAATAGGGCCGACTCCTGCGGGGCATAGGCGAACTGGCTGCGCCAGAGGGCGGGGTCTGTGTCCGGGGCTTCGACGCCATCTACAGTGATGTGGCCAGATTGCGGGTCGAACAGGCGAAGGGCGAGGCGGAAGACGGTCGACTTGCCTGCGCCGGACGGGCCGACAAGGGCAACGAATTCGCCCGGCTGAACATCGAGGCTGAAGCTCTTGAGGGCGGGCGCGTCTTCTGTGCCGTAGGAAAAGTCCACCGCATCAAAGATGAGATGTCCTTGGACGGATTGGGCGATGGGCAGGGCGGTCTGCGGGGGCAGGATTTCCGGTGTCTCGCGCAGGATCTCGCTGGCACGGTCGCTGGCGCCTGCTGCGCGCATGACCTCACCCCAGACCTCTGCCAGCATGCCGAAGCCGGAGCCTGCATAGAAGGCATAAAGGATCATCTGCGTCAGCTCACCCGGTGACATCTGGCCGGTCGCCACGGCGCGGGCGCCGAGCCAGAGGATGCCGACCATGCCGCCCAGCAGCATAATGGAGACGGCCAGGATCATGAACGCGCGGGCGGTGATGCGTTTCAGCGCGGCCTGAAAGACAGCTTCTGCGGCTTCGGCGAAACTCTTCTCGCGGCGCTGCTCCTGTCCATAGGCTTGCACCAGCTCGATCGCGTCGAGCGCCTCTGAGGCCTGCGCGCCCGCATCGGCCAGACGTGACTGGGCGCGGTTGGAGGCACCGCGGATGATGCGGCCTATGATCATGACAGGCAGCATGGCAAGCGGGATCATCAGGAGGAGTGTGCCGCCAAGCTTCCAGTTGGTGACGAGCATCATGGCGATGGCGCCCGTCGTTGAGAGAATAGTGCGGGTCGCGAGCGATGCCGACGAGCCGAGGAATTGTTCGATCAGGGTGACGTCTGCGGTCAGGCGCGACACGCTCTCACCAGAGCGCATACCCGCATGAAAGCGGGGCCCGAGGCTCAGCAGCTTGGCGTAAAGGTCAGTGCGAAGATCAGCGGCAACGCGCTCACCAAAGCGCGAGACGAAATAGAAGCGAAGCGCGCTCAATATCCCCATCAGGACAGCGGCGAGCAGGACATAGAGGAAATACTGGTCGATCGTGTCGAGAAGGGCGGCCCCATTTGCGCCGCCTGCGCCCGCATCGACCGCACGGCCGAACAGCCATGGGATGGACAGCGCCGCCACGGTGGACACGACAAGGAAGAAGAGCGCGACGAAAACGAGTGTCAGGTGCTTGCGCACATAAGGCCAGAGCAGGGCCAGTGGCTTCACGCTCCGGGCCTTTGGCCGGTCTGCGCCGCCCTGGTCGGGCAGCGTTTCGCGGCGGTCATCGCTGATCTGGCTCGTCGCCTCGCTCATCTCTTGCACCTTCCTTGGCACCAGGCCCCTTGCGGGCCGGGCCTCAATCTACTAAGACCCCGCTTTCCGAATTTCACAGAGGCCAATCCGCGCAGGGTGGCCGCTGACGCGAGGACTAGAGACGATGAAAGCCGAAGGCCATCCCGATTATCACTTCATCACCGTCGTCATGACCGACGGGACGGAGTACCAGACCCGTTCGACCTATGGCAAAGAGGGCGACCGCCTGACGCTGGACATCGATTCCAGCTCGCACCCGGCATGGACCGGCGGCAACCAGCAGCTGGACCGCGGTGGCCGTGTGTCGCGCTTCAAGGACAAGTTCAAGGGCTTCGGCGTCTAAGCCAGCTTTCGAACAGACAAGTTCAGAAAATCCCCGCCACGTGCGGGGATTTTTTTTATGCCTGTTTCTCTGTGTCGAGGTTTTCGGCGCGCGGCGGTGTGCGGTGTTCGAGCGCGAGATAATCGCGTGAGCGCATTTCGAAGAGACGGCTGGCGGTGCGTTCGAACTCGAAACTGCCATCGCCTTCAGGATAGAGCGCTTCGGGTTCAGCCTCGGCGGTCGCGACAAGTTTGACGCGTGCTTCGTAAAGCGCATCGATCAGGGCAACGAAACGGGCCGCCTCGTTGCGCTTTTCCTTCGACAGGAGCGGTATGTCGTCGAGCAACACGGTGTGGAAGGTGGACGCGATGGCGAGATAGTCGCGCGCGCCGAGCGGGCGGGCACAAAGCTCCGTGAAGGAAAAACGGGCGACACCTGCAGCTTCGCGGCTGACCTGAAGCTGGCGGCCTTTGACATGCAGGACGCAGGAATTTGGCCGCGCGCCGAGCGTCAGGCGGTCGAAGGCTTCATCGAGCGTCTTCTCTCGCTCATCGGCGTCCTGCGACACATGCCAGACAGGCGCTGCAGTGAGGCGCTCGAGCCGATAATCCCGCTCGGCCACGAGTTCGAAGATATCGCACTCATCCTTGATGCGCTGGATGAAGGGAAGGAAGAGCTGGCGGTTAAGGCCGTTCTTGTAGAGATCGTCCGGGTGGCGGTTCGACGTGGCGACGACAGTGACGCGCTCTTCGAACAAATTCTCGAAAAGGCGGCCGAGGATCATGGCGTCGGCGATCTGTGTCACTTGAAACTCATCGAAGCAGAGAAGCTTGGCTTCCGAGGCGATGAGTTTGGCGACGGGCGGAATAGGGTCACTGCCTGCGCCTTTGACGCGGTGGTCGGCGCGCTTGCGCTCGGCCTCGCTCATTTCGCGCCAGGCATTCATTTCATCATGGACCCGGCCCATGAACTCATGGAAGTGGACGCGCTTGGCCTTCACCGGCGAGAGGTCATGGAAAAGGTCCATCAGCATGGACTTGCCGCGCCCGACCCCGCCCCAGAGGTAAAGGCCCTTCACCTTGGTTTCCTTGCGAAAGAGCCCGGCGGGCTTTGCCTCGCTGAGGCGTTCCAGCACGCTATCGAGCTTGCGGGCAGCCTCGCGCTGTGCGCTGTCCTCATTCAACTGCCCAGCATCAATGCGGGCCTGATAAGCTTGTTCGACACTCATGTGTTCAGCCCCCTCCGAGGACGCTGGCGACCTGGCTGGAGAAGATGGAAAGCGATTCCGGCGCGATAACGATGGTCGCGATCAGGCCTGCAATGGCGCCGCCGATGTGGGCTTCATGGCCGATGATCCGGTTCTCGCGCTGGGCGAGGATGACGCTGATCACGATGAAGAGGACGCCGAAGACAATGGCCGGCATCGGAACGATAAAGAAGAGCAGCATCGCGAAAGGCTGGAACAGGCAGAAGGACAGGATGATGCCTGACGTCGCCCCGGACGCGCCGAGGGCGCGGTAATCCGGTGAGCGGAAATTCTCCAGCAGCGCCCAGAGATTGCCGCCCAGAAGCGCGGCGAAATAGACGAATACAAAGGCGAGCGTGCCCAGTTGGTACTCAATGTATCGTCC
Organism: Thalassovita mediterranea; assembly: GCA_019448215.1. Classification (NCBI taxonomy): domain Bacteria; kingdom Pseudomonadati; phylum Pseudomonadota; class Alphaproteobacteria; order Rhodobacterales; family Roseobacteraceae; genus Thalassovita; species Thalassovita mediterranea. The sequence goes on along the minus strand of CP080408.1, from coordinate 1,095,367 downwards.
GAACTGGAAGAGGACGAACATGTTAATGAGCAGGTGGAACACACCGCCATGCAGGAAGCCCGATGTGAGAAGGCGATGGTATTCGCGCTGCTCGCGGATTGCGCCGACATCGAAGAGGTTCTTCAGCAGGAATTTCTGGTTCAGCCAGCCATAGATGCTGACGAGGACATTGACCGCGATCAGTGTCAGCGTGGCGGGAAAGATGGAAAGCTGGTCCATGCCGGACGCCTATCGCATGGCGGGCTGGAAAAGAAACAGAAAAAGCGTCGCGCCCTGCGTGCGGGCCTGGTCTCAGGCGCTCTGGCGCAGATCTGGTGCGTTTTGCTCAGGTTGCAGGTCGCTTGCGTCGAGGTTTTCGATTGGGGCCGGGCGGCCCAGAAGGTAGCCCTGCACCTTGTTGAAACCTGCCAGCCGGACGAGGCGGAGCTGGTCTTCGGTCTCGATTCCTTCGGCGACGATGTCGACATCCATAATGCCGCCAATGCCGGACATGAGGGCAAGAAGCTGTTGTGCGCGGCGGCTTTCAACGGCCTGCGTCAGGAAGGAGCGGTCGACCTTGATCCGGTCGACAGGCAGCGACTCCAGACGGCTGAGCGATGAGTAGCCCGTGCCGAAATCATCGAGCGAGATGCCGACGCCATGTTCGCGGATCGTGTTCAGCCGGGCGCGGGACACTTCGACATCCTCGAACATGCCGCGTTCGGTGATCTCCAGCTCCAGAAGCTCCGCCGGAAAGCCGGTTTCGGTGAGGATGGAGAGCAGGGAGTCAATGAACCCGTCGCTCATGATCTCCATGGGGGAGATGTTTACATTGAGCTGGATCGACGCGCCATGTGTGGTCATCCAGTCGAGCGCTTCGATACATGAGCGGCGCAGCGTGTACTGGCCAAGCGATACGATGGAGCGGCTGCTCTCTGCTATGGTGATGAACTCGTCCGGGGCGATCGCGCCATAGACCGGGTGGTTCCAGCGGGCGAGGGCCTCGACGCCGCTCAGCGCGCCGCTGCGAACGTCAAAGATCGGCTGGTAATGCATCCGGATGTCGCCATTTGCGATGGCGCCAGCAAGATCGCGCCGGATGGCAAGGCGACGCTCCAGCCGGACTTCAATTTCACCTGCGCAGAGGATGCACTGCCCGCCGCCAAGCGACTTGGCCTCATAGACGGCTGCGTCGGCCCTCTCGAGTGCATTGGCGAGCGTCTTGTTCGGGCCGGTGCAGGCCGCCCCGATGGATGCGGCCATATCGATAACGCGATCATCCATCCTGATTGGACGGAAGACGGCTTCGGCGAACTGCTCGGCCAACCAGTGGATACGCTGAGGATCCCATTGCGTGCTCAGAAGGGCGCAGAACTCGTCACCGCCCAGCCGGAAAACTTCGAGGCCTGGAATGGCTTCTTCAAATTCGTGAAACCGGCGGCCGAGCTCGGCGAGCGCGGCGTCCCCGCACTCATGGCCCTGGCGGTCATTGAGGTTCTTGAAATTGTCGAGGTCGATGCAGATGACCGCCGTCTCCTGTCCGTCGGTCTGGGACAGGCGGGCCTCGACCGACTCGTTGAAGGCGTGGCGGTTCTTGAGCCCCGTCAGCCTGTCGCACATGGCGAGGACTTTCAGCTTCTCTTCGGCTTCTGCCTTGTCGGTGATGTCGTGCGCAATGACGCGGTAGCCGGCAAACCCGCCATCGGGATGGAAGATCGGCTGACCGGTAACTTCGACCCGCCGCGAGAGTGTACCGACGCGCATGTTCGCCCGGATGTTCTCGTAAGCCGTCCGGGTCTTGAGCGCTTCATTGAAGACGTGGGCCTGCTCTTCCCAGTCGTAGAAAAGCGTTCGCCAATTGCAGCCCGCTGCATGACCCGGTCCGAAAAAGTCGGTCACGGTGCCGAACTCATCAATTTCGAGATGCCAGTCTGAAGCGAGCGTTGCGTAGTCAGCAAAGCGTTTCTTGAGCGTGCTTTCCTGCCTGGCGGCCTTGTCGAGTGAGGCAAATGCGGCGCCTGTGACTTTCCTTGGAAGGATCGCAGCGAGCGCGCTTCCAACGCCGATGACGCTCAATGCGATTGCGGTGAGATAGGTCTCGTCATGTCCAGCAAAGGTCACCGCTTCGCCCGGCAAACCGGCGAGATAGATACTGTAAAAACCTATGAGCCCTATCGTGTAGAGAGATGTCAGCCAAAGTGGCGCCAGCAGGCCCAGCATGAAGGGGCTAAGACCGATCAGGAAGAGGGCCGGCCACGCGCCAGCCCCTTGAAGCATGATTTCAGCGATCAAATTGGCGGGGATGCTCATGCAGACCAGAAGGATCTGTAGCCTGGGTGACTTTCGCCAAAGCGCGAGAACGATCGCGCTGACCAGGCCGAGAACCGTCGCGCCATCCACAATGGCCATGACACCAAGAGGATAATTTCCCGACAGTGCCATGGAGCCAATGACGAAAGCCATCGTCAGGAGAATGGAGGTCGCGCAAAACAGGACCAGCAATTGCTGTATCTGACTGTCACGCAGATGGGCGAAAGACCAGCCGGGCTGGCCGTCAGGCTTGCGTTTCGGTTCGGCGCTTTTGGCCTCGCTCTGCATCGGGTCCTCTTTCTAAGGCTGCAGATGATCGGATCGCTCTAGCGGGTTGTCTTTGACTCAATTTAAAAGTGAGTTGGAAAATTTAGGTGAAGGCGCAGAGCGAAATTCAGTCTTGAAATTAACCGAGTGTGTGGGCGGAGCGGCCCCGCGCGATCAGGCAGCGACGATGCGGCCGGTCGCCTTGCTGTCCGGGGCTGGCATCTGCTCGAAGAAGAAATCAAGCATCGCCTCTGGTCGCTGGATGAAGCGGTTATAGGGCAGGCTGGCCTTGAAGATCGGGGCCTTCGCGATGTTGCAACCGCAGCGAAGCGCGGTTTCCACGATGGTGTCGCGATCAGGATTGGCAGACGCCACGGCGATACGGTGAGAGCCCATATTGGCGAGACGGGCAATCGTCATGTCGCCATCATAGCTGTCAGGCAGGGTCAGTTCAGTGATGACAAGGTCAAAGCGCTCAAGGCGAAGGCGGCGTTCTGCTTCCATGAGGGTGTGGGCAAGAACGAGGTCCACCTGAACGCGTGCCCGGGCTGCCTTGTCTGCAGCCACAGCCAGCATGTCGCGCACCGGCTCGTGATCCTCGATCCACAATACTTTCATAAAGCTCTACCCTGTGTGCCGAACGCTTCGGGCGCTGAACGCCGCGTTCTCCCTCAATGTGAGGCACTTTGACATCCATGCGTTTCTGCTTGGTAAAGCGAACCTTGCCGAAGTGTTTACGGCTTCATCTATCTGGTTACCGCACGAGAAGATCGCATGCGGACGAATTTCTATGATAGACTCAGTGCTGGTAGGGGATTCAGCGTATTCCGCGCGTCAGCAAGGGACCTAAAATGCCGGATGGCACTGTAAACGAAGCAGAAAAAGGTTCAGCTTTCCTCAGCAACATTGAGGAAAGCGATCAACATATTGTCGACACGCTGATTGCCGAACGCTGTCCGAGTTTCGTGTCGCACTGGTCCTGGCCGTTAACGCGGCGGGTGCTCTACAAGATGCTCGGCTATGCACGGGCGCGCGAAATGGCGGACAAGCTCATGACGCTGAATGGGCGCGATTCGTTTGACTATCTCGCGAGCGAGCTCGACGTTCAGCTGGACGTGCATCACCTGGACCGCCTGCCGGAGCGCGGCCGCTGTGTCGTTGCTGCGAACCATCCCACCGGTCTCGCCGATGGCGTCGCGGTGTGGGACGCGCTGATCCAGCGGCGCAAGGATGTGGTGTTCTTTGCAAATGCGGACGCCATCCGGGTCAATCCGCGCTTTCAGGATGCGATCATCCCGATTGAATGGGTCGCCGACAAGCGCAGCCCCGCCAAGACACGCGAAACGCTCAAACGCGCTTCAGAAGCTTTCGAGGCGGAAAAGTGCGTGGTTATCTTTCCCTCCGGCAAGCTCGCCAAGAAGATTGACGGTGTGCTGACCGAGCAGGCCTGGTTCCCCACTGTGGTGAGCCTTGCCCGCAAACAGGGCGCCCCCATCGTGCCGCTGAATGTAAAAGCCGAGAACTCGAAACTCTTCTACCGCCTCAGCCAGATCAATGGTGAGCTACGCGACATCACGCTGTTCCACGAACTCCTCAACAAGAAGCGCGCCCGCTTCGAGCTTACCTTTGGCAAGCCGATCCCGACCTATTCGCTGATGGGTGATGCGGGGCAGGTCACCGAAGCGCTGAAGCACCATGTCTCCTACACGCTCGGCGAGAAACCAGACGCTGAATTTGGAACTGAAGTCCTCAGCCCTAGTTGAAGGCGCATGCCACAACTCTTCATCGGGGTTGGCATTCGTAAAAAGCGAAAGGGCTGAACATGGAAGAATTCTGGAATAATACAGTTACTCAGGTGCAGGACTACGGGCCGAAAGTGCTCTTTGCCCTGCTTATCCTGATCGGGGCCTATATTATTGGCCTCCTTTTCAAATGGGCGATCTCCACGGCGGTCAACAAGACCGGCTTTGGCAAGGGCCAGGCTGATCCTGACGGCAAGGCAACCAAGTCGCTAGGCGACAGTCTTGGCATAGCGGCCTTCTGGATCATCATGCTGATTGGTGTCATCCAGGCGCTGACCCGGCTTGAACTGACGCAGATCGTCCAACCGCTGAACGGCATGCTGAGCGACGTGCTCAACTATCTGCCGAACATCTTTGGCGCGATCCTGATCTTCATCGTCTTCATCATTGTGGCCAATGTGGTCCAGAAGACCGTGAAAGCCGTTTTTGTCTTTGCTGACCCCGTGCCACAGCGCCTTGGCTTGGCTGACGGTCCGGTCAATATCTCTGGCGTAACTGCGACAGTGCTCGCCGCCATCGTTGGTATTCTCGGCGCGATTGCTGCGTTCGACGTGCTGGCGATTGATGCGATCTCCGTTCCGGCAACGGCGATGCTGAATGAGATTATCGGCGCGATTCCGAACATACTCATTGCCGCGATCCTGCTGACCGTCTTCGTCATCATTGGCCGCTTCGTGCACAACCTCATCCTGCGCACGTTGCCAAACTTTGGTGTCGACAGTGCGGTGGCTGAGCTTGGTATCCTTAAGAGTGCCGACAAGGGCCTCACGGCGTCGAACGTGATCGCCAAGGGCGCACTGTTCTTCATCGTGCTTCTCGGCCTTGTGCAGGCAATGCGCGCGCTTGAGTTCGATGTCCTGACCAATGCGACCTATACGGTGCTTGATCTGGCCGCATCGATCGTCTTCGGCGCGATCATCATCTTTGCCGGCGTCGTCATCGCCCGCATTGTGAGCGGTGCCATGGCATCCTCCGGTGACGGTGAGAGCGACACAGTCGCAAAGGTCATGAAGTGGGCCATCATCATCCTCGCGACCATCCTTGGTATCTCGCGCATGGAGCTGGACCCAACGGGCGGCGAGTTCGTGCTGAACGTAGCCGAGATGCTCGTCATGGGCGCGGCCATCGGTCTCGCCATTGCGTGTGGCATCGGCTTTGGCTGGGGCGGCCGCGACTGGTTCGCCAAGCAGCTCGAAAAGTGGAGCCGTAAGGACGGCACTCCATAAGGCGCAAGCTGCCTCACCCAAAAGACAAAGGCCGCTCCATTCGGGGCGGCCTTTTTCGTTGTTCGTCTGAACTGTGAAGCTGAAAGCGCGTCTTAAGCGCGCTGCGTACCTGCCGGGCTGAGTGAGCCGTGGCAGTGCTTGTACTTCTTGCCAGAGCCGCATGGGCACGCCGCGTTCCGCGGGGTCTGCGACCAGTCATCCTCTGCCTGGTGCAATGGCGGGCCGTCATGCGGATCGTTCGGGCCTTCAACCACGTCAGGCGTCATTTCATTGTCGCCGGTATCAGGGTTGAGGTGCGTTTCGCGCAGATTTTCACGTGACAGGATGGAGGCGCGAGCGGCTGCGAGCGCTTCCTCGTCGCGCGCGCGGGCTGCAGCACGCTGTGCCTCGTCCGATGGCGGCGTGATGCGGATATTCATCAGGATGCGCGTCACTTCGTGGCGCAGCGTGCTCAGCAGTTCGTTGAAGAGCTTGAAGGCTTCTTCCTTGAACTCGTTCAGCGGGTCGCGCTGGCCGTAGGAGCGCAGGTGAATGACCGAACGCAGCTGGTCGATCTGCTGCAGGTGGTTGCGCCACTTGCTGTCGAGGACCTGGAGCAGGACCTGTTTCTCGACATTGCGGATCTGTTCGGCGCCAGCGAGCTTCACCTTCTGCTCGAAGGCTTCGTCGGACGCCTTGCGGACACGCTCGGCGATCTCGGCATTCGCGACGCCTTCTTCAGACGCCCATTCGGCAATCGGCAGGTCGAGGCCGAGCTCATTCTTCAGCGTTTCAGTGAGGCCTTCAACGTCCCACTGCTCAGCGAATGCCTTCTCCGGCATCGCCTCTTCGACCCATTCATCGATGATGTCGTGGCGCATGTCGGTCACTTCTTCAGTGACCTGTTCGGCATTCATGAACTCGCGGCGCTGCTCGAAGATGGCCTTGCGCTGATCATTGATGACGTCGTCATATTTAAGGACGTTCTTACGGATCTCGAAGTTGCGTTCCTCGATCTTCTTCTGCGAAGTCTCGATCGCCTTGTTCATCCACGGGTGTGTGATGCCCTCATCTTCCTTGATGCCGAGGCTCTTCATGATCGAGTTCAGGCGGTCAGCCGCAAAGACACGCATGAGGTCGTCTTCGACGGAGATAAAGAATTTCGATTTACCCGGGTCACCCTGACGGCCCGTCCGGCCGCGCAGCTGGTTATCGATCCGGCGGCTTTCGTGGCGCTCTGTACCGAGAACGAAGAGGCCGCCTGCATCGAGGGCCTCTTTCTTGCCAGCCTGGATCTCGGTCTTGATCTCGGCTTCCATGGCTTCTTCTTCCTCACGGGAAGGATCCCGGCCATGCTTTTCCTTGAACGCGTCAACGGCCTTCCAGAGACGCATTTCGAGGTTGCCGCCAAGCTGGATGTCAGTACCGCGGCCAGCCATGTTGGTGGCGACCGTCACGGCGCCCGGAAGACCAGCATCGGCGATGATTTCGGCTTCCTGCTCGTGGTGGCGTGCGTTCAGCACCTTGTGCGGGATCTTGGCCTGCGTGAGCAGGGTGGAGATGATCTCGGACTTCTCGATCGAGGCGGTACCGAGCAGGATTGGCTGGCCCTTGGACCGGGCGTCGCGCACTTCCTTGACGATCTCCTGATATTTCGCGGAGGCAACCCGGTAGACGACGTCATCATCATCAATACGCTGGATCGGCTTGTTGGTCGGCAGCTGGAAGACTTCCAGCTTGTAGATGTCTGCAAACTCGGCCGCTTCGGTGATGGCCGTACCGGTCATGCCGGCGAGCTTGTTGTAGAGGCGGAAATAGTTCTGGAAGGTGATGGACGCCAGAGTCTGGTTCTCTGGCTTGATGTCGACGCCTTCCTTGGCCTCGATGGCCTGGTGCAGGCCTTCAGAAAGGCGGCGGCCTTCCATCATGCGGCCCGTGAACTCGTCGACCAGCATGACCTGGCCGTCTTTCATCAGGTATTGCTTGTCACGGTGGAACAGCTTGTGGGCGCGCAGGGCCTGGTTCGAATGGTGGACGATGGAGACGTTCTGCGGGTCCCAGAGATTGCCTTCCAGCATGCCGGACTCTTCCAGCATGCGCTCCATCTTCTCCATGCCTTCTTCGGTGAAGATGACAGAGCGCTGCTTCTCGTCGAGCTCGATATCGGTCTCGTCGTTCAGCTTCGGGATGAGGTCGTTGATGGTGCGGTAAAGCTCTGAGCGGTCGTCAGTCGGGCCGGAAATGATCAGCGGGGTGCGCGCTTCGTCGATCAGGATGGAGTCGACCTCATCGACGATGGCATAGGCGTGACCGCGCTGAGCCATCTGGTCGAGGGAGTATTTCATATTGTCGCGCAGATAGTCGAAGCCGAACTCATTGTTCGTGCCATAAGTGATGTCGCAGGCATAAGCCGCCTTGCGCTCACCATCATTGAGGCCATGCACAATGGTGCCGGTCGTCATGCCAAGGAAGCCGTAGAGCTTGCCCATCCATTCCGCGTCGCGGCTGGCGAGGTAGTCGTTGACGGTGATGACGTGCACGCCCTTGCCGGCGAGCGCGTTGAGATAGACGGCGAGCGTTGCCACCAGCGTCTTGCCCTCACCGGTGCGCATCTCTGCAATGGCGCCCTTGTGAAGCACCATGCCGCCGATCAGCTGCACGTCGAAGTGGCGCATACCGAGCGCGCGGACAGATCCCTCACGCACGACGGCGAAGGCTTCTTCCAGAAGGTCGTCCAGTGTTTCGCCCTTGTCGAGGCGCTCGCGGAAAGCGGCAGTCTTGGCTTTCAGCTCCTCGTCGGAGAGCGCCTGCATTTGCGGCTCCAGAGCATTGATCCGCTCGACGCTCTTGCGCATCGGCTTGATCTTTCTGTCGTTGGCGGAGCCGAACATTTTGCGGGCAAGGGAGAGCATGGAAACAAGCACCAATCTGCGCTGTTGACTTGAAGGATGCCTCCTGACCAGAAACCATGTGCAGGAGGGGCACGCGAGGTGAGCGCGCCACGGGTGACTAAACCTCTCGACCAGTCCCCGCGGGAGACTTAAGAACGCCGCCAAATAGTGTCAATGCGGACGGCTGTAGCACGAACACAAGGACTTAGGCATGCATAGGCACCGGTTCTCCATCCCCGCACTCGCGCTTGCTCTCGGCCTCGTGCTGACAGCGTGTAACGAGACTGACCCGGAAAATGGCGTCAGGCGGCCTGTCGGCTTTGATGCGTCAGCTGCCGCAAGGGTAAATGGCGACCCGATCTACCTCTCCGATGTCGAGCTTGAAGCGGTCGCCCAGGGCCGGATCGAACCGGGCGACTCCTTTGGGCCTGAGCATGAAGATTACCAGCTTGTCCTCGACCAGCTGATCGATCAGCGTCTTCTCGCGCAGGAAGCGGTACGCCGCGGCCTCGACCGTACCCCCGCCGCCCAGCGCCGTCTGGAAACCGCGCGTGAGCGCCTGCTCGGCAATTTCCTCATGGAAGACCTTGTCGCCACGCAGGTGAATGAGGAAGCCATCGACCGGATGTATGAAGAGCAGGTGCGCCTGCAGCAGCTCGACGATGAGGTGCGCATCCGCCACATCCTGCTGGCGACACAGGAAGAAGCCGAGACGGTTCTTGAGAAAGCGCGCGCAGGCGAAGACTTCACGGCGCTGGCGTTCGAATTCTCAGAAGATACCCGCACCCGACTCGATGGCGGCTCGTTTGGCTGGGTGTCCCCGAATGAAATGGTCGATCCGTTCCCGGCGGTGATCGCCGATACGCCTGCAGGTGAGATGTCAGAGCCATTCCAGTCCGAGCAGGGCTGGCACATCCTGAAGGTGGAGCAGCGCCGCACCCGACCGCCGAAGACGCGTGAGGAGATGCGCCCTGAAATCGTGACCTACCTCACCTTCACGCAGATCAGCCAGATCCTGCAGACCCTGCGCGCCAATGCTGACATTGAAGAGCGCGAAGGCGGCATGATTGCGCGAGACCTTGCCGAAGAGGCAGGGGAAGCCGCAGCAGGCGAAACCGGCTTTGGTGACGAGGATGAAATCGGCATCGAAGGCAGCGAAGGCGATATGGAAGAGAACGGTCTCGCGCCGGCAGGCGAGGACGATATGGAGACTGTAGAGTGAAGCTCACCCCATCACCATTTGCGCCTGAGGCTTTTCCGAAGCTTCCAGAGGTCAAAGGCGTACAGGCCGCGACGGCGTCGCGCGGCTTCTATGCACGCCGGGGCATACAGCGCGATGATGTCTTCCTCTTCCTGATGCCGGAAGGCACGTCGGCGGCAGGTGTGTTCACACGTTCGCTGACGGCGTCGGCAGATGTTGAATGGTGCCGCGAGGCGCTGAAGGCGTGCGGCGGGCATGGCCGGGCGGTCGTCGCAAACTCCGGCAACTCCAATGCCTTCACCGGCAAGGCGGGCAAGCTCAAGAATGAAGCGACGCTCGCAGCGATGACGAAGACGCTGGGCGTGCCCAAAGAGGCCTGCTTCCTGGCCGCGACGGGCGTGATCGGGGAGCCGCTGGCCGATCCGAACTTCGTTGGCGAAATGCTGCCTGAGCTTCATGGCAAGCTTGGCCCGGCAGACTGGGAGGCGTGCGCGCGCGCCTTCATGACGACGGACACCTATCCGAAGGGCGCCGGGGCGACCACAGAGATTGACGGGACGCCTGTTGCCATCTCCGGCATCCTCAAGGGCTCCGGCATGATCATGCCGAACATGGCGACCATGCTCTGTTATGTCTTTACCGATGCGGCCATCGCGCCTGCGCTGCTTGACCAGCTGCTGCGTGAGACGGTCGATCCGACGCTGAACTCCGTCACCGTGGACGGCGACACGTCGACGTCTGACACCTGCATGCTGTTTGCGACCGGCGCGTCCGGTGCGCCGATGATCGAGGAGGCCAGCGACCCACGCCTTGCCGGTTTCCGTACGGCGCTGATGGATGTCTTCCGTGATCTTGCTCACCAGCTGGTGAAGGATGGCGAGGGCGCGTCGAAATTCGTCGAGATCTGCGTCGAGAACGCCGTTTCGCAAAGCTCTGCCAAGACGATTGGCATGCACATCGCCAATTCGCCGCTCATCAAGACCGCGATTGCGGCGGGTGACGCAAACTGGGGCCGCATCGTCATGGCGGTCGGCAAGTCGCTGGAACCCATCAAGAAAGACCAGATGCAGATCTGGTTTGGCGACCATCTGGTTGCCGATGGCGGCATGCGCGCGCCGGGTTATGACGAAGCCGTGGCGAGCGGGCACTTTGCGGGCGACCATATCTCTATCAAGGTGGATGTCGCCGCCGGTGATGCGTCCTGGACTGTGTGGACCTGCGATCTCACGCACGGCTATGTCGACATTAACGGCGCCTACCGGACATGAGCGGCAAGGTGCTGCTCGTGGTCGCTGCGGCGATCTTTAATAGGCAAGGTGAAATCCTTCTCGCCCAGCGCCCGGAAGGGAAATCCATGGCGGGCCTCTGGGAATTTCCGGGCGGCAAGCTGGAGCCAGGTGAGCGGCCTGAAGAGGCGCTTTGCCGGGAGCTGAAAGAAGAGCTCCAGATCAGTGTTGAACCCTCGGCGCTCAAACCGATCACTTTTGCAAGTTTTGGTTATCCTGATTTTCACCTTTTGATGCCACTTTACGAGGTGCGGGTCTGGCAAGGCGAACTTGCCGGGCTCGAAGGACAACAGATTGCCTGGGTGCGCCCGGCAGAGCTGGGTGACTATGATGCTCCGCCTGCCGATATTCCTCTGTTTGAGGAGCTTGCCCGTCGGTTTTGAGAGGACTTCATGTTCATTAAGCCAGTGAAGAAGCTGAAGTCCGATATCGAAGGCGCCAGTGCCGTCGAATATGGCCTTCTTCTCGGTCTGATGACCATCCTGCTCATCACCGCGCTGACAACGGTCGGCACCAAGACCTCAGACCATTTCAACGAGGTCGAGAACGGCTTCTCTGCCTAGTATTTCCGGGGCAGCTGCCCCCATGTGAGCCTTGACCCTCACGCGCTGTGCGCGCTTCATCCTGACTGACGAGATACCAGCAGGAGATCCGCCATGAGCAAGGTCACCCCTTTCACCGTAAATGTGCCCGATGACGTGCTCGCGCGCATTCGGGCACGGGTCGAAGCCTATCGCTGGTTTCCCGCCCCCTCCATCGGTGATGAGTGGGCGTTCGGCATGTCGACCGCCTTCCTGAAAGACATACAGGCCTACTGGCTGGAGCAGTATGACTGGCGCGCGGCGGAGAAGACGCTCAATGCCTGGCCGCAATTTACGACAGAGATCGATGGCCTCGACATCCACTTCCTGCATGTGGTGGGCGAGGCTGGCGGCAAGCGCCCCCTCCTGCTGACGCATGGCTGGCCGGGGTCAGTCTATGAGTTCTACGACGCTATCGGTCCGCTGGCCTATCCATCGAAACATGGCGGTAAGGCCGAGGATGCCTTCGACCTCGTGATCCCGTCACTGCCCGGCTATGGCTTTTCGGGCAAACCGGCTGCGCCAACGGGCCAGCAGGCGACGGCGAAGATGTGGGACACGCTGATGCGTGAGCGTCTTGGATATGACACCTATCTGGCGCAGGGCGGTGACTGGGGCGGGCTGGTGACCTCGCTACTTGGCCTCAATCATGGCGTCGATAGCGGCGGTGGCTGCAAGGCGATCCACCTCAACATGATCGGCCATCAGCCAGCCGACCGGACCCCGCGCACCGATGAAGAGAAGACATGGGTTGCCGCTTCGCAGGCAGCCATGCAGGCCGAGGGCGCCTATCTGATGGAACAGGCGACCAAGCCGCAGACGCTGGCCATGGCGCTGATGGACAGCCCGATGGGCACCGCAGCCTGGATACTGGAGAAGTTTCACGGCTGGAGTGACCGCAGCCGGGGCAAGCTCACCGATATCTACTCGCGCGACCAGCTCCTGACCAATGTGATGATCTATCTGGTGAATGACGCGATCGCGACATCGGTCTGGTACTACGCCGCACTGTTCCTTGAAGGCGGCGCGCAGCTGAAACCAGACCAGAAGGTCAATGTGCCGACGGGGATCGCAGATTATCCGGGAGAAACAATCTACAGGACGCCGCCGCGCAGCTGGTGCGAGCGGATCTACAATGTCGCCTATTGGTCAGACATGAAGGAAGGCGGTCACTTCGCAGCGATGGAAGTGCCGGACCTGTATGTCGAGGATGTGAGGGCGTGGGCCCGGACAGTCAGCTAGGCGTTGCCTACATCGCCATCGAGAAGAGGGTGATCAGCAGCTGGACGACCAGTGCGAGGCCGGCAAGGCCAATCACGGTTGCAATCCAGGCGCCGCCAAGGCTCATGCCGACGCCGATCGCAATGCCTGCGCCGGCGCAGAGGATCAGCGCGACGAGCCAGTTCATGCCGACCGACAGGGTGAAAACCATGTAGCCAACGGCGAGCAGCAGGATGAGGGCACCCCACATGCTGGCTTTCATGAAGCCCGAATACATTTTCGATTGCGCTTCGATTTCCATTTCGCCGCGGGTGTATTCGCTGGACGCCATTGATCAACTCCGTTCATGGGCCTTCTGTAACGGGTTTTATCTACGCCGGGCCGATGGTCAAGAAGTCAGGCGGTCGCAGCTGCAGCGCAGGGCCCCGCGTTTCAGTTCAGCTTCGTCTTTTCGGTTTTCCTGGGCGGCACGAAAGCGGGCGGTAGGGGCGCAGCCGGGACGCCTTCCTCTTTCAGGCTTTCGCGCTCCTCAGCGGTGGTTTCACCCCAGATCGGCTTATGCTCGCGCTCGCCATAATACATGGAGCGGGCTTCCTCGGCGAAACCGTCGCCAACATAGTCGTAATTGTCCGCAATGTGCTGACGTGCATGGGCCGCCAGCTTGCCAAAGACTTTTTCGGGGTCGCTCGCGCCTGATTTCTCCGATGGGCGCACAGACGGGGCCATGACCTGTTTGCGGATATTGTGACCGCCGCAATTCGGGCAGTCGATCAGGCCCTTCTCCGACTGGGCGTCGAACCCTTCGGAAGAGGCGAACCAGCCGTCAAAACCGGCCTCGCAATCCCTGCATTCAAGTGCGTAGCGGATCATGGGCGGCGTGCTTTCAGAGCGCAGCGAGCTTCTTGTCGAGCTTGCCGGAGCGTTCAAGCGCCATCATCTCGTCGCAGCCGCCAATATGTTCCTCGCCGATAAAGATCTGGGGGAAGGTCCGGCCGCCATTGGAGCGCTGGATCATCTCCTGCTTCTTGTCCGGGTCCATGCCGGCATCGATCTCGTTAAAGTCGACGCCTTTCTGCTTCAGCAGCGACACCGCGCGGGTGCAGAACGGGCAGAAGGCACGTGTGTAGATCGTCACAGCGGACATAGGAAAAATCCTCGTCGATTGCAGTCAGTATGGGTCTTATATGGTCACGTCCGACGGCCTGACAACGCGCGCCAGCACTACAAGCGAGATATGAGACGCGCCTGCACGCCTCAGGGCACGGCTGCATGCCGACAGTGTGGCACCGGTCGTGAACACGTCATCGACCAGAATGACGCGCTTGCCCTCGATCAGCGGCAGATGGGCAGGGCGCACTTCAAATGCGGCGCGGACATTGCGCCAACGCTCGCCTGCAGACAGCCCACCCTGACTTGGTGTTGGCTTGCGGCGCACCAGCGCATCAACCTTTGAAGGCACGCCTGAGCGCTGTGACAGGGCCTGTGCCAGCCAGCCGGACTGGTTGAAGCCGCGATGTACCAGTCGCCGATAATGGAGCGGCACCGGCACGATGAGATCAGCTTCATCGAGAAGCTCACGGGCAGCCAGCGTCATCCAGTTCGCAAAGGTCGAAAGACCGTCACGGCGGCCTGCATGTTTGAGATCGAGCACCAGCTTGCGCGAGACATCGTCATAGGCGAGCGCAGCACGGGCGGCGTCCCAGCGGGGCGGCTTGGCCGCGCACTTGCCGCAAAGGCTTGCCTCACCAAGGTCGCTTTCGAGCGGCAGGGCGCACTGGCGGCAACCGCTGGCCCCGAGAAAGGTCAGCTGGGCGAAGTCTTCAGGCGCAATAAGCCCCTCGCCGCCATGATGCTGGCCGGAGACAAGCGAGCGTGATGGCCAGACGAAATGCGCTGCCGCGCGCAGTCCGCCCTTTGCCCTCTGCCGCACAAGGTGCATATCGAGGCCCATGTCACCAGCTCCACCCAAGCTTTTCAATCGGGCGCTTCACCGGCGCAATCGCGACCGGGCGGCCCATCATTATAGCGACTATGCGTTTCTCAAAGCGCGAGAGTCGAGTCATCTCATTGAAAGGCTGGAAGATGTGAGCCGGCAGTTTGAACGCGTGCTCGACCTTGGCAGCCATGATGGCACGTTGGCACTGATGCTGGCCGGGCATGGCCAGGTCGGCGCTGTCGAGGCCGGGGAGCTGTCGCCGGCGTTTCGTGCGCTTGGAGCTGAACGCGGGCTCGACATGCGCGAGATGGATGAGGAACAGGTGGGCGCCGATGAGGCCGCCTATGACCTTGTTACCTCCGTGCTTTCTCTCCACTGGGTCAATGACCTGCCGGGCGCGCTGATCCAGATCAGACGGGCGCTGAAGCCGGATGGGCTGTTCCTTGGCTGCCTGTTCGGGGCAGGCACTCTGGCCGAATTGCGGACGTCATTTCTGGAAGCCGAGGCCGAAATCACGGGCGGTGCGGCGCCCAGAATCTCGCCGCTGCCAGGGCTCCAGGACATGGCGGGCCTGATGCAGCGGGCTGGATTTGCCCTGCCAGTCGTCGATGTGGAGCCGGTGACGGTTCGTTATGATGACCCGTTTGCGCTGATGCGGGACCTCAAGGGGATGGGCGAGCAGGCGGCTTTTGCGGCCAATGAGAAGAGCCCCCGAAGGCCATTGTCACGGCGTATTCTGGCACGAATGGCAGAGATTTACGCTGAACGATTCGCTGATCCGGATGGCCGATTGAGGGCGACATTCAACGTCGTCTGGCTGTCAGGCTGGGCCCCGGCCGAGAGTCAGCCCAAGCCCCTGCGGCCCGGAAGCGCGCGCCATTCCATGGCGGATGCCGTGCGGAAAGTGCGGGGGACGGAGGAATAGGTTTTCGGTGTTTTCACGGTGCAGTGACGGTGCACTGGCGGTGTTTTCTGACGGTATAGAAAAAGGCGCCCCGAAATGTCAGGGCGCCTTTCCATTTTTCGACGATTAAGGGCCTGACTACTGACTAGCCCTTGAAGTTCGAGAAGATGTCGTCGGCGTTTGGCTCGTCGTCATTACCGGAGTCGGTATCGACGGCCTGGCTGGCGGCGTCGGCGTCTTCAGCGGGGCGAAGGCCCGGGCCGTCCGTGTCGAGGCCAGCTTGCGCTTCCATCTTCTTGCGGCGGTCGACGGCCTTGTTGACGACTTCGTCGAGCTCGATCTGCGAGCAGAGGCCAAGGGTCACCGGGTCGACTGGTTTGATGTTCTGTGAGTTCCAGTGCGTCTTGTCGCGCACATTGGTGATCGTGGCTTTTGTGGTGCCGATCAGCTTGGAGATCTGCGCGTCGGAGACTTCCGGGTGGTTGCGGATGAACCAGGCGATGGCGTCCGGCTTGTCCTGGCGGCGGGCAACCGGCGTGTAGCGCGCGCCCTTGCGCTTTGGCTGCGGGATGTGCGCGATCTTCGATTCAGCCTTTTTCAGGCGATAGTCTGGGTTTTCCTCGCCCTTGCGGATTTCATCGCGGGTGAGCTCACCGCCCGAGATTGGATCGACGCCGCGCATATTCTCAGCGACGTCACCATCGGCGATGCCTTTGACTTCGAGCTTGTGAAGACCGCAGAAGTCAGCGACCTGCTCGAACGACAGCGTGGTATTGTCGATCAGCCAGACGGCGGTTGCCTTCGGCATCAGAATATCGGCCATTTTCGGGGCTCCATCATGCTGGTCCCAGAAACGCAGCCGCCCGGCCTTTCGGGCCGGGCGGTCAGGGTTCCAGAACGGGAAAGTTCCTAACAGCCTCAAGTATAGGACGAAGCCGCGCCCTTGGGAAGGCAGGGTTTGTAGTGGGCTTTGTCAGCTTGACCCTTCGGCACCCTCAGCCTATCGGCGAGCGGCAGATCGAGGGGATGCCATGCTTCGGATGACAGGTTTACTGGCAAGCGTGCTGTTTGCTGCGTCGTGCGGGTCCACGCCGACAGACGAGACACCGCTAACGCGCGATGATTTCGCGCCGCCGCAGCAGATGATCGCAGGCGAGGCGCTTCCCGATACGGTGACGGGTATCTGGCGTTCGCGCGGCTATGGCTGGGTGTTCGATATCAGCGATGGCACGGTTCGCCAGTACCAGATCACCGAGAGCTATTGCTTCGAGACGCCTGAAGCGTCGAAATCGATGACCGAAACGCTGGCCCTCGACTATTCGATCTACCGCGACCATCCGAGCGGCGAGCATCTCATCCTGCAGCTTTTGCCGGAAGACACCGAAATCTGGACGGACAGGATCGATGCGCTGCCGGCGGCCTGCGAGGCGGGGACGGGTGATGACCCGCTGACAGTGTTCAATTACGCCGCCGAACTGGTTGGTGAGCACTATGCCTTTTTCGATGTGCGCGGCATCGACTGGCAGGCCCGCGTAGAGGCGGAGCGGGGCAATGTCACCGCGGATATGAGCGCGGCGGCCCTGTTCGACACGCTGGCAGGCCTGATCGATGGCTTCAGCGATTCCCACACCAAGCTGATCGGAGAGGTAGAAGGTGAGAAGCGGCGCCAGCAGGACGGGCTTGGCGAAACGCTGCCATTCCTTCGTGAGGCTGGCCGCGAGACCGAATGGCTGATCGGTATCTTCGTCGGGCTGCAGCAGGACGTACTGGATGAGGGCGCGCAGCACACGGCGAATGACCGCATCCTGTGGGGCACGATCGATAATGGCCGCGTAGGTTATATCCAGATCCTGCAGATGGGCGGTTTCAGCGGTGTCGAGATCAGCGACCCTGCCTTCAGGCAGGCGGAGTTCGATGCCTTTGACGCTGTCATGGATGAGGCGCTGTCGGCGATGGCAGACGCTGAGTTCGTCATTCTGGACCTGTCGAATAATCGCGGCGGCTATGATGCGATTTCGCGGCGCGTGGCATCGCGCTTTTCTGATGACGCTTTCAATGGCTACCAGACCTATGTGCCGGGGACTGACGTCCCGACGCGCATGCGCCAGATCGAGCGGGCAGATGGCGTCACCTATACTGGCCCGGTGAAACTGCTGACGAGTGATGTCACGGTGAGCGGCGGTGAGATCGCCGCCCTGGCGCTGCGCCAGCTACCGAACGTCACCCATTATGGCAAGACGACGCGCGGGAGCTTCTCCACCGTCCATTCCAAGCCTTTGCCGAATGGCTGGATCATTGAGCTTTCCAATGAGGTGATCGCCGCGCCAGATGGCCAGAGCTTTGAAGAAACCGGCATCCCACCGGAAGTGGAGCTGGAGGTCTTTCCGCTTGATGAGCCAGTTGAGGGCCACAGGCGCGCCGTGCTGGCGCTTGCCGGGAATGAGGCAGGCTGAGCGTGATCAAGATCACTTGTGTGCGCTTCAGGGGCGAGACTGTCGCTCACACTCATATCAGCCATGTTGGTGGTCCCGCGGGCGGGGGCTGGCTTATGCCAACTAGCCAAGCCATGCGCACGATCGAATCCGGGACGAATGAGTTCTATATGGCTGGCGAAGATGGAGGCCGCGTGAAGATCGAGATCGAGCAGGGATCGCGTCGCAAGCACCTTCGGGCAAAGCGCGGCGACGCCTGGTGCGATGACCTGCTCAACCTCCCGGTCTGCGAATCCTGAGCGGCGAACCGGTCAGGCGACCAGCCTGTGCTCAGCATCTTTCCTGAGCACGATGTCGGCATGCTCGCGCAGCGGGAGGATGTGGTTTTCGAGGTTGGGGAGGTTGATTTTCTGCCAGACCTCCGTGCGGGCGAAGGCGCGGGCTTCGTCTTCGGTCATGCCGCGAAAACGCTGGTAGAATGATGTCGGATCATCGGCGGCCGCGTGCCAGAAGCGCATGAACCGGTCGAGGAACCAGGCTTCGATATGGGCGGTTTCAGCGTCGAGATAGATAAGGACGTCCGGCTCACCTGCGCGGCGCTCTTCGCCAGATGGCGGCTCAAAGCCGAGCCCTTCGAGGATCAATATGTCCGGCGGACTAATCGTGCGGGCAAGCGCCGGGTCTATGTCATAGATTTCATGGCTATGGACCGGGAAGACCGCTGGCAGCACCCTGACGCGGGCGATCGCCGTACGCATCGCCAGATTGTCATAGCTCTCCGGAAAGCCCTTGCGCATCATCAGGCCGCGGGCTTCAAGTTCTGCATTCGGGCAGAGAAAGCCGTCCGTCGAGACGTTTTCAACGCTGTGATGAGCGGCGAGAAGCTCGCAAAGGGCGGCGGCGAGCGTGGATTTGCCGGAGGCGACCGAGCCGGTCAGCCCGACAACAAGCGTGCAATTATCGCCGTAGGCGCGGCTCAATCTGGAAGCGAGATTTTCAAGTCCGTCACTATGCTTCATCAGAAGCTCCCGGAACGACAATGCCTGAACAGGTTGGCCGACTGCCCTTGAGCCCGTCTAGGCGTTGGGGCGGGTTGCGGCCGCTGAAATCGATTCCATAAGGACGCTGTCCTTGAACGGCTTCGACACGACAGGGCAGTTTTGTAGCCGTTCTGGCAGGTCTTCAAGCTCTTCATAGCCCGTGCAAAAGACGACCGGGACGCCGGCCTTTATCAGACGCTCTGCGAGGCCATAGGATTTGCGTCCACCAAGATTGGAGTCGAGGAGCGCGATGTCTGGCAGTGCATGCTCGATCTCTCTTTCAGCGCCAGCGATGGTCATTGCGGGGCCCATGATGTTGTAGCCCGCATCGCTGAGGCGCATCTCAAGGTCGAGCGCGGTCATCGGCTCGTCCTCAAGTATCAGGATGGTCTGACGGGCAGGGCGCTCACCAACAACGTTCTGATTCTGTCCGGTCAGCTCTATCGCGATGGTCGCGCCAGGCTTTATCTCTATGCGGTGCAGAAGGTCTTCAGGCGGTTGGTCAGTGACCGAGCTGACAGCGTCGGAGATCTGTTCGGTGACATCCATATTGGTGCCGAACCAGAAACGGACCTTGCCGTTCTCATCAAACAGGGGCTGGGCCTCGGACAGGAACCAGCGATAGCCACCATCCTTTCCGCGCAGGGGAAAGAGGTCTTCCCACGGCTCGCCTGTGTCAAAGCAGGCTTTGATACGTGTGACGACGCGGTCGACATGATCAGGGTGGTGGACGGCTTGCCAGCCCCAGCCGGACATCTCTTCAAGCGTGGTGCCGGTGTAATCGAACCAGTGCCGGTTGTACCAGTAGATCGAGCCGCTTCCGTCAGCGATCCATGCCAGTCGCGGCATGGAGTCCGCCCGTGTCCGGAAATCGGTCTCTCGTTGTAGGAGCGTGCTCCCGTGCTCGTTAATCCGCTGTGCCATAAAAGGCTCCGGTCGCTGAAGGCGGGTGAATGTTGTTGCCTCGCGACTGGTTACACCATCGCACACTTATAGCGTGTACGATAGACGTCATTGCCCGTTGCGGTCAGTATTTGGTTCATAATTGAAGGTTCTGGCGTTTTATCCGCCAAATTCGAGAAGCAATTTACCGATATGGCCGCCATCGGCCATATGTGCCTGGGCTGCTTCGGCTTCGCTGGCCGGGTATACCTTCTCGATCACAGGCTTGATAGCCCCGCTCGCAACCTTTGGCCAGAACTGATCTTCAATGGCCGCCCGGATTTCAGCCTTTTCCTCTGCAGAGCGGGCGCGCAGGGTCGTACCCGTCAGGATCAGGCGTTTCATCATCAGATAGATGAGGTCCAGCTCTACTTTTGAGCCATTGAGATAGGCGATATTGCAGATGCGGCCGTTCACGCGGGCGACAGAGATGTTTTTCTGCACATAGTCGCCGCCAACCATGTCGAGGATCACATCGGCGCCGCCGCCATCCTTGACGACCTTCTCGAAATCCTCGGTCTTGTAGTTGATGGCGCGAGTGGCGCCGAGCTCGGTGGCGGCTTCGCATTTTTCGTCAGAGCCGGCCGTCGTCCAGACGGTGCCTGCGCCAGCCTCTTTCAGCATTTGCAGCGCCATGGAGCCGATGCCGGACGTGCCGCCGTGAATGAGGACGTTCTCGCCCGCCTTGAAGGCCGAACGCATGAAGATGTTGGCGTAGACCGTCATCATGGCCTCTGGCAGGGCGGCGGCTTCGGTCAGGGTCAGGTTTTCCGGCACAGGCAGGAGCGAGCCTTCATCGACGGCGCAGAAATCTGCATAGCCGCCACCTGCGAGCAGGGCGCAGACGCGGTCGCCTTCCTTCCAGCGGGTGACCTTTTCGCCGAGGGCGACAATGGTCCCCGCGCATTCAAGGCCCATGATCTGTGATGCGCCGGGCGGCGGTGGATACTTACCAGCGCGCTGGACAAGGTCAGCGCGGTTGAGGCCTGCAGCGGCAACCTTCACGAGGACATCGTGCGGGCCGATTTCTGGCCGGTCGACCTCTGCCAGTTTCAGTGGTTCGCCTTCTTTTGCCACGATAGCCTGCATCCGGTCGGTCATGTTTACGTCCTGTCTGGTGTCTCGATTAACTGTGTCTCGCGCCGGGTCTTCTCGATTGAGGCTTGATTTCGGCGCGCGTCTGTCCTTGCCTTGAGGGGGAGAGGTAAGCGTCTGAGGAGGCCCGATCAATGTTTGAAGAGGACACACCGCGTCCCGCCAAGGTCGATCTGGAAAGATTGTCTGTCGATGAGCTGAAGGCGCGGATCGAGGCGCTGAAGGCGCGGATCGAGGCGCTGAAGGCGGATATCGAGGCATGCGAGGCTGAAATTGCCAAGAAAGAGGCGCACAAATCGGCGGCGGACAGTATTTTCAAGTCCTAGCTCGCCACCCGATCTTAAGACCCTTTAAAGGTCTCGGGTCCTAGACCTTGCGATTGAGCCTGATGAATTTTTGCGGACTGTGCTGAGGGGAAATATGGCTGCCGTTTCCAGTCAAAGAACGCTCGACGAGATGCAGCCGGACTTCACGTCCGGGCGTGTCTTCGACAAGGTTTTCGCAGAAGGCATGGCGCTTGTTGAAAAGACGGCGAGCTATCTGGACGGGCCGGGCCGCGACATGTCGCGCAAGCTGCCGCGCGAGGCGGGCCTAACCTATGCCGCGTGGAGCATGGAGCTGACGGCGCGCCTGATGCAGGCAGCAAGCTGGCTGGTCATGCAGCGGGCTGTGCGCGACGGCGACATGTCGCGCGAGGATGCGCTGTCGCCAAAGTATCGCCTGCGCCGGGAAGCACCTGCACTCGACGCCTCCGAACAGCGCGGACTTGGCCTGCCGGATGCGTTTCTTGACCTCGTGGAGAATTCCGAAGCCCTCTTCAATCGCATCTGCCGCCTTGATGAGGCGATCTACCAGTCAGGCACAGAGGCCCATGAGGGGCCGGTGAACCGGCAGATTGAAGCGTTGAAGGCTGCCGCCCAGCAGGGCGCGTTCGACCCGCTCAAGATCTGGGGCAACACCCGCTAGAGCCGCCTGAATACGCTCGGCTTTTTTACCCATCCATTTGAAATTTCATCTATCTCGCGAACCAGATTTTGACTTGGGGGCGCTACACAAAACGCCAATGGAGATTGGCTGATGCGCTTTTGGTCCGACCAACGCGGTAATACCGCTATGATCTTTGCGATCTGTGTCATCCCGCTGCTGGCGATTGCTGGCGGCGCGATTGATATGACGCGCCATCGCACGGCGTCGGTGGAAACGCAGGCTGCGCTCGATGCAGCCCTTCTGCATGTTGCGCATGACCTCGGCGAGCGGGATATCGAAGCCTTGAAACTCGAGGCGCGTCAGATTTTCGATGAGCAGATGCAGGGCCGCGGCGTGTCCATTCACGACTTCCAGATCGTGCAGGATGGCGACGATATTACCGCGACGGTTGATGGCGATATCGAAACCACGCTGCTCGGCCTTGCGGGGGTGACAAAGCTCGATGTGAGCCGTGTTTCGCAAGTGCGCCACAGCGAGCGCAAGTTCGAGATTGCCATGGCGCTCGACACGACGGGCTCGATGCAGGGTGAAAAGATTGTCCAGCTGCGCGCGGCCGCGAAGCTGCTGGTCGACAAGATCGACGCAGCGACCAGCAAGACATCCAGCCGCCGCTTTGCGCTTGTGCCGTTTACGACCTGGGTGAATGTCGGGCCTGACAAGTTTGGCGAAGACTGGATCGACCAGGATGGGCGCTCTGATGTGAGTGCGACCAACCTTCTGCCGCGCACGAGCCGCGTTGCGCTGTACGAGGCACTTGGCGAAGTCTGGCCGGGCTGCGTCGAGGCGCGTGAATATCCGCTCGATGTGAATGACACGCTGCCGGAGCGGCGCAATCCCGAAACGCTGTTCACGCCGAGCTTCTATCCGGACGAGCCTGATGACCGCCGCAATTATGCAAATGACTATCTCGAGGATAGTGGCTGGTCGTGGAATCCCATGAATCTGATCAGCGATGTGTCGAAGTACGGTGTCGCGATCCTCAGGGCTTCGACAAACGGGCTGAACAATGGCGATATACGCGGGCGGGCGCCCGACCTGAAACGGACTTACCGTTTCTATTCCGACGTCAACACGCCGATCGGTCCGGGCTTCAACTGCGCGCCGCGCCCGATCGTGCCGCTGACCGAGAATGCGGCCTTCATCAAGAGTGAGATCGACAAGCTGCAGGCTGAAGGCAGCACGAACATGACTGAGGGCGTGGCCTGGGGCTGGCGTGTCCTGTCGCCCGAGGCGCCTTTCACCGAGGGCGGGGCGTATAATGACCGCAGTGTCGATAAGGTCATCGTGCTCCTGAGTGACGGTAACAATCATATCAGTGCGCGCTCTGACATGCGGGGCAGCGACTATTCGGCCTATGGCTATGCCGCGAATGGGCGCATGGGTGTGCCGTCGCGGCCATCGCAGGCGCAGATCTGGACAGAGATGGACAAGCGGACGCTGGAAGCCTGCTCGAATGCGAAAGCCGCAGGGGTGGTGATCTATACCGTCCGTCTGGAGCTGACCGATGAGCGCTCCGACGGGGTGCTGAGCAAGTGTGCGACCTCACCTGAGCATTACATGGATGTCCCGGATGCCGCGCAGCTGGGCGAAGCGTTCAGCCGGATCGCAGACGATGTGCTGCAGCTTTATCTGGCGAAGTAGGCCGGACGCCTAGCGGCGGATCACGACGCGAAGATCGTCGAGGGCGACTTCGCGGCCAGCGCCGGAGACGAAGGCGAGGCGAACGGCATCGCGGCTTTCAGAATCAGTGAAGCTGATCGGTGGCTGTCCGCCTGCGCCAAGCCAGGCGTCGCCCCACTGGGTCAGGCCAATCAGGACCGGGCGAAGCGCTTCGCCCTTGTCCGTCAGCACATATTCAGACCGCGCACGGCGCCCCTTGAGCTTATAGGGCTTCTTGTCGAGCAGGCCTGCATCGACAAGGTCATTGAGGCGGCTGGAGAGAACTGTTCGGGGGGTGCCCAGCTCTTCCTGGAAATCGTCAAACCGTCGCACACCATAAAGCGCCGAGCGAAGGATGAGCAGGGTCCAGCGGTCACCGATGAGTTCGATGGCGCGCGCAAGGTTGCACTGCGAGGGCGGGACTGGCGATTTGCGCGACAATGGGATCATGGTGGCGAAAGCCTGCATGAGTTCGTCAGACAAATCCAGCCTGAGAAGCGAACTTGGCGCTCATTGCTGGTATGCGCCCGTCGCCATTGGCTGCAGGGCTTGCCAATGGGCTGAAATCATGGACATTTCCGCCCCTTCAGTAGAGCGCACCAAGGGGACACATATGATGCGTATGACTATGGGGCTGAGCGCCCTTATTCTGGCTGGCTGTGGGGCAAGCGGTGGAAATAGCGAGATACCGGGCGCGGGGGCGCCTGTTTCGGTTGAGGATCAGGCGGCGATGACCGCGTGTGAGGCGGTCGAGGCACTGGCGATCAGCATGGAAGCGGACATTCCGTTCAAGGGGCTGTCGCAGGAAGCTGCAGAGGGCGAAGGCTTTCCGGGTGACCTAGTCACCGCGCTGAAGCCATGGGGCTATACGTGCAAGCACGGGAAACTGGGCGGCTGGAATGACGGGGATCCGGACAGTCACGTTTTCCGCTGTACCATTTTCGAGGCCAGCAGCCTTCGCTTCGAGGAAGAGATGCCGAATGCGCAGGCCGCGTTCGATGAAGCCAAGGCGACCCTCGATAGCTGCCTGCCTGAAGGTTGGACAGCGCGGGAAGATAGCGGCGGCAAGGGCGAGGAAGCCCAGACCTTCATCTATGAGCGCGCCAGCGACATTGAGCGGAGCGAGACGGCCGATTTCTACATGTATCCGATCATGCTGCGGAAGGCGTTCTTCCGGTCTCCGGAATCGCGCGGCGGCTCATGGGGCTGGATTGTCGATGTTGCCTTCCAGCAGACCGAAGTGGCCGAGGCTGAGCCTGCCGGCGAATAGGGCAAGATAATCTCCCGGGCGGCTGGCAAGACTGGCCGCCCGGGCCTAGTTTAGGCGCATGGTCCACCCGCTTTCGAGACAGCTTGCCGATACGGCGAAGTTCACCTCCACACATGCGATCCTCGTCGTTGAGACAGAGACGTCGCTGCCATGGCTTGTGACCGGGGCGGTGCTGATGGTGCAGCAGGCCTGCGTCATGGCGCTGTCAGAGGCAGGCGCAGAACTGCCTGCCATGCCGGGGCCGGGCGAACTGGTCGCGCGGGTATCTGACCCGGCCTTCCTCGATCAGCCCTATACGGCGCCGCTGCGGCCTGAAGAGCACCGGGCGATCGAGCGCGTCATCGCGGCGCGAAACGATGTAATGCACCCAAGGCCCAAGGGATTGAGCCTTGACGCACGGGCCCTGCCGGAAGGGCTGTTCACCTGCACCAAGCTGGTGCGACATCTGGCAATCACGCAGCCGGTGCGCCCGTCCATGATGGACGGCCACGACATTGTCGTCATTCAGGATGCGCTGGGCCTGATCGACACGTCCGCCGATTTCTGGGCGAGCGTGTTCTAGATCAGCGCTGTGTGTGGATCGCCTGTATGGCGGCTTTCAGTTCAGGCGCGGGCATTGCGTCGAGATCGAGCGCGGCGAGTTTCTGAAGGCGCTTTTTCAGGCTGAAATACGTGTCCTCGAACGCGATGCGCTGGCGCGACATCTCCTCAACCTCAGCCGGGTCCGGTAATCCCCAATGGACCTGCACCGGGTGGCCCGGCCAATAGGGACAGACCTCTCCGGCAGCATTGTCGCAGACCGTGATGATCACATCCATTGTCGGCGCATCCTCGGCGGCGAAGACATCCCAGCTCTTTGAGGTGAGCCCGCTTGTATCGTGGCCCTTTGCCGCAAGCACGGACATGGCCATCGGATTGACCTCACCGCGCGGGGTCGAGCCTGCGCTATAGCCCTTGAAGCCGGGCATGGCGGAGACCAGCACTTCGCCGATGATCGAGCGCGCGGAATTCCCGGTGCACAGGATCAGTATGTTGTGGTTCTTCAGAGGGATGGTCGTTCTCCTGCAACGCCGAGTGCGTTTTCAAGCGCTGCGCCGAATGAGAGTAGCGTGTTTTCCTGAAAGAGCGGTGCCCACATTGAGATCGCAATGGGCGTGCGCGCGGTCGAGGCGGTCTCATCCTGCGGCTGGCCAAAAATGCTACGTGGACGCGTGTCCTGGAAGCCGGCGCGCATCACAAGGCAAGGATGGCCGGTGAAGTTGGTTGGCGTCAGCATGCCGGATGAGAAGTTCGGGCCGATGACGAGGTCGATGCCCTCGAAGGCTTCATGCATGGCCTGCATCCATAAACGGCGCAGCCTGTCGACCTGGATGAGGTCGATTGCAGAGACAAAGCGGATGGCGCGGAAGCTGTTTGGCCAGGCTGGGTCTTCTTGCCAGACCATATCATCATCGCGGTTGGAGAGTGTGAGCTCTTCAAAGGCGGCGGCAGCTTCTGCAAGCAGCTGCTGTGGTAGCGGCGCCGATGGGAGTTCTGGAAGTTTAAAACGTACGAAAGTTGCACCCAGCCTTCTTGCCTCAAGAAAGGCGGCTTTCTCCACATCGTTGGCGGACTCCATCCAGGCATCGTCAAAACCAATCTTCATGCCGGAGAAGTCGGCAGTCGGCTGATAGGCAAAGCTTGAGTGAAGCGAGCTTGGATCGTCCTGATCATACCCATTGATGGCGGAGAGCACATGGCCGAGGTCGCCCACGCTGCGGGCCATGGGGCCGACCTTGTCGAGCGACCAGCAGAGCGCCATGCCGCCCGCGCGCGAGACACGTCCAAATGTTGGACGCAGGGCAGATCCCCCGCAGCGGTGTGACGGGGAAACGAGGGAGCCCAGTGTTTCGGTACCGATCGCAAAGCCGCAAAGGCCTGCAGCGACTGCAGAAGCAGAGCCTGCGCTGGAGCCTGAGGAGCCTTCACGCGGATCGAATGGGTTACGGGTCACGGCGCCATACCAGATGTCGCCATAGGCGAGTGCGCCGCAGCTTGTCTTGCCAAGCAGGACGGCGCCCGCATCTTTCAGCTTACGAACGACGGCGCTGTCAGCAGCGGCCAGTTCCCCTTCGCTGTAAGGCTTCGCGCCCCTGGTCGTTCGTGCGCCAATCGCGTCAAACAGGTCCTTGAGTCCATATGGGATACCGTGCAGGGGCCCGCGATCATTGCCGCTTGCGAGTTCGCGGTCCATCGCGTCTGCTTCAGCGCGAGCACGCTCCGGCATGACGGTGATCCAGGCGTGCAGCTTCGGGTCGAGCTGCTCGATGCGATCGAGATAGATATCCGTCAGCCGGCGAGACGTCAGGTCCCCAGAACGGATCCAGCCTGCAAGCTGTGTCAAAGGGGCAAAGGCGATATCGACTTTGTCGGACGGAATGCCGGAATTAGGCGTAATCGTTGCCGCATCGCCAGAACTTGCCTTGGCGGCGGGATAGTCGATGCCGGGAAGCTGCGGATTGAAAGTCTGTGCAGGCGCGAGCGTGTTTGGCTTTTCTACCGCACGGAGCTGCTGGATGGCGCTCAGCTGGTCCTCAAGTGAGGAAACCATCTGTTCGCGCTCGGCGGCTGTATATTCAACACCGGCAAGCTTTTCGGCGCTCGATATCGTGCCCGGAGTAATGCCTGCCATGTCCGTCTCCTGCGCAGCGGCACGCCCGGAAAGCGCAGCCATGCCCGAGATTCCTGCGGCTCCAACCTTTAGCAGGTTGCGACGGGTTGTGTCTTTCATGGATGCTCCCTTGTATCCGGACAATCTTTTCTGCTTAACCATGCAGGAAACAATATTCTGCGTCACCTTATCGGAGTTTCTGAATGAAAAAACCCCTGACAGCGATGGCGGCTCTTGTGCTGGTTGCAGCGTGCCAATCGACCCCGCCGCCAAGTGAAGAGGCTGATATGGCAGCGGCCGAAACGGTGGAATCTGCCGAAGCAGAAGCGACGCAGGAAGAAGCTGAATTGATGCCCGAGGAGGCCGTTGCCGAAGTGAAAACCTATCCGCAGGAAAACGTCGCCCCGGGTGAAGACCCGTATATCTGGCTGGAAGAGGTCGAAGGCGAGGAAGCGCTGGACTGGGTCCGCACCCAGAATGAGCGCACGCTGGAAGAGCTCCAGTCCGGCGGCATGTATGACCGCTACTATCAGGAAGCGCTGGACGTCCTGCAGTCGGATGAGCGCATTCCCTACGGCACTGTGCGCGACGGCTATGTCTATAATTTCTGGCAGGACAGCACCAATGTGCGCGGCGTCTGGCGCCGCACCTCTCTGGAAAGCTATGAGACCAGCAATCCGCGCTGGGAAACGCTGCTCGATATCGACGCGCTGGCCGAGGAAGAAGGCAAGAACTGGGTCTATAAGGGCGCCAATTGTTTCAAGTCTGATGTCGGCGCGCGCTGGTACTGCATGATCTCGCTGTCGGATGGCGGCAAGGACGCCGTCATCCAGCGCGAGTTCGATATCGCCACCAAGCGCTTTGTCGAGGACGGCTTTGTCACGCCTGAGGCCAAGCAGGGTTTTGCCTGGGTGGACCGCAATACGGCGCTGATCGCCACAAACTGGGGTGAAGGCACGACCACGGCGTCCGGCTATCCTTTCATCGTGAAGCGCTGGTCGCGCGGCACGCCGCTATCGTCAGCTGTGGAAGTTGTGCGCGGCGATGAGAGTGATGTCGGTGTCTGGCCGTCTGTGATCGAGACCGATGATGGCCGCCGCCTGCAGATGGCTGTCGAGGCAGATACGTTCTTCACCTCGACCTACTGGTGGCTGCCGGAAGGCGAAACCAAGCCGGTGCGCATGCCGATCCCGCAGAAATCCTCACCTGAAGGTGTGTATCAGGGCATGCTGCTGATCACGCTCAAGCAGAACTGGTCACCGCGTGCCGGCTCCGCCTTCTTCTCTGGCGATGTCGTGGCATTCGATCTTGAGACCTTCCTGCGTACGCGCGAGGTGCCGCCGGTCTCTCTCGTCTTCCACCCTGAGAATAATCAGGCCGTAAACGGTGTCGCGATTGCCAAGGGCGCTGCGCTTCTCTCGATCGACGAGAATGTGCGCGGCAAGGTGTTGCAGATCGAGCCGGCTGATAATGGCTGGTCACGCACCGAGCTCAGCCTGCCGGGCACCTCTGGTCAGGCCGGGATCGCGTTTGCCGACCGCGATTCCGACACGGTGTTTCTGAACTATGAGGACTTCCTGACGCCTGACAGCCTGCTTCGTTATGATGTGAGCACGGGCGAAGTGCGCCAGATCAAGAGCCTGCCGACGAAGTTCGATGCAGACGGGCTGACCGTGGAGCAGCATTTCGCAGTCTCCAGCGATGGCACGGCGATCCCCTACTTCATCGTCTACAGGGAGGGGATCGAGCTCGACGGCACGACCCCGACGCTGCTCTATGGCTATGGCGGCTTCGAGATTTCGATGAACCCGTCCTATTCGGGCGTGCGTGGACGCCTGTGGCTGGAAGAGGGCGGCGCTTATGTGCTGGCCAATATCCGGGGCGGCGGCGAATTTGGCCCGGCCTGGCATCAGGCTGGCCTGAAGACGCAGCGCCAGATCATCTATGATGATTTCATTGCCGTGGCGCAGGACGTCATCAATCGGGGGGTCACATCGACCGAGCATCTCGGCATCATGGGCGGGTCGAATGGCGGCCTTCTCATGGGCGTGATGCTGACACAGCGTCCGGACCTCTGGGACGCCGTCGTCATTCAGGTGCCGCTGCTCGACATGCTGCGCTATCACCTGCTGCTGGCCGGCGCCTCATGGGTGGACGAGTATGGCTCTCCGGATGTGCCGGAGGAGCGTGCTTTCCTCGAGACGATCTCGCCGTATCAGAACTTTAATCCGAATGCGGACTACCCGGCGCCATTCTTTGTGACATCGACCAAAGATGACCGCGTGCATCCCGGCCATGCGCGCAAGATGGCCCGCAAGTTCGAGGTCGCTGGCAAGCCGTTCTATTATTATGAGAACATTGATGGCGGCCACTCGGCAGCCGCGAACCAGCAGGAAGCGGCGCGCCGCAATGCGCTGGAGCATGTCTATCTCCACCGCAAGCTGTTTGGTGAAGGCGAATAGGCCTTTCCGCTAAAAGACTGAACCAGATCGCCCCTGGGACCTGAGATGGTGCCGGGGGTTTTCTTTACCCGACGCAAGTCTTGACTTGAGGCCCGGTCAGGCGCCCCCTCGCAGACAAACAATATGAGGAGGAATTCATGGGCGATCTCAGCGGGAAAACGGCAATTATTACAGGCGCGGCAAGCGGCATTGGCTATGCCGGTGTCGAAGTGTTTGTCGAAGCTGGCGCGAATGTCGTTGCGGGCGACCTGCAGGACGAAAAGGGCAAGGCGCTGGAAGCGCGATTTGGCTCTGACCGGGTGCGTTATGTCCATTGCGACGTGACGAAGACCGCCGACCTGCAGAAACTGTTCGACACTGCGCAGGACGTCTTTGGCGGGCTCGATATCCTCTGGAACAATGCGGGCCATGGCGGCACCCCGACCGGCGTTGAGGAGCTGGACGAAGAGGGCTGGGACCAGACCATGAACCTGCTCCTGAAGTCTGTTTTTGTGGGCACGAAGCTGGCTGTGCCGATGATGAAGGAGAAGGGCGGATCGATCATCAACACCTCGTCTATCTCGGCTGTCTGTGCAGGCTATGCGCCGATCACCTATTCGGTGGCCAAGAAGGGCGTTGCGCACTTCTCCAAGCTCGCGGCGGCGGAGCTGTCGAAGTACAAGATCCGCGTCAACGCGATCCTGCCGGGCTTCATCGCGACCTCGATCTTTGGCGCATCGCTTGGTCTTTCGCGGGAGCAGGCCGACCAGATGGCGGCGCTGGTCGAGCAGCAGGGCGGGCGGATGCAGCCTGCGGGGCGCACCGGGCAGGGCAAGGATATCGCCGAGATGGCGGCTTATCTCGCGAGTGAGAAGTCAGGCTTCATCACGGGCGGTGAGTTCCTCGTCGATGGCGGCATGACCGTCGGTCCGCGCCATAGCTGGGATGAGAGCGATGGCGGGCCGTTGCTGGATGCGTTGGGCATTTCGGTCGAGCAGGCAGAGCAGATGCGTCTTGCCATGCAGGCAGGTCAGGCGGGTTCCTGACCCTGTCAGCGTTTGGCAGCCTCGCTGGCGGCGAGGGCAGGGATGCTCTCAACTGCCGTCAGAAGATCATCGAGTGAGGCCGCCTCGGCGACGGGGCGGTCCTTCTCGTCAAAGAGGGCGAAACCGTGTTCTGTCTTGCGGAGCGGGAATTTGCGCCAGTGCGCCCGTGTGCGGTAGAGCCAGACCTCTTCCGGCTCTGCGCCGGCTGCTGACCATCCGGCCCACATATGGTCGGCCGGGACGCTTCGCCATAGCTTGTCGATCTCGTCGAGGTCAGATTGGGAAAAGGTCTGCATGAGCCGTGAAACAGAAATGGAAACTGAGGACGAGCCTAGTACAGGCAGGCTGTCAGGCAATGCCCTCGGCGCGCTTTTCATGCTGTTTTCGGCCGTCGGCTTTACCGCCTATACGGTGCTGTCAAAGACGCTGACCGAGGAAGTCCACCCGGTTTTCCTGGCGTTCTGGCGGGCCTTCTTTGCCTGTTTCATGTCAGTGCCGATCATCATGCGGGTCGGCATTTCGAAGATGAAGACCAAGCATCCGGGCCTGTTGTTGCTGCGCTCGCTGTTCGGGACGCTGGGCTTCACGCTGGCCATCGTGGCGCTGTCGGCAGACTTCAATCTGACCTTCTCACAGTTCAACGCGATCAGTTTTTCACGCTCGCTCTTCGTGACGGTGCTGGCGGCGATTTTCCTGCGCGAAGTGGTCGGGCCTCATCGCTGGGGCGCGGTCATCATTGGCTTTTTCGGGGTGCTGATCATGGTGGTGCCCGGGGTGTTCGTATTCTGGATGCCGGTCGCGCCGAGCGCTGGCTTTCACCTCGATACAGGCACGATTTGCGCGATCCTCAGCGCCTTCTTCCTCGCCTTTGCCATCGTGCTGGTGAAGACGCTATCGGCCGAGCTGTCGGCCGTCGCGCTGCTGACTTATGCCAACGTGCTCTCGTCCATCCTGCTCCTGCCCTTTGCGATCTATTACTGGTCGATGCCGTCGCTCGAGACTTGGGGCTGGATCGTGGTCATGGCGGGCGTCGGGTTCGTGGCGCAATTCTGCTACATCTCGGCGGTGAGTATCGGTGACGCGTCCTTCCTGTCGCCGCTAGACTATCTTCGCCTGCCCATGGCGACGGGCGCAGACCTTGTCATCGTCGGCATGTTGCCGGGCGTAAATGTCTGGGTCGGCGCCGGGATTATTATCGCCTCGGCGGTCTACATCACCTGGCGCGACCGCAAGAAGAAGGCCCAGAAAGTCACCGTGCTGGAGAAGCGGGGCTAAGCGCGAGAAATTCGCGCCAGTCGGCTTGCCGCCTTCCGAACCTTGTGCTCCGGTGACGGCCTCTGAAAAATTGCGAGGCTGGCATGGAAAAGACACTCAATATAGGCGCGGTCATCGGCGAGACCTTCAGCGTGATCGGCCGCAAGTTTGTCGACCTCGTCGTGCTGGGCCTCGTCTTTGTCGGCGTGCCGACCTTGCTGGTCGCGCTCTTTTCCTCGCAGATGCTGGAGCGGTCGCTTGAAGGCGGAACGTTCGAGATGAATTTCTCGCTCGGCTATTTTCTGGCCAACCTGCTCTACGCGCTCTTTCCTTTCATGCTGCAGGCAGCCGTCGTGCATACCACGGTCACCTCCCTCAACCGGGGCTCTAGCGACACCGGGGAGGCTATTGGTACGGCGCTGCGCGCCCTCCTGCCGCTTTTCATTGTCTCCATCCTGATGAGCATCGGCCTGACGATCGGTTTCCTTCTACTGATCATCCCCGGCCTCATCCTGCTGACGGTCTGGGCGGTGGTGGTGCCAGCGCTGGTCATCGACAAGGCCGGTATCTTCGGCAGTTTCGGACGCAGTGCAGACCTGACGCGCGGATCGCGCTGGCAGATCTTTGGCCTCATCCTGATCGGCTATGTGATCCTGTTTGTCGTCGGTGCCATTCTCGGCTTCCTGTCGATTGGCTTCGGCGCAGCGGGCGCGTTCTCACCGACCGGCATCAACGTGCCGGCGATGCTGACAGGCGTCGTCATCGATACGGCGATGGCCATTATCGGCGCGGTTGGCGTATCGGTTCTCTATGTTCAGCTGCGCGAACTGAAAGAAGGCACCCGCGTCGACCGTATCGGCGACGTGTTTTCCTGAAGCAGGGGCTCGAGCTGGTCGCGGATACGAAACCAGCTCAAAGGCGTTCTGTCTCACGTCATGGGAGGTTGCCCGTCTCCTGCAGCCAGTCCCTGATCGCGCGGGCGACCATCACTGAGCCCAGAGGGTTCAGGTGGATGTGATCCTTGTGAATGGCCCGTCCGCCGACTTCGTAGCGTGGCACGCCATCTTCACACATGAACTCATCCATGGAGAAGAACCTGTCTGCGGGGACGAGCTCATCGACGCCGAGTTCTGTGCCCTTGCATCCGATATGCAGCTTTTCCCGTAACGCTTCGCCGATATCTGCGCCTTCCGGCAGGCGTGCGATGATTTCGGTTGGGGGCTCTCCGAAATAGGGGATCTGTCCAATCATCACGTACGGAATACCAGCGGCGTCGAGGCGCCGCGCGGTTTCCGGAAAGCCCTTCACCAGCGGTTCCCAACGGCCAGTGTTGGATATGACGATCAGATCGTACTGGTTGGCCGCGATGACCTCGGTCAGGAAATACTCGACATTGGCCGGGCAATTGGGGGTGTGAGGCTCGGAATAGCCCAGAACAGGCGGGCAAGTCGCGCCGGAATATTGCAGCACCTGATAACGCTCACCGAAGACCTGGCGGAAGCCGCTGACCAGATGTTCGGCTGTGCTGTCTCCGAAAAGGAGAATGCTCTTCTTCGATGAGGTGGGGTCGATCTCATAGCAGGCAGGATCGATGTCCCTGTAGGTCAGCGACGGTGCCATGAAACAGGAATGGTCTTCCTCGACGGCGGCCGCTTCGAGGAAGAGGGCCTCCTGTGACGAATAGCGCCAGCTTGCACCATTTGTGAGGTAGACCATTGCGCCCAGCCCCACGAAAACGCTCGCCACCACGGCAGCTGCGCCAAGGAATTGGCGGTCGGCCGCTTTCGTCGGGCCGGGCTTTCTCAAGGGTTGTTCGATGAACTGATATATTACCGCCGAAATCGCCAATGTGGCCGCGAAGAGGGCGATTTGCTCGGTTGCCGACGCCTGCGACTGACCGCGCCAGTAGAGATAGAAGACGATCAGC
The DNA here is from genome assembly GCA_019448215.1 of Thalassovita mediterranea. Taxonomy (NCBI): domain Bacteria; kingdom Pseudomonadati; phylum Pseudomonadota; class Alphaproteobacteria; order Rhodobacterales; family Roseobacteraceae; genus Thalassovita; species Thalassovita mediterranea. The sequence continues at coordinate 1,061,041 of CP080408.1, read as the reverse complement.
GGCCAGTGGACGAGGTAAAGCGAGTAGCTGATCTTGCCGACCCAGACGACTGGCGTCGTGCGCATCCAGCTTGCAATACGGGCGGTCTGGCCGGACTGGATAAGGAATGCGGCGCCGATGCATGGGATCAGCGCGCGCCATGCCGGGAAGACGTCGGTTTCCGAGTATAGCACGACGGGCACGAGGATCATCGCCAGGCCGAGGACAGCAGCGGCTTCGCCCGCCCATCCTTTGCGGAAAATCCGCGAAGGCGACCAGTTCAGCAGCGCTCCAATCACGAACTCGAACATACGAAACATGGTGAGGTAGAAGATCGAAGCCTGATCATTCGCCATCCAGTCTGCCAGAGGCGGGGCCAGCGTGCGGGTGACCGCTGAATCGAGATAAGCGAGGTCAAAATTCCAGAGCAGGCTGAGTACGCCGACAATCAGAAGCCCCCAGACCGGGGCGAATTTGTTCGGGAGACGCAGCAGCAGGAAGAGCAGGGCGGGCCAGACGAAGTAGAACTGTTCTTCGACCGAAAGCGTCCATGTGTGGAGGAGCGGTTTGGTGATGGAGGCCGCGTCGAAATAGCCAGCTTCCTGCCAGAACCAGATGTTCGAGACGCTGAAGATCGATGTGATGAAGGAGCCAGCAAAGCGCTGCAGGGGCTCTGGCGGAAACAGGATGATCGCAGCGACGAAACTAACTGCAAGCGTAACGGCGAGGGCCGGGAACAGGCGCCTGACACGGCGCAAGTAGAAGTGCCCGAACCGGAAAGCGCCCGTAGATTCAACCTCATTGCGGATCAGACCGGTAATGAGGAAGCCGGAAATCACGAAGAAGATATCGACGCCGATGAAGCCGCCGCCGAAGCCGGGGCTGCCGAGGTGGAACAGGACGACGACGACAACGGCAATCGCTCGCATGCCGTCAATGTCTGGCCGGTAGCTAGAGCGCGCACGGCCGTTCGGCGACTCGCTTGATATGTCCTTCATGCCGCGCCCCGCCTCGTCCCCGACAACAATACCTAACCGCAGGGCCAAACTGGCAATCTACGCGCGACGGCTGAGGCCAAGCTTGAGTTGGCCACTCAGAACATCAGGGCGCAAATTATACGGTTCGATAGGACTGTCAAAAGGACAAGTCTGCGCTCTGCAGAACCGGACGCATCAATTCTGCCGGGGCAGGTAGTCGCCTGAAGCTTTGACCAAACAGGCAGTCTGCTTGTCAGTGTTTCACCGAATTCGCTTGCCAAGGCGGCGGGCTCGTCCATCTTGATTTGGGCGAGGGGAGATAGGCATGGAAAAGGTACTGGTTACGGGGGCGACGGGGTTTATCGCGTCGCATCTGATCCTGCAGCTGATCGAGCGGGGCTATGAGGTTCGCGGGACGGCGCGGTCGACGGACAAGGCGGCGCGGCTGAATGAGATCCTGTCTGCCTATGCTGGCAAGCCCGTTGCCATCGAGATCGTGGCGGCTGACCTCAACAAGGATGAGGGCTGGGCCGAGGCGGTACAGGGCGTGGACTTTGTCCAGCATGTCGCCTCTCCATTCCCTTCGGAAACGCCGAAATCAGCTGATGAGCTGATCGTGCCTGCGCGCGATGGGGCGCTGCGCGTGCTGAAGGCTGCCAAGGCCGAGGGCGTGAAGCGGGTGGTGCTGACCTCGTCGATGGCGGCAATTGCCTATGGATGGGGCGACAAGCGGCCGGATGTGCTGAGCGAGGTGGACTGGTCCAACCCGGACAATCTGGATGACAATACGGCCTACACCCGTTCCAAGACCATCGCGGAGCGCGCCGCCTGGGACTATGTGACGGGTGAGGGCGCGGGGCTTGAGCTTGCCGTTATCAATCCGGTCGCTGTGCTTGGCCCGGCCATGAGCGCGGATGTCTCATCCTCGCTGCAGCTGGTGAGTCAGCCGCTGGAGGGGAAGCTGCCTGCGTTTCCTAAGCTCAGCTTTGGCATTATCGATGTGCGGGATGTGGCCCGCGCGCATATCGAGGCGATGGTTCGACCTGAAGCGGTCGGTGAGCGCTTTATCTGCGGGGGCGATGTGCTCTGGATGGATGAGATGGGCGCGGTCCTGCGTGAGGCCTTCCCGGATCGCAAGATCCCGAAGGGCACGCTGCCGAACTGGCTGGTGCGCCTGTTTGCGCAGGTCAATCCGCCGCTGAAGCAGGTTCTGCCAGAGCTCGGCAAGAAGCGCGGCTACACCAATGAGAAGCTCAAGACCGTGCTGGGCATCGAGCCGATCCCGGCCGATGAGGCGATCATTGCGAGCGCGAAAAGCCTGATAGAGGTCGGGGCGATCTGATCAGTCGGCTCCACTTGCGCTGGCTGGCTAAAGCGCAAAGGTGACGTGCCCGTCGGAACTGATAGGCCAGTGCGGGTTCCAGGCAATTTCCCAGGCATGGTCGTCGGGATCGGCGACATAGCCGCGAAAGCCGCCTTGTGGGGGTGCGTCTGCGGCTCTCAGCAAAGTGCCCCCTGCGCCGATAAGCTGGTCCATGACGGGTTCCACCTCGCTCTTGCTCATCACATTGTGGGCGAGGGAAAATGCACCGGGAGAGGTATGGCCTGAGCGAGCCATGTCGGCCTCAAGAGCGGTCTTCTCGAATGTGCCGAGGACGAAGCCATTCATCTGGTAGAATATGATTTCTTCATTCTCGAATACGGGATTCCAGCCAAAGCCCTCCGTATAGAAACGGCGCGAGCGGGCCATATCCGAGACTCCGAGGGTAATAACCGCGATCTGATGTTGCATATCCAAAACCTTCTGGTTCGCCCACGCACAATTGCGGGGCGTTCAAGGCCTTGGGACTCAGCGCCGAAGCGATGTCAGGACCTGTTTGCACAGGGGCCGGGCTAACCGCACCGACCTTTCCTTCTCAGACATTGGCTTCCTAGCGGGCAAGAAAGCGGCTGACAATCGTCGGACCTAGTGTCCGCCGCCGCCGTGTCCGCCACCTTTGTGGCCGCCGCGGCCGCCGCCATGGCCACCACCCTTGTGACCTCCATGACCGCCGCCTTTCCAGCCGCCGCCCTTATGGCCACCGCCGCCGCAGGTATTGCACCCACCGCCGCCATGGTGCTTGCCGACGCCGCCACCGCGGAAGCTGCCATTGAAGGTGAATGAGGCGGCTGCTGAGGACAGGGCGCTCGCCGAGGAGCTGGCGCTCGCATAGGCAAAGCCGCCACCGCCGCCATAATAGCCGCCGTCAACACCATTGCCGACGCCGCCATCAAAGCCTGAAATGTCGAGATCGACATCGCGGCGGGCATAGCTTGTCGAACGTGTGGCGGACCGTGTTGCGTAGCCGGTGCTGCGGGTGGCCGTGCGCGAGACGGCTACGGGCCGCGGTGCGGAATGAGAGACTGTGCGAGTTGAATAAGCCGCCGATGAAGACCGCGTCGCAGGGTATGCCGCTGTGTGCGTCGCATAGCTGACCTGTGCAGGGCGCGCCGCAATGGCGTTGTAGCCGCCGCCGCAAGCTGCGCCATAGGCATGTGCGTGGCCGGCATGTGCTGCCGCATAAGATTGGGAAACCGTGCCGGACGTGTAGCCACCATGGCTGACGCTGTGGCTCTCGACGCTGCGCGCGGGCGCGCTGCTATAGCCGTGATGGCTGGAATGCGCTGCGCCATGTGAACGATGTGCCGACTGTGGCAGCGGCGGGCATGACCAGGTGTCGTGGCCGACCAGGTAGCAGCCGGGCTCGGGCGGTGTCTGCTGGGCGTGTGCCTGCAGGGGCGCCGGGCCACGGTTGACCGGACGGTTCTCATAACCATCTGCGAGCGCAGGTGTCGCCAGAAGCGCTGCGGATGCAGCAAGCAGGGCCGCCTTGTACCGATATGGCATAGTATTCGCCTCCTGAGCGAAAGTCCGGTCGATCTACTGTGTCCTGCAGCAAATGCAGGGCCAACGGCCAGTAAACGTGATCAGGAGGGGCGAAGCAAACGGCTTAACCGGAGAGGGGAACGGCGCTCGCGTGCGACGTGCAGAGCGCTAGAGGAGGCAGGCTGACGACAGGCGGCAGTCCTAGAAATCGTAAGTAATGCCCTTGCGTTCCCAGTCACCAAAACGCGTGGGTTCGCGGTGACGCGGGCCGCCGGTTTCCTTTTCGCGCTCTGCTTCGAGCGCCTTTTCATGCTCTATCTGGGCCTCGCGGCGCGCTTTTGCTTCGTCGAGGGCGCGTTGAGCTTCGGGGGAAAGGGGCTGTTTCATTAGATTATTGTCATGCTTGCGGCGTCACGCTTCTCAGGCGCGTTAACGCTTTCCATATAGTTCAACGCAAAATATTAAAACGTCTGCCCTCAGCATCAAGGAGCGCCCGATGGCGGGAACAATGAAGACTTTTGTCTTGCTGGCTGCGATGACAGCCCTGTTCATGGCTGTCGGATATCTGGTGGGGGGCGTTGTCGGTATGGCAATCGCCTTTGCTGTCGCGCTCCTGCTCAATGTTTATTCGTGGTGGAATGCCGACAAGATCGTGCTGCGCATGCAGGGCGCGCGCGAAGTCTCGCCAGATGAACGCTCGCCGATCTTCAGGACATTCGCCAATGACACGCGGGCGCTCGCCGCCCATGCAGGCCTGCCTGCGCCGCGCATCTATATTATCGACACGCCGCAGCCGAACGCGTTTGCGACAGGCCGTAATCCGAAGAATGCTGCAGTGTGTGCGACGACGGGGCTGCTCAATACGCTGACCCGCGAGGAAGTATCTGGCGTCATGGCGCATGAGCTGGCCCATGTGGCGCACCGCGACACGCTGACTATGACGGTGACGGCGACGCTGGCGGGTGCCATCGGTATGCTGGCCAATTTCGCGATCTTCTTTGGTGACCGCTCACGCGGCGGCATCTTCACTTCGCTTGCCATCATGATTTTTGCACCAATGGCGGCGGGCCTCGTCCAGATGGCGATCAGCCGATCGCGGGAATATGAGGCCGACAAGCGGGGCGCAGAAATCTGCGGCAACCCTTACTGGCTTGCGTCGGCGCTCGAAAAGATAGACAGGGGCGCACGCTCCAATCTCAATCAGCGCGCCGAAGCCAATCCGGCCATGGCGCACGTCTACATCATGAACCCGCTTGCCGGGCGTAAAGGTGACAATCTGTTTTCGACCCATCCTTCTACCGCCAACCGTGTCGAGGCGCTGCACAAGCTCGCCATGGAAATGAATGTGGCGCCGCCTGAGCGGCTCTATCCCGAAACGGTCACAGCCCGTGGGCCGTGGGGATGAGCGCATCCAGATCAAGACAAGCTGCCGCCGATCTCCTCATTGAAACCCTCGACAATCGCCGCACGCTGGATGAGGCGATGGAGCTTTCGGAGACGTATGGCGCGCTGACCGGCCCGGACCGGGGCTTTGCCCGCGCCATGGCGAGCGCCGCGCTGCGCCAGCTGGGCCGTATCGACAAGGGGCTTGCGCCTTTCCTCAACCGCCCGATCGAGACGGCCGTGCCGCCAGCGCGGGCGCTGCTGCGGATTGGGGCGGCGCAAAGCTGGATACTGGATACGCCGGCGCATGCGGTGGTGAGTGAGACGGTGAACGCGGCGAAGCATTGGGCGCGTGCCCGCTCTGCTTCGGGGTTTCTGAATGCGGTGCTGCGCAAGGCGGTGAATGACCGGACCGCTTTTGATGCAGCGCCGGTAACATCTGTCTGGCCGGACTGGCTGACGGTGGAGCTGATGACATCGCTGGGTGTTGAGGGCGCATCGGCGCTGGCCCGCCTGCAGATGGAGGAGCCGGACCTCGACCTCACTGTCCGTGATGAGGGCTTTGCCGAAGACCTCGCCAAGCGGATTGGCGCGAAGCGCGTCGGGCTTGGCAGCCTGCGGGTTGCCTCTGGTGATGTGGCGGGCGTTGAAGGCTACCGCGCTGGCGACTGGTGGGTTCAGGATGCGGCGGCGGCGATCCCAGCGCAGCTGCTCGGGATCGAGGCTGGCCAGACGGTATTTGACCTTTGCGCCGCGCCGGGTGGCAAGACGATGCAGATCGCCGCGATGGGCGCGAAGACGGTGGCGGTCGACCGGTCGAAGACGCGGCTGCAGCGGGTCGAAGAGAACCTTGAGCGTACAGGCCTAACGGAGGGAGTGGAGATTGTTGCGGCGAATGCCGAGACATGGTCTCCGGGCGAGCAGGCAGATGCCGTGCTGCTGGATGCGCCGTGTTCAGCTTTCGGAACGCTGCGGCGTCACCCGGAAGGGGCATGGATCAAGGGGCCTGACGACATTGCGCGCTTTCCTGAAGTACAGCTACGCCTCCTGAACGCAGCGGCGGGCCTGGTGAAGCCGGGCGGTACCATCGTCTATTGCGTCTGTACGCCGCTGAAGCGTGAAGGGGCTGATGTTGTGGCGGCCGCGCTGAAGGATGCGGAGCTGGAGCGTGCGCCGATCACTGCCACGGAAGCCGGGCCTTTTGCGGGTGGACTGACAGGGGCGGGCGACCTTCTCACCCTGCCGCAGGACGGTTTCGTGCACGACGCCTTCCTCATCTCGAGGCTTCGCCGCAAGGCTTGAGCCGTCCGATCGCCGAAAAGTATTCGGTTGCCTTATTCTTGCCGCCGGCAATTCATATTCCGTTCAGCGCGCGGGGCGGATACTTTGTCCTGTCCCGTAATCAAAGGATCCGGATAATGAATACCAAAGCCTCTCAAGTCGCCAAGCCTAGCCGTCTGATGGCAGGCGCGTTTGCGGCCCTCACCCTGACGCTGGCTGGTTGTGCGAGCACCTATGGCGCGAACACGGTGAGCCCGAATGATGTCGGCTATGCCTCGCAGGTCGAGCTCGGCACGATCAGCGATGTGCGCGAAGTCACGATCCGTCCGGACAATAGCATTCTTGGCGCAGCGACCGGCGCGGTACTCGGTGGTCTTGCAGGTTCTGAGCTTGGCGGCGGCGACAAGGCGCAGACGGCTGGCGCCGTTGGCGGTGCAGTCCTTGGCGGCCTTGCCGGTAATGAGCTTGGCAAGGGCATGAACACCCGCCGCGGCTTCGCCTATACGGTGCAGCTCGATAGCGGCCGCACGGTCGAAGTCGTGCAGGGCGCGGACATTGCCATGTATCCCGGCCAGCGCGTGAACGTGACCTATGCAGCCGGCCGCACCACGGTGTCGCCAGCGCAGGGCTACTCACGCTACTAGATCGCCGCCGGGCCGGGTCTCTGGCCTGCTGAAACTGAAGCTTCGATGCCGCCGCGAGCCTTGTGCTTGCGGCGGTTTCGCCTTACCCAGCGTGCCATGTCACGCGTCATGATCTCCCCCTCGATACTGTCTGCAGATTTCGCCTGTCTGGGCGAAGAAATTCGCGCCATCGATACGGCTGGCGCCGACATGATCCATGTCGATGTGATGGACGGGCATTTCGTGCCGAACCTCACTTTCGGCGCGCCAGTGATCAAGAAGCTGCGTCCGCACACGGACAAGCCGTTCGACGTTCACCTGATGATCGCGCCTGTTGATCCCTACATTCAGGACTTTGCCGATGCCGGCGCGGATATCCTGACGGTGCATCCAGAAGCTGGCCCGCACATTCATCGCACGCTCCAGTCGATCCGCGCGGCAGGCATGCGTCCGGGCGTTGCCATCAACCCCGGCACCCCGGCCGAAGTCGTCGATCCGATCATTGATGATATCGACCTCATCCTGGTCATGTCGGTGAATCCGGGCTTCGGGGGCCAGAGTTTCATTGACAGCCAGCTCAGAAAGATTGAGTCATTCCGTAGGAAGATAGATGCCTGTGGACGCGACATCATTCTTGAGGTCGATGGCGGATTGACTCCGGAAACGGCGCCTCGTGCAATCGAGGCGGGGGTAACGGCGATCGTCGCAGGATCAGCTGTGTTCAAGGGGGGTGCGGATGCTTATGCTCGCAACATCGCCGCACTTCGTGGAGAAGACGGCCAGTAGAGCTATAAGCACCAGGCGAGTGACCGCAGTGGAGTACGCCAAATCGACCCCACCCCCACGCCGTACACCTGAAGAGGATGCGGATTTGTGGATGCGTCTGGCTGGTGTCAGCGGGCAGGACATTGCCGCCTCTCCCATTCACCGGCTGAAAATCTCCGGTGCCACGCCAGACGGTTTTTCAATCTATCCCGATCCGATTGCGCCGCCTGACCATATGCGCGGCGAGAGCCTGATGAAGGATGTCTGGCGGATCGGCGCGGACAAGATCGAGATGAATGAGGGTCTGCCGCCATGGACGGCCCCTCTGCCATCGCGCCACTTTGCCGACAGGGTTCATCGTTTCGACTGGCTGGCCGATGTGTTCGCCCAGGGCGAGGCAGGGGCAGAGCGGGCCTGCTATCTTGTCGATGACTGGATGGCCAATTTCGGGCGCTTCAACGGATTTGCCTGGCGGATCGGTTGCGCGGGCGACCGCGTCTGGAACTGGATGCTTTGCGGCTCCATGCTGTTTACGCGCGGGGAGCCTGCCGACATCGAGCGGCGGCTTGAGACACTAGCGCGGCATCTGCGCCATATCGAGGCGCTGCAGCCAGACTGTGTCGACTTCATCGCCCGCTGGCGCGTGGCCTGCGTCATGGTGCTCGATAGCCTCTGCCTGAAGGAAGGCGAGGGCCTCGATGAGGCGCTTGAGCTGCTGGAGAGCGAGTGCACGGCGCAGATCCTGCCGGATGGCGGGCATGTGACAAGGGCACCTGCGCGCGGCCTGCGGACCATGCTGGACCTCTGCATCCTGGCAGATGCCTTTGGAAAGGCCGGCCGGCCCGTCCCGGAATTCATGTCAAAGTGGATCGAGCGGCTGGGCGGCATGGTCGCTTTCTTCCGCAGCGGCGACGGCGCGCTGCCGCCCTTCAATGACAGCGATGAGAGCCTGCCGCAGATTGTAGACGCGGTTCTGGAGCGGATGAAGACGCGGCCGCGCGGCTTCATGGTCGCGCCAAAGTCCGGCTTTCACAAAATCCTCAAGGCTGGGGCATGCCTTATCCTCGATGCGGGTGAAGCGCCGGCCCAGCCTTTCGGGGACGGGGCCCATGCCGGGGCGCTGAGTTTTGAATTCCAGGACGGCGAGTCCCGGCTGGTGACGTCATGCGGGTTCAGTCCTGAAGCGGACATTGACTGGCGGGCTGCCGTCCGCAGAACCGGCGCCCATTCAACACTGGTGCTGGACGCCGAAGATTCCGCCCCGTTCCGGCGCAATGAAGAGACGGGCCTGACGTTTCCTGAAGGGCCCGAAGGCATCTTTGCCAAGCGTATGGAAGAGAATGAAGAGATCTGGCTGGATGCCCAGCATGGCGGCTATAAGCGGCTGTTCGGCCTGCTTCATCGCCGCAGGCTTTTCATGTCTGCAGACGGTAGCCGCCTGACAGGTGAGGACTCGCTCGCGCGCCCGCTGTCACAGGGGCCGGCCAAGCTGGAAAAGCCCATCCCTTTTGCCGTGCGCTTTCACCTACATCCAACGGTTTCAGCCACGATGAAAGACAGGTATATCCGGCTACGAACCGATTCAGGCGATATCTGGCATTTCAAGACCAGCCATCCTGGTGCGAAACTTGAAAAGACGGTTTATCTCAGCCGCGGTGTGGTGGAGAAAAGCAGGCAAATCGTACTTTCTGGGCGCGCCGACCCGAATAGTGATGGTTCTGCACCGCCTAATTGCCTTAGGTGGGTGTTCTTGAAGGAAAAGGCAGAGTGACGCCACGCGACGAAGCCCGAAGAGCCATGGCGATTACGCTTGGCTTCGACACCGCAGCCGCAGCGGTGGCGATGGCTATTGCGCTGGTCGTGCGCTGGATGATGACAGGCGGCGCGCCGCCTGACAGTTTTTTTGGCGGTATCGTCACCACCGCGATCTTTGCCGGCGTCGGCTTTGTCTCTTTCTACATGCTGGGCGTGCACAAACAGGTGTGGCGCCATTCCGGCTGGCGGGATGCGGTTCGTATCGTCCAGGCCGTTGGTCTGGCAACGCTGTTCTTCCTGCCGCTTGTCTTCCTTTGGAACCGGCTCGTCGGTGTGCCGCGCACGGCTATCGTCATTGCGGTCGTCATCTGGCTGACCATCATCTTCTCTGGCCGCATGGTCGCGCTCTGGCGTTCGACGCAGCGGCCGCTCCAGATCTTCTTCTCGCGGGCACGTCCCGACGCGCCGATGGTGCTGCTGATCGCGCAATCAGAAGAGGCGGCCCGTATCGACTCGCTCATGGGCAAGGATGAGAAGGGCGCGAAGGTTCGCATTCTTGGCCTGCTGGAGCCCGAAGGCGCAGAGTTCGGCCGGAAGATTCGCGGCATCCCCGTGCTTGGCGGGCTGGAAGATCTGAGCAAGGTGCTCGACCTGCTGACCCTTCGTTATGAGAAGACGCCGCTTGTGGCCGTGGCGGGCATCGCGCGCGAGCGTCATTATATGACGCAGGTTCTGGAAGTGGCGGCCAGCCGAAAGACAGAAGTCATGTCGCTCGGCGCTGCCGCCGACCAGACATCGGCCGCCATGTTGCCTGTACGGCCGGCAGACCTGCTGCGCCGACGTGAACGCCAGCTCGACATCGAACCTGTCGCGGACATGATCGAAGGTATGCGGGTCTTCGTGACGGGCGGCGGCGGCACGATCGGGTCCGAGCTTGCGCGCCAGTGCGCGAGCATGAACCCGCAATCGCTGACCCTGTTCGATTCGTCCGAGTACAATCTCTACGAAGCCGACCTGTCGCTTCGAGAACAGTTCCCCAACCTGCCGATCAACTCAGAGCTCGGCGATGTGCGCGATATCGCGAGGGTGTCCCGGGCCATCGAACAGTTTGAGCCTGACATCATTATTCACGCGGCGGCGCTGAAGCATGTGCCGCTGATGGAGCAGAACGTCTGTGAAGCCATCCTGACCAATGTCGGCGGGGCGCTGATCACGGCAAAAGCGGCGCAGACTTCATCAGTCCAGAAATTCGTCTTCGTATCGACCGACAAGGCAGTACACCCTGACAATGTTATGGGGGCGACCAAGCGTCTGGCAGAGCTGACCGTGACGCGGCAGGCTGTCTCCTCGAACTTCTCTGTTTCCATGGTCCGCTTCGGCAATGTGCTAGGGTCTTCAGGCTCTGTGGTGCCGCTGTTTGAGCGCCAGATCGCCAAGGGCGGCCCGGTGACACTGACCCATCCGGAAGTCACTCGTTACTTCATGACGGTGGAAGAGGCCTCCGCGCTCGTCCTGCAATCGGCGACGCATAATGGCAGCCCGGGGTCAGCCTCTCTCTATGTGCTCGATATGGGTGAGCCGGTTCGCATCAAGGCGCTGGCTGAAGCGATGATCCGCCTGAAAGGCCTTGTGCCAGGGCAGGATATCGAGATCCGCACGACGGGCCTTCGCCCCGGCGAAAAGATGCATGAGAAGCTCACCTACAATCATGAAGAGGTGAATGCGATCGGCATTGAGGGCATCTACAAGGTTGCCTCCAAGCAGGTTGTCGCAAACGACTTCGATGAGAAGCTCGATGAGCTGCTCGATCATGCCCGTCATCGCCGCCGTGACGAGGCGATTAAAATGCTCGCAGAGCTGGTGCCGGAGTACCGTCCGCGTCGGGCGGCGGAGTAAGCGGCCACACACGGTTGACCTAATGGATTGCGGTGCTACCCACTGGCGCCGGTTTCCAGAAGAATGAAAGTCGCCGAGCCCATGACTGAGCGTTTCAAGGTCCGCCGTGCCCTGCTGTCGGTTTCAGACAAGTCCGGGCTTGTCGAACATGGTCAAAGGCTCGCCTCTCATGGCGTTGAGCTGGTCTCGACGGGCGGCACGGCCCGCACGCTGAAAGAGGCAGGCCTCGACGTCGTCGATGTCGCTGACCTGACCGGTTTTCCAGAAATGATGGATGGCCGGGTCAAGACACTGCACCCGGCAGTTCATGGCGGCCTGCTTTACCGCCGTGACCTTGAAAGCCACCGCAAGGACGCAGAGCGCCACGGCATCGAGGCCATCGATCTCGTTTATATCAACCTTTATCCGTTCGAAGCGACGGTCGCGTCGAATGCCGATTTCGACACCTGTATCGAGAATATCGACATTGGTGGGCCTGCCATGCTGCGGGCTGCGGCGAAGAATGGCGAGTCCGTTGCCGTCTGTACGGATGCGGGCGATGTGGCGCGCGCGCTGGCTGAGATGGATGCCAATGAAGGTCAGGTGAGCCGGGAGCTGAGCATCCGCCTTGCGGCAAAGACCTATGCGCGCACGGCCGCCTATGATGCTGCAATTTCCGGCTGGTATGCCGAGCAGCTCAACGATGCGACGCCGGACTGGGCAGGCTTTGGCGGCAAGCTGGCGCAGGAGCTTCGTTATGGCGAAAACCCGCACCAGTCGGCCGCCTTCTATGTCACGGGCGACAAGCGACCGGGCGTTGCCAATGCGCGCCAGGTGCAGGGCAAGGAGCTGTCCTACAATAACATCAACGACACGGACGCGGCGTTCGAGCTGATCGGTGAACTGGGCGATGAGCGCCCGGCCGTTGCGATCATCAAGCATGCGAACCCTTGCGGCGTTGCAATGGGCGACACCCCGCTCGCCGCTTACAAGGCGGCGCTTGAATGCGACTCGACGTCGGCGTTTGGCGGCATCGTTGCGCTGAACCGTCTGCTCGACGAGGAGACGGCAGAAGAGATCACGAAGATTTTCACCGAAGTCGTCATCGCGCCAGGCGCTGATCAGGGCGCCCTCTCCATCTTTGAGAAGAAGAAAAACCTTCGCCTGCTGCTGACCAGCGGTGTGCCTGACCCACTGGCGCGCGGTCGTGTGGTGAAAAGCGTCGCGGGCGGTCTCCTCGTGCAGGACCGTGATTTCGGGCGCGTCTCGCGCGACGACCTTCGCGTTGTGACGGCAAAGGCGCCGAGCGACGAGGAGCTTGAGGACATGCTGTTTGCCTGGCGCGTCGCCAAGCATGTGAAGTCCAATACCATCGTCTATGTGAAAGGTGGGGCTACTGTCGGGATCGGCGCGGGCCAGATGAGCCGGATCGATTCCGCGCGTATCGCTGCCCGCAAGGCGGTGGACGCCGCCGAGGTGGCAGGCTGGGATGAGCCGAAGACGCGTGGCTGTGTGGCAGCCTCCGACGCGTTCTTCCCATTCCCGGATGGTCTCCTGCAGGCCGCTGAGGCCGGTGCGACAGCGGTGATCCAGCCGGGCGGCTCTATCCGCGATGAGGACGTGATCAAGGCGGCTGACGAGGCGGGCCTTGCCATGGTCTTCACCGGCATGCGCCACTTCAGGCACTAGGGCAGTGGCAGAGGCCGTCTCTCCCTTCGATGCCGCAATGCAGCACTGGCTGCCGGTCAGGGTCTATTACGAAGACACTGACTTTACCGGCATGGTCTACCACGCCAATTATCTGCGTTTTTTTGAGCGGGGACGGTCAGAATTCCTTCGCGATGCCGGTGTTTCGCACCAGTCACTTCTGGCGCTGCCGGAGCCCGCGGCCTTCACGCTGACCAATGTGCAGGTGGATTATAAGCGTGCAGCACGGATCGATGACGCGCTGATGATCTGCTCGCGTTATACCGGCGTGAAGGGCGCAAAAGTCCTGTTCGAGCAGACTGCCCGCCGCGGCGACGAGGTCATTGCAGAAGCTGTGATTACCGCGATCATGATCCATACGGACGGGCGTCCGCGCCGGCCCATCCCGGATGTCGTCCAGCGACTTCGCCCCTATATTTTCAAGGCCTGAACAAAGGGGCAATATTTTTGCCTCTAAAGCGGTCTGTCATACGCGCTCCGGCACATATTCTGCTTCAGATGCCAAGTTTCCGCCTGATTTCCGTAGGATAGGGGGAGCGTATTGATCGTGCGGTCTGATGGGGGCCGTGCGCAAAGGCTGTGCTGCAGCCAGCAAGAAGAGGAATTTCATGGAAAGCGACGTCCCAGCGCCGATTGTCAACGATGGCGGCTTCTCCCTTCTCGGCCTTCTTATGGAAGCCGACATCGTGGTCAAACTCGTCCTTATTATCCTTCTCATTGCCAGCCTCTGGTCATGGGCAGTGATCGTGGAGAAATCCTTTGGCGTCTCGCGGGCGCGCCGCCGGGCAAAGGCTTTCGAGGATGCCTTCTGGTCGGGCCGGGCAGATGACCTTGACCGCCGCGGGCCGCCTGCAGGCAGCGACGCAGCCTCGCGCATCTATGCCTCCATCTCTCGTGAATGGAGCGATGCCCGCCGCGCGCCAGAGCCGAACGATCATATGATGATGATCGACCGGGCCGAACGCTCTCTGCGTGCAGGTGTCGACCGTGAGGTTGGCCGATTGAGCAATGGCCTTGGCGTACTCGCGACAATCGGTTCAGCATCCCCGTTCATCGGTCTTTTCGGCACAGTCTGGGGCATCATGAACGCGTTTCTCAACATTGCCGAGAAGCAGGACACCAGCCTGACCAACGTTGCAGGCCCGATTGCCGAAGCGCTGTTTGCGACCGGCCTCGGCCTCGTTGCGGCCATTCCGGCGGTCATTTTCTACAACAAGTTCACCGGCGACGTGAACCGGTTCGCAGACCAGCTCGATACTTTCAGCCAGGACCTTCTGGTGCGCCTGTCGCGCCGCGCTTCGGACCTCGGAGCGTAAGTCATGGCTGGAGGATTTGCTGCTGGCCCGTCAGGGCGAAACCGCGGCCGCCGCGCGATGGCCGCAGAAATCAATGTGACCCCGCTCGTCGATGTCATGCTCGTGCTGCTGATCGTTTTCATGATCACGGCGCCGCTGCTGACAACGGGCGTGGAGGTCTCTCTGCCCAAAGCGTCAGCAGAGAACCTGCGCGCGCCGCAGAGCCAGCCGCTTTCGGTGTCGCTCGACTCCAGCGGGGCGATCTATATCCAGGAAACGCGCGTGAACCCCGAGGAGCTCGTCTCCACGCTCTATGCGATCGCGGGCGAGGGCTATGAAGAGCGCATCTTCCTGCGGGCAGATGAGGGCGTGAATTATGGTCAGGTCATGGGCGTCATGACCCGCATGCAGCGCGCCGGCTATCGCAATATTGCGCTCGTCACAGACCCTCAGGCCGAGGAGTCGCGCTAGGATATGATCCGAGGCCTTCCGGCATCCATCATGCTGCATGCTGCAGTGATTGGCGCAGGCTATATCGCCTGGCCCTACGTCGGCACGACCGTGACGGAGGATGAGTTTGTCGTTGTGCCGGTCGAACTGGTCGATGTCGGTGAGATGACGAATGTCGCGCCGGTTATCGAACCGCAGGAACCGGAAGAAGAGCTCGAGCCAGAGCCGGAACCGGAGCCTGAGGAAGACGAAGAGCTTCCGGTCGAGGAGATCCCGGACGAGCGGGACATTCCGGTCGATGAGGTCGAAACGGCTCGCGAGGCTGCTCCGCCTGAAGAGGATGACGACATTCTTCCAAACTTCGAGGCAGAGCCTGACGAGGAAGAAGAAGCGCCGCCAGAGGAACCAAAGGAAGAGCGTCCGGCCGCGCCGAACCCGAAGCGTAATAGCAGCGCGCTCGACAATCTCCTGAACTCGGCAGAATCGACCTTCCAGAGCGAGCGTGAGACCCGCCGGGAAACGCAGGCGCCGCGCCGTGAAACACAGCCGCGCGAAGAAACGCCCGCCCCGCAGGAGCGGCGTGCCGGCGCAGGCGATCGCACGGCCAACACTGTCCGGATCGAGCAGCTGCTCTACAATCAGATCTATCCGTGCTGGGACGGTGTCGGCGATCAGCCAGAACCGGAACGGCTTAATGTCAGCATGCGGGCACGCCTCGATGCAGAAGGCAACCTGATCGATCTCGACCTGGTGCGCCCGTCGCGCGCGCCGATCGGGGACCGGCCAATGCAGCTTGCGATCGAACGGGCGCAGCGCGCGGTCCAGAAGTGTCAACCATACCGGCTTCCGAGGGATGATTACGATCTCTGGAAGGAAGCCAATATCAATCTCGGCCCGGCTTTTACGGGTAACTAGACGTCAGGAAAGGGCGATAGCCAGATGATGAAATCAATTGCCGCCTATCTCTTCGCTGCCTTTGTGGCGGTCATTCCCGCCGCGACGGCGCAGGTGACCGTGAACATTTCCGAAGGCACGCTGAAGCCGACGCCGATCGCAATTCCTGTGTTCGAAGCAGAAGGCGCGGACAGGCAGCTGGCGACGGATATCACGTCAGTCATCCAGAATGACCTTCTGTCGACCGGCCTCTTCGAGATCACACCGCAGAGCGCCTTCATCCAGCGCGACCTGTCGATCAATACCCAGCCGCGTTTTGCCGACTGGAAGATCATCCAGACCGATGCGCTGGTCGTGGGCGAAGTTGACCGTGTGACCATCGAGGGCGTCGAGTTTATCCGCGCGTCCGTTCGCCTCTGGGATGTCTATGGCGAGGAAGTCATGCGCCTTGAAGGTCAGGCCGGCCGCCGCTTTACGGCAAAGCCCGAAGACTGGCGCCGTATCGCGCACAAGATCGCAGACACGATCTATGCCCGCCTGACCGGTGAAGACCCGTATTTCGACTCGCGTATCGTCTATGTTGCCGAAACCGGCCCGAAGGATGACCGCACCAAGCGCCTCGCAATCATGGATTCTGACGGCGCCAATGTGAAATACCTCACCTCCGGCACGTTCACGGTCCTGACGCCGCGTTTCTCGCCTTCGAACCAGCAGATCACCTATATGTCGTTCGAGAATAACCGTCCGCGCGTCTATCTGTTCGACATCCAGAGTGGTCGCCAGGAAGTGCTCGGCAATTTCCAGAACATGACATTTGCGCCGCGCTTCTCTCGCGATGGCCAGTCGGTGCTGTTGACGCAGGCGGTGAACGGCAATTCCGACATCTATCTGAGAGACCTTGTCACGCAGAGTACGCGCAGGCTGACGGACCATCCGGCAATCGACACATCGCCCTCCATGTCGCCTGACGGACGCCAGATTGTCTTCAACTCTGACCGTGGTGGCAGCCCGCAACTGTACATCATGAATACGGACGGCTCACCGCTGACCTGCCCGTCGGGCGGACGTGATACGGCCTGCCGTATTACCTTCGGCTCGGGCCGCTATTCTACGCCAGTCTGGAGCCCGCGCGGTGACCTCATCGCCTTCACCAAACAGTCGCGTGGCCGCTTCTCAATCGGTGTCATTGGCACTGATGGCGAAGGCGAGCGTGTTCTGACCGAGTCCTATCTGGACGAAGGTCCGGAATGGTCGCCGAACGGGCGCGTCATTACCTTCTTCCGTGAGCGCGCGCCGGGCGCTGGACCGCAGCTCTGGTCCGTCGATCTGACCGGCCGCAACCTGCGCCAGATTCCGACCCCGACACAGGCGTCCGATCCGGCATGGTCGCCGCTTCTGAACTAGGATACGAGCCGCGGCGAGTGCAGAAAGCCCTGCCGCTGAATATTTTTTCAGGAACCTATCGTCAGCCACGAAGTTGACAAAATCCGACACTAATGGGTCGCGCCAACGACCTTACGAAGGAGTAACCAATGCGTCGTCTAGTTCTTTCTACTGCTTCCCTCGCCCTGATCCTCGGCGCCGCTGCTTGCGCATCGAAGCCAGATCCGGTCGACAATTCGGCGTCGCAAGTTTCCGATAACGGCAATGCGAATACCGGTCCGGTCCGCGAGTCCGACATCGAAACTCCGAACCGCGTGATCGACGCTGGTCCGGCTGCTGGCTCTCTCGAAGACTTCCGCGTGAATGTCGGCGACCGCGTTTACTTCGACCTCGACCAGTACCGTCTCGATGGCGACGACCAGGCTGTGCTGCAGCGTCAGGCTGCCTGGCTGCAAAACTACCCGAACGTCCGCATCCTGGTTGCAGGCAATGCCGACGAGCGCGGCACCCGTGAGTACAACCTCGCACTCGGTGAGCGCCGTGCCTCTGTGGTTCGCGACTACCTCGTGAACCTTGGTGTTACGCCTTCGCGCATCGACACGGTTTCCTACGGCAAGGAGCGCCCGATCGCGCCAGAGTCGAACGAAGCTGCATGGGCGATGAACCGCAACGCGTTCACCCAGATCATGGGCGGCCCGAGCAGCTAAGCGCTCTGGACTGACAATAGCTGATACAGAAAGCCGGGCGTCATAATTTGGCCCCGGCTTTTTTCTTATCTATATGCTGAAATCGTGCACCTACTGCCCCGAAGAGGCCCTTTCATGATCCGTATGGTCCCGCTTATCGCCGCGCTCGCGCTGCTTGCCCCGATAGAGGCTGGCGCCCAGTCCAATCGCGCGCCCATCACCCGCGGCGCAACCAGCGGAGACCTGGCAACGACCGTCAATGATATGCGCCAGCGCATGGCGCAGATGGATCTGGAGCAGAAGCGTCTGGAAGACGAAATCAATCGTCTGAACGGCGAGGTCGAGACCCTGCAATTCCTTCTGTCCCAATCGCGCGATGAGTCCGAACGGATGCAGCGGGACGACCAGCGCATTGGCCAGTCCATCCGTGAGCTGACCGAGCAGAATGAGCGCCTTCAGCGCCAGATCTCCGCCCTGCAGGAGGACGTCAGTCAGAACCGCGCTGAGGTCGATGAGGTTCAGGAGACAGCGCCGACCACGAGCCGGAGCGAGACCCAGACGTCTTCAGCGACCGAGATGCGCGGAACCAGCAATAGCGGCGCGAACTCGCAAGAGCGGGCACCTGCGACAACGCAAACGGGTGACGCGGGCAATCCGAATTATCAAGGCTCGCTCGGTACGTTGAGCGCCAGCGACCTTCCGGGTGAGGCAGGCCCGCTTTTTGCGGCGGCGAAATCCCGCCTCCTGAAGTTTGACTATGCCGGCGCCGAGGAAGCGTTCCGTGCCTTCCTTGATCGTTTCTCTGATGATCCGCAGGCAGGCGAAGCGCAGTACTGGCTTGCCGAAACCCTGTTCCAGCAGGAAGCCTATGGCGAGTCCGGTGAGGCCTATCTGAAAATGATCCGCGAATATCCAGACGATGCGCGCGCGCCGGATGCGCTCGTCAAGCTGGCCCGCTCCATGCGGCTTGTTGGTGATACCGACCGCGCCTGTGAGGCTCTGGATGTCCTGCCGCAGCAATATCCGAACGCTTCGGGCGTGACGCGTAACCTCGCGGCCCTGGAACGCACGCGTGCAGGGTGCAGCGCCTAGACGCCTATAGCTGTCAGCTCATCGATGCGGTGGCAGCCGGGTCGCAAGGCCCGGTCTGCGTTGCTGTATCGGGTGGGGGCGACTCGCTCAGCCTGCTGAACCTTGCAGGAACGTGGGCAGAAAAGCGCGGCCGCGACCTGCTCGTCCTGACGATTGATCATGGCCTGCGCCCTGAAGCGGCCAAAGAGGCGCGCTGGGTGGCTGATCTGGCTCATGATCGCGGGATTGCCGCTGAAATCCTGACATGGTCGCCGGACAAGCGCAGTCAGAATGCTGCCCGGAGGGCCCGGCATATCCTGCTGGCAGAGGCTGCACGCAAGGCAGGCGCAGGCGCCGTGCTCCTCGGCCATACGCTGACAGATGTGGTGGAGACGTTGTTGATGCGTCTGTCGCGGCCAGTACGGCTTGCGGGTGCGGTTGGGCCGCAGCCGGTCTCCATCTGTCCGGTCTGGCCTGAAGGGCGCGGTATCCTGCTGGCGCGGCCGCTTCTCGCCTCACGGCGAGAGGAGCTTGTCGCGGACCTTGAGGCGAGCGGGCAGGACTGGATCAGCGACCCCAGCAATGATGCAGACTATTATGAGCGTGTGCGTGTGCGCAGGCTCCTTGCGGCGCTGGATGGCGCGCAGCTGGGGCGGATCGGTTTCGACGCTATGCGCCTCCGGGCGTTTGAGGACTTGCAGCTGTCGAGGCTGTTGACCGGGGCGGTGCGTACAGATCCGAGCGGCCTGATCGAGGTCGAGCTCGGGCGGGTTGAAGCTGCGCTCGCAGTTTGGGCCCGGTTTCTCGATATGCTTCTGCAGGCAGCGTCGGGGAGCAGCCATGGCGCGCCGGCTCCGTCTCTGTCGGCGCTTGCCGAAACGATCGTCTCTGACGGGCCGGGGAGCCGTGTCACGCTGGGTGGGGCGTGGGTGCAGCGTCGCGGCGACCATCTGCTAATTGGGAGAGACCCCGGCGAAGCGCGCAAGACGTGGAGTGATGGTGTGTGGGATGGGCGCTACCAACGTCTGGATATCGATGACAGAGCCGACGCATCAGAGACAACGGCGCTTCCATTCCTGGTGCGGGATAGTGCGCCGGCTGAGGCTGCTGAAGAAATCATCTCAGCGAGGCTGGCGCAGTGGAGCCAGGCATTGAGATTAAGTGCGCAGTTCAGCGCCGCGATGGTGCAAGACGTTTGAGGCGCGCTACCAGACGCCCCGGCTGAGCCCGCTCCAGAGATAGCCGCCCAGCGTTGGGGCAAAATACTGCTTCGATGGCAGGTCGACTTTCTGTGGGCGAAGTGAGCTGTTGATTGCGTCCTCCATGGCGCGCACGACGATATCGCGGCTGCCTGCAGCCATCCGCCAGAGATAGGTGTGGAAGTTATCTTCCGGTTCGGCCCGGAGGCGCGACTGGTAGAGGATGTCGCCGGTATCCACGCCATGATCGACGAGGTGTACCGTGGCGCCGAAATGCTCCGGCTCTCCGTTGGCGAGGGCGAAATAGCCGCCGAACATGCCGCGATAGGCCGGATTGATGCCAGAATGGTAATTGATGAACGGCGCGTCGATACTGGCGAGCGTCTTCTTCGAGATCATGCGCGTCGAGACCACGAACACAGCTTTCGGGTTGAGCGACTTCAGCGTGGCGCGGCACTGATCGGAATTCACCGATGGCACGTCGATTATACGCATGTCGCTGCGTGGTTCAGGTTCCAGCTTTTCGCGCGCGATGAGCTTGGCAATCGTGTCCTGGCTGCCCTTGCTGGTGAGTTTGATAGGAATGCGCGCAGCCTGCATGCTGGCTACCTTCAACGGCCCGAGAAGTTTGCGGCGACGACGCCACAGCGTTGATTGTGACTCGCCTTCCTCGCGGATGACCTGGAAGTCGCCGAAGCGCTCCCTTAGCGTATTGATCATGATCCAGGCGTGCGGGCCGCCTGCCGTGAGCGCAACGATCTTTGGTGCCGTAGCCATGTCAGCTTCTCTCCCTGAATAGGACAGTCTGACAGGTGGATTGCAAGTATCAGGCTAGTTCTGTCGGGACAGCTAGCCTATTGAGCGAACTGCATCGGCGACTTCATTGACCGCGGTTTCCATGGCGTCGGCATCTTCTGCCTCTGCCATGACGCGGATAAGTGGCTCGGTGCCTGACTTTCGAATGACGAGACGGCCTGAGCTGCCGAGCCGTGCCTCTACGGCGCTGATGACCTGCTTGACGCTGTCCTGCTCCAGCGGCGCCTCACTCTTGTATCGGACGTTTACGAGCTTCTGCGGCACGGGCTCGAAGACTCTCGCAATTTCCGACAGTGGCTTGCCGGTCTCCACCATGACGGCGAGGGCCTGGAGCGCGGCGATCATGCCGTCGCCGGTGGTGACATGGTCAGAGACGACGATATGGCCGGACTGTTCGCCGCCAAGATTGAAGCCGCCCTCGCGCATCCGCTCGACGACATAACGGTCGCCAACCTTGGTGCGTTCAAGGCTGAGGCCTTGGGATTTGAGGTAGTTCTCAAGGCCCAGATTGGACATGACGGTGGTGACTACGCCGTCGCGGGCGAGCAGGCCGCGCTTTTTCCAGTCGCCGGCGATCAGGCCGATCAGCTGGTCACCGTCAATCTCATTGCCCTTTTCATCGATGAGGATGCAGCGGTCGGCATCGCCATCGAGCGCGATACCGATATCGGCGCGATACTTAACCACCGCTTCGCGGAGTGCCAGCGTATGCGTGCTGCCGACTTCCTGGTTGATATTGAAGCCGTCCGGCGCCACGCCGATCGGAAAGACTTCGGCGCCAAGTTCATAAAGGGCGGTCGGGGCGACCTTGTAAGCTGCGCCATTTGCGCAGTCGACGCAGACGCGAAGGCCAGACAGGCGCATCCCGCGTGGAAAGGTTGCCTTTACGATCTCGATATAGCGGGCCTGCGCATCATCGACGCGGCGGGTGCGCCCCAGCGCAGACGGCGCCGCGAGTTTGTCGTCGAGCGCGCGGTCCATCCGGCTTTCAATTTCGAGCTCGATTTCGTCGGAGAGTTTGTAGCCGTCTGGCCCGAAGAGTTTGAGGCCATTATCCTCGAACGCATTGTGGCTGGCAGAGATCATGACGCCGAGATCTGCGCGCAGCGAACGGGTCATCATGGCGACGCCGGGCGTCGGCAGTGGGCCGAAGAGGGTCACGTCCATACCAACCGAAGTGAAGCCTGCCACCAGCGCAGGCTCGATCATATAGCCAGAGAGGCGTGTATCCTTGCCGATCACGACCGAATGGCGCCGTGTGCCGCCGCGGCGGAAATACTTCCCAGCGGCCATGCCGAGACGCATCGCGATCTCAGGTGTCATCGGCGGCGTGTTCGCCGTGCCGCGAATGCCGTCTGTACCGAAATATTTGCGCGTCATTGGCGGCCTCCCGTCTTCCAAGCGACTTCGCATACATTCACTGAACGTGCCAAGTCCGTGAAAGCCACTATAGCCTCAAGTTGCAACAATACCTTTAACCAAAGCGGGTAATCACCTTATCAGGTGAAGCCTGCACCCTTCTGGGGAACGAGGGCTGACATAAAACGTCACGCTTTTTGCAATGACCTGTGGCCTTCCGGTTTTCTAGAGGAAGGCTGAGCACTCACGGAGGCGACACATATATGTGCGGTATTATCGGTATCCTCGGCAACGAGCCTGCAGCGCCGCGGCTCGTTGATGCGCTGAAGCGTCTTGAGTATCGCGGTTATGACAGCGCCGGCATTGCGACCATCGACGCCAGCGGCAAGATGGACAGACGCCGCGCGCCGGGCAAGCTTATCAACCTGGACGAGGCGATTGCCGCCGATCCGCTGACCGGCAATCAGGGCATAGGTCATACCCGCTGGGCGACGCACGGTTCACCGACTGTGGGCAATGCGCACCCGCACGTGTCCGGGCCGGTAGCCGTGGTTCACAATGGGATTATCGAGAATTTCCGGGAGCTGCGCCAGGAACTGGAAGCCGAAGGCCACCATTTTGAGACAGAGACAGATACCGAAACGATTGCCCACCTCATCGCGTCCAACCTGAAGAAGGGGATGGGTGAGGTTGAGGCCGTAAAAGCCGGGGTGGCGCGCCTGCATGGGGCATTCGCGCTTGCGCTTCTCTTTGAAGGCCGATCCGACCTTCTGGTCGGTGCACGCAAAGGTTCTCCGCTGGCGATTGGCGTGGGCGAAGGTGAGATGTTCCTTGGCTCTGACGCCCTCGCGGTCGCGCCTTTCACCAATCGCGTCATCTATCTCGAAGAAGGCGATGTCTGCGTCCTCAGCCATGAGAGCTATGAGATATTTGATCGCAAGGACAAGCCGGTCGAGCGCGCGGTCAGCATTGTGCAGGGCGCGGGCGCTGCAGCAGAGAAGGGCAATTATCGCCACTTCATGCAGAAGGAAATCTTCGAGCAGCCAGACTCAACGGGCCGCACGATTGGTGCCTATACGAATATCCTTCGCCAGACCGTTGAGCTGCCCGGTGAGGGCGCCGACGCGATCGACTGGTCCGAGGTGAAGTATCTCTACATGATCGCCTGTGGCACGGCCCACTTTGCGACGCGTGTGGCCGAATACTGGTTCGAGCAATGTGCCGGCCTGCCGGTCAAAACCGATATCGCGTCGGAATTTCGCTACCGCGAACCTGCGCTCGCCAAGGAGGGCGGCCTTGCACTCTTTGTCAGCCAGTCAGGCGAAACCGCCGATACGCTGGCGGCGCTCCGCTATTGTAAGGAGCAGGGACTGAAGACGGCTGCGGTTGTTAATGTGCCGACGTCGTCAATTGCGCGCGAAGCTGATCTTGTCCTGCCAACACTGGCCGGCCCGGAAATCGGTGTTGCGTCCACCAAGGCGTTCACCGCGCAGCTGGCAGCGCTAGCAGCAGTAGCCATTTCCGCTGGCCGGGCGCGTGAGCAGATTTCGCGGGACGCTGAAATCCGGCTTGTGCGCGCACTGACTGAACTGCCACGCCTAATGTCGACAACGCTGCAGCTTGATGAGCGGATTGCAGAGCTCTCGCGCGACATCGCGAAGGCAAGTGACGTCATCTATCTCGGCCGGGGCGTGCACTACCCGATTGCGCTTGAGGGCGCGCTGAAGCTGAAAGAGGTCAGCTACATTCACGCGGAAGGCTACGCATCTGGCGAGCTGAAGCACGGTCCGATTGCGCTCATCGATGAAGAAACGCCGGTGGTGTTCGTCGCGCCTTTCGATGGGCTGTTCGACAAGTCGCTGTCCAATTTGCAGGAAGTCGCGGCCCGCCGGGGCGAGGTTGTCCTGATTTCTGATGCAGCCGGTGTGAGAGCAGCGGGTGAAACCCCTGCAAGCCGGATCGAACTGCCGGACTGCGACCCGTTCATCGCGCCGATCCTCTATTCGCTTCCGATCCAGATGCTCGCCTATCATGTGGCGGTGGAGAAGGGCACTGATGTGGACCAGCCGCGCAATCTCGCGAAGTCCGTCACGGTCGAATAGCGGCCAGCTTCATACTCAGAAGCCAGACACGAAAAAGCCCCGTCAGCGTCGCGCTGGCGGGGCTTTGTCTCGTTTGCCTGACGGTTTCTAGATCAGGAGCCCGGATCCGAGCATCACGAAAGCGCAGAGGCTGGCGGCCATCGGGAGGCTGACCAGGAGTGCGAAGATACCCTGACGGGTTTCAGTGGAGGAAACGCTCATTGTTTTTTGTCCTTCTCAAAAGAGCCGGGCAGGCGAGCCTGTCTGCTCCGGTAAGAAGGATATAGCACCGTTCAATCTGGCAATCAATGAATGATTTCAAAATTATTTAGTGTTCAGTCTCCGGCGTCTTTTCGATGCCTTTGGCGAGGCCCGCGATGATGATGTCGAGGACGCCATTCAGCTCACGGCGGAGCTTCGGGAGGGTGAGGCGGGAGAAAAGCTGCGGAAACCGGTACTTCATCAGCGCCGACTGGATCATTTCGGCGGTGTAGTTGCAGTCAGCAATTGGCGCGAAGTCGCCGCGCTCGACGCCGTCTTCAAGAATTGTGCAGAGGTAGATGCGCTCCTGCGCCAGACCTTCATTCATGAAGAGAGGGCGTTCCTCACCAAGCACCTCTGCGACTTCGAGGATTTTCGCTTCGCGCTCTATCGCATCGAAAGTCTGGTCCAGATTGTAATGAAAGACCTGACGCAGGCGCTGAGCTGGCGGGCCGTTGCTTCGCGCGATCTCTGAATAGGACTGGTAGAGCTCTGCGTTAAACTGGCGCGCCATTGCCTCGGCGATATCCAGCTTGGACGCAAAGAAACGATAGATATTTCCCGCCGACATATCGCAATCGCTTGCGATTTCGGACATGGTTGTTTTGCCATAGCCGTAGTGTTTGATACGGTTCATGGCCGCATCGAGGATCTGCTCACGGGTCTTGGATTTGTCACTCATGGCCTGAAGATACGGAAATCGTCTGAATGATCAATAAATTCTTCAGCGGCCTCTTGGCACAGGAAGGCTGATATGCAGACCATTGGAGTATTGGGCGCGGGCGCCTGGGGAACAGCGCTTGCGGCGACCGCCGCGAAAGCCGGGCGCGATGTCCGGGTCTGGGCGCTGGAAAGCGAAGTTGCCGAGGCGCTGAGCGCTGGCAAGGGGAACCCGGTTTTCCTGCCGGGTATTGATCTACCCGCCATGCAGGCATCAAACGACATGTCCATCCTGGCTGGATGCGAGGCCATACTTGCGGTCGTGCCAGCCCAGCATGCGCGGGCAAGCTTTGAAAGGCTTGCCGAACACCTGTCGCCCGGCGTGCCTGTGCTGCTTTGCTCGAAGGGTATCGAGAAAAATACGCTGAGCCTGATGACGGATGTCGTGCATGAGACGATGCCGAAAGCCACGCCAGCCGTGCTGTCCGGCCCAAGCTTCGCGGCAGATGTGGCGCGCGGCTTGCCGACTGCGGTGACGCTTGCCTGCGCCGATGTGAAACTTGGCCAGACGCTGATGCAGGCCATCGGACGGAGCGCCTTCCGTCCCTATTGGTCGAATGATCTGATCGGTGCTGAGATTGGCGGGGCTGTAAAGAATGTGCTCGCCATCGCTTGCGGGATTGTCGAAGGCCTGGAGCTTGGCAAGTCGGCCCATGCGGCGCTGATCTCTCGCGGCTTTGCGGAGATGACGCGACTTGCGGTCGCGATGGGCGCGCAGCAGCAGACGCTGGCAGGCCTCTGCGGCCTTGGCGACCTTGTCCTCACCTGTTCGTCGACGCAGTCGCGGAATATGAGCTTTGGCAAGGCGCTGGGGCAGGGCCGGTCAGCGGAAGATATTCTCGCAGAGCGCAATTCGGTCACTGAAGGCGTCGCAACGGCACCTGCGCTGACAGAGCTCGCCGCGCGCGAAGGTGTCGCCATGCCGATCTGCTATGCGGTCCATGAAATTCTGGCCGGTCAGAAGAATGTCGATGAGGCAATGACCGCGCTTCTCAATCGTCCATTTACGCACGAAGGTCTCTGATATGGCGCAATTCCTGATCAATGCCCGCGACAAGGCTGGCGCGCTTCCCCTGCGCATGGAGAACCGGCCAGCTCACCTCGACTGGGCGAAAGCGCATGCCGACAAGATCCTGATGGCCGGACCAGTTTTCGCCGATGATGGCGAGACGTTTGCCGGGTCGACCTTCGTGGTGGAGTTTCCGACGCTTGCCGATGCCAAGGCGTGGGCGGCGGATGACCCGTACGCGAAGGCGGGTCTGTTCGACGCGGTGGAGATCCGTCCCTTCAGATGGCTGCTCGGCGTCGGAAAGCCGGAATAGGACGACCTCAGATGCGCAAATTTGTCAGTGGCAACCTGAATTATTCCAGCTGGTCTATCAGGGCGCTCCTGATGGTTCGGCATCTGGGCCTCGAGGTCGAAGAGGAGATCGTCCCGCTGGATTTTCCGGACACGACGGCGCGGCTTGCTGAGATCAGCCCGACGCGGAAAGTGCCGCTCCTGCTCTGGGATGATGAGACGGTCTGGGACTCTCTTGCCATCATCGAATGGCTGGCAGACCGTTATCCCGACGCAGGGGTTTGGCCTGCAGACCCCAAGGCGCGGGCCAGAGCACGCGCTATCTCAGCAGAGATGCATTCAGGCTTTCCGACGCTCCGGCGCGAATGTCCGATGGATATCCGCTCGCGTCATGGCCGCCCGGAAATGTCCGAAGCGCTCGCCAATGACATTCTGCGCGTCGATGCAATCTGGAGCAGCGCGCTGGAAAAGTCTGGCGGGCCGTACTTGTTTGGTGCCTGGAGTGCAGCTGATGCGGTCTATGCACCTGTCGTCACGCGTTTCCTGACCTATGACCTGCCGCGCTCAACAACGGCGCAGGCCTATATGGTGGCCGTCATGTCCCATCCGCTGATGGTCAAGCTCGCCGCAGAAGCGGCGGCAGAGCCTTGGTGGATCAAGTATGACGAAAACGGCCGTAGCGCCGGCTTTACGTCTTCGGAAGATTCATGAGGTCATAGCCGAGGTCGTGACGGAAAAGCTCCGTCACGCGGCCCCGGTAAATCTCCAGCGCTTCACCTGAGAACTGCTCGCTAAGCGGCGTCTTGCGGAACTGGAGCACGTTCGCTTCGGCGTCCGGATCGACCTTCTTGGCCATCGCTTCCTTGGTGCCGGCCTTGAGCGCGCCGTCCAGTGCCTTGGAGGTCAGGCTGATCTGCCAATGAGCGGCCATACCGCCAAGAATGGCGCGCGGATTGGCGCGGGTGTCTTCATAGTGCACGCGGTAAATGCGGTCGCCCGCCTTTTCGAGGATGTCGCCCCAGCGGTTCCAGAAGCGGGCGAGCCAGTAGAGGTCACAGCGATAGACCGAGCCTGACGGGTCGCCGCGAAGATAGTCCAGCCAGTCCACCTCAAGCTCATGGTTCCACTTGGCATGGTGGCTGGCGAGGATGGACATCGGGTGGCGCACGAAAAGAACGTAAGGCGGCAGGCCTGCAATGCCGCGCGCCCATGTCCAATCAGCCAGCTTGTGCGGGATGGTGTGGCTGAAGGCGAGACGCGGCAGCTCCGGGAAGGTCGGTTTGTCCTTCGGCCAGCCGATGTAGGGACGCACCGCATTCTCGGAGAAGTATTCCGGGCGCGGCACCCCGTAGGTGTCGGCAAGCGCCACCGAGAACATGTATTTGACCCAATGGGTGCCGGAATTCTTCGACGTGACCAGCACGCCATCAAAGGCGCGGTGGCGCAGGACGGAGAAGTTTCCCCAATTGTCCTTGCGGACACGTTTTTCGTAGGCGTCGCTCATGGGCATGGCTTGTACAGCGCCGCGCCCGCTCCTGCCAAGCGGTTCAGTTCAGGCCCGCCTTGCGGCGCCAGATCTGGATGAGGTCGCGCTGGTTGGAATTGGCCCGTCCGTCTGTCACGGCGACATTCTCCAGCATGGCGCAGAGGTCGTCGAACTCTTTCGGTCCCATGCCAGGAGAGTGAATAACGATGTCGCTCATACGAGCCATCACCTTCTGGGGTGGCGGTGCATTGCGAACGGCCCAGCCAGCCTTCGCCATCAGGTCTTCGGCGTCCATTTCCGAGCATCCAAAGTGTGCCTTTATTTCGTCCCGGATCGCAGCATCCTGGCGGTCAGAGAGCGCGCCTTCGGGCCCAGCGATCTGCATCATCATGACAACGGCAGCCTGACGAGGGTCAGTTACCGATCCCAATGGAGTTCCGTCCGGCTTTGGCGCCGTGCTTTTGCTGGCTCGGCGCCCCGCAAGGGTACGAGCAGCACGATAGGAGCCGCGTGCCGCGGTCGAGATCATCCGGATCCGGTGATACCAGAGCGCAAGCGCTGCCACGACGCCAAAAATCGCAAGCAAAATGTGCATGGAAAAAAACTCCCCGGCGGGTCTGCCGGGGAGTTTATGACTTCCGGTCCTGCAGCGAAAGCTGCAAGCGCTGCGGCTTACTGTTCGTCAGCTTCCAGTTCAGGGTCTGCGTCCGGGTCCATTCCGGGGCCGACAGCTTCTTCCTGGATATCCTGATTGCTGACATCCTCGCGGTTCATGTGCGCCTGGGTCACGACATAGGCACGGATCGCTTCGGAGTCTTCTGGTGTCAGGACGTCGCTGAAGGACACCATGCCATTGCCGGCGAGGGCACCATTCATCACGACATTGTTCCAGGCATCCGCGCTCGCCGTGTAGGTCGACCAGCGAAGATCTGGCAGCACGCCGGAGCTGATGCCGAGCAGACCGTGACAGACGCCGCAGTTGCGCGAGTAGTGGATAAGGCCGGCCTCCAGCATCTCTTCGTCACCAAAAGGCTCTGCCTTTGGCTCTGGTTCGACGATGAGATCGGTATCGAGTGGCGGGATTTCAGCTTCGCCGCCAAGCTTGAAGGTGATCACCTTGCCGAGTGCTGGTGGCACAGCGTCCTTGAACAGCATGCCCGCAGCGAGACCATAGGCATGGCCCCAGCCAGTCGTGATGGTGACATACTGTTCGCCATCGACCTCATAGGTCATCGGACCGGAGAGCGCGCCGGAATTGAGCTGGTCGCTCCACAGTTCTTCACCTGTTGCGCCGTCATAGGCTGCGAAGGTGCCATCAAGCTGGCCCTGGAAGATGATGCCGCTTGCGGTGGAAAGAATGCCGCCATTCCAGCCAGCACCATGCTCAACTGTCCAGCGGGCCTCCTGAGCGACTGGGTCCCATGCCACCAGCGTGCCTTTTGCGGCTGCGCGCAGCGCCTGGACGGTACCTTCAGGATAGCGAAGCGGCATGCCGGCGGAGAAGTCCATGCCGGTATTCCACTTGGCGGGCTTCGACTGGAAGCGTGGGTCTGTGATGTAGGCCTGACCAAGCTCCATCGCAGGGATGTAGACGAGGCCAAGATCCGGGTTCATCGCCATTGGATGCCAGTTGTGGGCACCGTATGGGGCAGGGACCTGCACGAAACCAGCATAGGTTTCGGGGTCGTTGTTGCGCGCTTCAGGGTTTTCGATCGGACGGCCATCCTCATCGAGGCCTTCAGCCCAGTTGATCGCGGCATAGGGTTCACCGGAGATCAGCTCGCCAGTCTCTGCGTCGACAACGTAGAAAAAGCCGTTTTTTGGCGCCTGCATGGCGACGCGGCGGGTTTCACCGTTCTCACCCACTGGCAGGTCGGCCAGCATGATGTGCTGGGTGGCGGTGTAGTCCCAGTTATCGCGCGGCGTGGTCTGATAGTGCCACTTATACTCACCCGTCGTGGCATCGACTGCGACGATGGACGAAACAAAAAGGTTGTCGCCGTCGCTGTTCGGGTCGCGCAGATCTGCGTTCCACGGAGAGCCGTTGCCAACGCCGAAGATGACCTGGTCGTTCACTTCGTCATAGACGATCGCGTCCCAGACTGTGCCGCCGCCGCCATCGCTGACCCATGCGCCATCATCGCCCCATGTGTCATTGGCGAGTTCTGCGAAGATCGCATCGGAGGCTGCGCCGTCCGGTTCCTTGTTCGGGTTCGGCACCGTGTAGAAGCGCCAGTCGAGGTCACCCGTCTCTGCGTCATAAGCAGAAAGGTAGCCACGGACGCCGAGTTCGGCGCCGCCATTCCCGATGAGGACATTGCCTTTGACGATGCGCGGCGCGCCGGTGATCGTGTACGGCTTGGACTGGTCGACGGTGACGACGCTCCATTCCACTTCGCCGGTTTCGGCATCGAGGGCCTGGAGGCGGCCATCGATCACACCGACATAGACCTTGCCATCATAGACAGCGACACCGCGGTTTACGACATCGCAGCAGGCTTTCACGCCAACTGCGCGGTCGACTTCCGGGTCGTGCACCCAGAGCTCTTCGCCGGTGACAGGATCAAGTGCGTAGACGACCGACCAGGAGGAGGTGAGGTACATCACGCCGTCGACGACGATCGGCGTCGATTCAATACCGCGCCCGGTATTCAGCTCATACGTCCAGGCTGGCGCCAGCTCAGAGATGTTCTCTGCGGAAATATTAGTCAGCGCAGAGTGGCGCTGCTCTTCATAGGTGCCGTTATAGGTCAGCCACTCGGCAGGCGTTGAGGCTGCATTCGAGAGGCGGGCCTCATCGACAGCGGCCGCGCCGGTCGGAGAGGCTTCATCTGCCTCGGGTGGGTTTGGGGCTTCGACATCGGCCGCGTCCTCAGACGGGTTTCCGCATGCCGTCAGCCAGAGTGCAGACAGCGCAGCCGTCGCAACCAGGCGTACAGGTTTCATGATCCCTCCAGTGTTTCCTCAAGACCGGCCTTATCATTGCCGTGGCCGATGCCCGTGTCATGCTACGGTTTTCGATAGCCTTGTCGAGGTGGACGCAACGTCAGGGCAGGAGGGCATTTTCAGCGCGTTGCGGCGACCATGAGATCGGCCTGCGCGGCATTGATGGCGCCTGCGATCGCGGTGCGCCACTCGTCGAGGGTCGAGGCAGACTGGGCCTCTGGCGGGAAGCTGACAGAGCGAGATGCGCTGACTACGCCGCCGGAAAGGCGGTTTCCGCGCAGGACAAAGCCGCTCATGGCGTCTGCGGCCCCTGCGCCCTGTGCGCCATAGCCTGGCACGAGGAAAAGCGCGTCGGGTGCCAGCTCTCGCAGGCGGCGGGCTTCCTGTGGGCCGGTTGCGCCGGTGACGAGCATAAGACCAGACCAGCCGCTCTCGCCCCTGAGGCGTTCGATCATTGGCGCGAGCGCTTCGACGATGCGCTCATAGAGGGGCGCACCCTCGAGCGATTTCGACTGGAAGTCGGCAGAGCCGGGATTGGAGGTGCGGGCAAGGACGATGACGCCTTTGCCGTTCGCTTCGGCTGCCTTCACGTGCGGCTCCAGCGTGTCGACGCCCATATAGGGGTTCACCGTCAGCGCATCGCTGGGAAAGGGCGCGGTTTCGGCGAGGAATGCGGCCGCATAGCCTTCGGCGGTTGAGCCGATATCGCCGCGCTTTGCGTCCATAAGCACGACGAGGCCAGCGTCGCGTGCGGCTTCCAGAATGCGGGTTAGTGCACGCATGCCCTGCCAGCCATGACGCTCATAGAAGGCAGATTGAGGCTTGATGACGCCGGTGCGGCCCTTGGCAGCCTCGACCATCGCAAGGCCCCAGGCCTCGACGCCTTCTGGCGTGTCACCGCCGAAAATGTCCGGAATACGGCCAGCATGCGGGTCGAGGCCAACGCAGAGCGGGCCATACTCATCTGTGGCTGCAATGAGCCGGTCAGCGAAATTCATGAGTCTGCTTCCGGTTCGTCGACCTTGCAGGCGACCTTCACGACCTGGAGGCTCTGGCGGACGCGGTCAGCAGAGCCGCCATAAGTGCCTGGCTCAAACGGAACGGGGCGTTCACCCAGGGGGACGACGTCCTGCTCGGCAAGGAAGGTGCGGATGGTTTCGGGCGACGCGCTATAGAGGCGGCCACGACGGGGGCTTTCAGCGATGATGACGCCGCGAACCTTGCCTTCTGCGTCGTAAACTGGGCCACCGCTCAGGCCGCCAAGCGTGCCTTCAAGATCAGAGGTGCGACCGGTCTCAGCCCAGGCGAGCACGGACTCTTCACCGGTACGGCGACCGCGAGAGATCAGGCGGGACCGGGAGATCAGACGGCTGGCAGCTTCGCCGGGGCGCCCCTGCGGATAGCCGACATGGTAGCCATAGCTGCCAACGCGAAGATCGTTGGAAATGTCGAGCGCGACCGGGGCGAGGCTTGGCGGCGCATAGAGCAGCGCGAGGTCATTCGTGTCCGAGACAGAAAAGTCGCGAACCGGGAGATAGCGGTTCGGGGCGACGAGAAGCCAGACATCATCGCACCCATCGACGACGTGGCGGGCGGTCAGCCAGTAGCCATCCGTATTGATCGAGAAGGCGGTACCGATGCCGTCGCGCGGCGCTTCCACACGCACCAGAACAGCCTCATCAAAGGCAGATGGCGGCGGCAGCGTCGCGCCTTCGCGTTCAACGGAGTCCGGCGTCGCTGGCGGCGCATCTTGGTTTGGCGAAATAGAGAATACGCCAATGACCAGCGCCGCGAGCGCAAGCAGGTAGAAAACCCAGTCTGGAAGGTGGCGTAAGATAGCTCGCTCCCTTTAGCCGAGGCGCTGAAGTGCTGGATCCCAGAGGCCTGCTGCGAGCAGCATGGCGCTGGCAAGCTTTGTCCCGATGAGCACGATAGCTGCGCCGGCTTCATCTTCCTGGATGCGACGCGGCAGATCCCGCAGGAGAAGGTCAGTGAAGCGATAGGCAAGAAGCTGCAGTATCAGCGAGACCATGCCCCAGAGGATCAGGTCAGGCAGCGACACACTCGAGGCGAGGCATGATGCGAGTGGAATTGCGAGGCCGACAATCGCGCCGGAAAGGGCAAGGCCTGCAGTCCCATTGCCGCCGCGCACAAGCGCGAGCTCTTTCCACGGTGTCAGCAGAATATAAATCGCCACGGCGACAATCAGCATGAGGCCGGCCGTGCCGGTCCACATCAGGAATGTCGGAAAGCCTTCCTGAAAAGACTGAAAAACCGCACCCATGGAAACCTCTACTGTTCTGTTCTGATGGTCTGTCCTAAACAAGCCGGACCAACCACTCAAGCAGGACGGATGCCAATGTTGCACAGCGGGAAAACGGCACTCATCACCGGTTCAACCAGCGGTATCGGCAAGGCCGTTGCCAGGGCGCTGGCGAAAGAGGGGGCGAATGTCATCCTGAATGGCCTCACCAAGCCGGGCGAGGACGAGAAACTCGTAGAGGACTTCAAGTCGGAATTTGGCGTCGATGTTGGCTTTTCTGGCGCTGACCTGACCGACCCCAAGGCGATTGAGGGCCTGATCGGATACGCGCAGCGCGATTTTGGCGGTGTCGATATTCTGGTCAATAATGCGGGCGTCCAGCACGTTGCGCCGGTCGATGAATTTCCGGTCGAGAAGTGGAATCTCATCATCGCGCTGAATTTGAGCGCGGCGTTTCACACGACGCGTCTCGTTATGGGACAGATGAAGGAGAAAGGCTGGGGGCGCATCATCAATACGGCGAGTGCCCACGCGCTGGTCGCGTCGCCCTTCAAGTCAGCCTATGTCGCGGCCAAGCACGGAATTGCAGGCCTGACCAAAGTTGTTGCGCTGGAAGGGGCCCAGCACGGCGTGCGCTGTAACGCGATTTGCCCCGGCTATGTCCACACGCCGCTTGTCGATGCGCAGATTGCCGATACCGCCAAAGCGCGCGGTATCAGTGAGGAAGAGGTCAAGCAGAACGTCCTGCTGGCGGCACAGCCGACCAAAGAGTTTGTGACGGTTGAGCAGGTCGGTGCAATGGCGGTGTTCCTGACGAGCCCCGCCGCGAACCAGATCAATGGCGCGCTCATGCAGATGGATGGCGGCTGGGTCGCACAGTAGCGCGCTACCCGAACCCGCCATCTTTCAGCGTCAGTCGTCCTCAGGCTCTTCCGGCATGGGGGCGACCCGCAGGCCCGTGATCTGGTTGCGGGTCTTGCGGATGATGTCGAAGCGGTGGCCGTGAAAGGCAAAGCGCTGGCCCGGTTCCGGGATGGTCTGGGCTTCGTGGATGACGAGCCCGGCCACAGTGACGGCTTCCTCGTCTGGCAGCTGCCAGCCCGTTGCGCGGTTCAGATCGCGAATAGTTACCCAGCCTTCGGTAATGACCGATCCGTCTGATTGTGGACGCACACCCTGAACCGGCACGTCGTGCTCATCGCGGATATCGCCAACAATCTCTTCGAGAATGTCTTCCAGCGTCAGCAGGCCCTGGAGTTCGCCATACTCGTCGATGACGAGGGCGAAGTGATTGCGCTCTTTCAGGAAGAGGTCGAGCTGGTCCTGTAGCGGCGTCGTTTCCGGCACGAACCAGGGTTCACGTAGCAGCTCCGTCAGGTCGAGCCCGTCGATATTGCCCTTGTGATGGACGACCGCGCGCAGCAGGTCCTTCACGTGAAGGATGCCCGTAATCTCGTCATCATCGGCCTGATAGAGCGGGATGCGGGTGTGCGGGCTTTTCAGCGCCTGGCGGATGATCTCACCGGAGGGGAGGGTGCCGTCCAGCATGGTGATGTTCTTGCGGTGGATCATGACCTCTTCGACGGTCATGTCCTTGAGGTCGAGCGCGCCGACGAGACGGTGGCGGTCAGCTTCGTCCACGCCGCCTTCAAAGTGGTGGTAGTCGATGGCGCCGCGGATTTCTTCTTCGGCGGTGAAGTCCGCGTCAGGCGCGCTTGCGCCAATCATGCGCAGGGTGAAGTTCACGATGCTCTGGATGATAGTGACGACCCATGCCGCGCCAGCGACGAGCCAGGAGATCGGCTTTGCGACCGACATTGCCATGCGGTCTGCGCGCGTGATTGCGTAGGTCTTTGGCAGGACTTCGGCAAAGATGAGAACCAGAATGGTCATCACAGCGGTGGCGACCGCCACACCTGCCGCGCCCGGCAGGAGCGAAGCGAATAGCGTCGTCGCCAGCGCCGAGGCGAGAATGTTAACGAGGTTGTTGCCGAGCAGGATTGCCCCGATCAGCTTCTCGCGATCTGAAATCAGCGTTGTGACCTTGGCAGCGCGCTTGTCGCCGTCACGCTCAAGCTGGTGCATCCGGGTGCGTGAGGCGGCCGTAAGGGCTGTCTCAGAGCCTGAAAAGAAAGCCGACATCCCGAGCAGGCAGAGGATGGCGATAAATGTTCCAATAATCATGGCTTAGCTCCGCTGGAGCTCCCCTTCTAAGAATTCGCCGACATCGGCGAGATCGGCGTCTGGCAGGATAAAGGCCTGACCGAGACCGCGCGCAAGAATGAGCGGAATCTTTCCGGCGCGGCCCTTCTTGTCCTGCTTCATCGCTTCGACGAGCGCACTGGATGTGTATGGACCCCCTGGCACGCGGTTCAATTGTGTCACGAGGCCTGCTTTTTCAAGCAGCGCTTCAGCGCGTTGTGCGTCTGCCACGTCCATCAGGCCGAGGCGCGCAGAATAGCGAAGGGCGAGCGCCATGCCCGCGGCAACAGCTTCGCCGTGCAGGAGGGTGTCGCGAAACCCGTTCACAGCCTCCAGCGCGTGGCCGAAGGTATGACCCAGATTGAGGAGCGCGCGGACGCCGGATTCGCGCTCATCCTGTGAGACGATGCGCGCTTTGGCGCGGCAGGATACGGCGACCGCTTCAGCCAGTGCCTCCTGCTTCAGTGCGACGACATCGCGGCCATGGCTTTCAAGCCAGTCGAAGAAGGCGGGGTCGTCAATCAGCGCGTATTTCACGATTTCGGCATAGCCCGCGAGACGCTCTCTTTCCGGCAGGGAGGCGAGCAGGCCGGTATCTGCGAGCACGAGCGCAGGCTGGTAGAAGGCGCCGATGAGGTTTTTGCCCTGCGACGCGTTTACGGCGGTCTTGCCGCCGACAGAGCTATCGACCTGGGCAAGGAGAGTCGTCGGCACCTGAACGAAGGTCAT
Organism: Thalassovita mediterranea; assembly: GCA_019448215.1. Lineage (NCBI taxonomy): Bacteria > Pseudomonadati > Pseudomonadota > Alphaproteobacteria > Rhodobacterales > Roseobacteraceae > Thalassovita > Thalassovita mediterranea. The sequence continues at coordinate 1,024,689 of CP080408.1, read as the reverse complement.
GCCGCGCTTCATCAGCGAGGCGGCGAGGCCTGTCAGATCCCCCACGATGCCGCCGCCAAGGGCGACGAGTACGTCGTCCCGGCCAGCGCCTTCTGACAGGAGCCAGTCCAGCACTTCGCCAAGAATTGCCCAGCTCTTTGCGCCCTCACCAGGAGACACGGCCTTGAGGCGCATATCGAGGCCTTCGGCGCTCAGGCTTTTTTCGAGCGCGCCTGCATAGAGCCCGCCGACCGTTCCGTCGGTCAGCACGAAAACGCGTGGCTGCCGGGTCAGAGGCGCGAGCGTTGCGCCTGCGCTCTCGATCAGGCCAGCGCCGATCTTGATGTCATAGCTGCGCGCGCCAAGATCGACGCGCACCGAATGAAGGGCGGTCGTTGTTTCAGTCATTATGCGTCTGGCTCCACTCGTCGAGCGCTTTCAGGATAGCGTTCACGGTCGCGCGGTGAGGGCCTTCCTCACTGGTCACGACCAGATCGGCCTTTTCATAGATTGGCGTTCGCTCATCGAGAAGACGGCTGAGCACGCCTTTTGGGTTGTCTGCCTTCAGAAGCGGGCGGTGGCTGCGACGGGAAACGCGGCGCCATAGCGTCTCAAGATCGGCATTCAGCCAGATCGTCACGGCTTTTTCGCGCAGCAGGTCGCGCGTGTCGGGATTGAGGTAAGCGCCGCCGCCCGTCGCGAGGACATGAGGGGCTTCACCGAGGAGCCTTTCCAGCACGCGGTGTTCGCCGCGCCTGAACTCTTCCTCGCCATGCAGGGCGAATATGTCGGAGATGGAAAGGCCGGCTGCCTTCTCGATCTCATTATCGCTGTCATAGAACTGGCGGCCCAGCACTTCTGCCAGCCGACGGCCTACAGTCGATTTGCCAGCGCCCATGAGCCCGACAAGCGCGACTGTGCGTTTAGAGATGGCTTGCCCTATTCGTGCCGGATCTGCGGTGTAGCTACTCTTTGTGGTCATGGGCTTTTAAGCTCGCTCATGAGTGTCCTATACAGGCTCGACGTTGCCGAGCAACAATCGCGGTCATGCTAATGCCAATGAGGTTTCTTTCGAATGCGCAAATGGTTCATCCTGTTCGCTGTCCTGATCATCGCCATTGTTGGCACTCTTTGGTGGCTGGGCACCGAAGTTGATAACTCGCGCCCGGACGCCGGCGAAGTGCGCATGGAGGTCGAGAATGTTTTCTAGAACGGTTCCGGCGCTGCTTCTGGCAGCGTCGATCAGTTTTGGGGCAGACGCGCAGATCCGCACTAGCGGCCTTGATGACGTGAATGCCTGGAACACCAACCTTCTGGCGCGCGGCGAACGCGCGCTGAGTGACCGTATCTGGACCTCGTCTGACCCGGATTTTCTTCTGGACCTGATGAATTCCCTCGAGGTCGAGACGATGACTGAGGCGGAGCGCGACCTGCTCAGCCGTGCATTGCGCTCACCGTCGGCGGCGCCGCGCGGAGAAGGCGCGGCTGAATTGCAAACTAAACGGCTCGAGCTGCTTGCAGCCTTGGGCGAACGCCAGGCGGTTTCCGAGCTTGGCCGTCAGGTGGATATGCTGCCAGAGGGCGTCGACCCTGATGCGATCACGTCGGACAACAGGCTCGCACGCGGCGAACTTGGGCTTGTCTGCGATCAGATGAACCCTGAAGCGGCCGACAAGTTCTGGCTGGAGCTTCGTATCATCTGCGCCATCGAAGGCGAAAATCTTGGCGATGCTGAGCTCGCGCTTGAGCTTGCCGCCATTGAAGAAGGTGCTGATCCGTGGGTCACAGAGACCGCGATCGCGATCATTGCGGAGGCTGAGGAGCGCCCCGAGGCGAGACTGGGCTCTGGCCTGCAGGTCGCGTTCTCCGAGCTGGCTGACCTCGAAGTAACACCTGAAGCGCTGGAGACGGCACGGCCGGATCTTGCGCTCGCCTATGCAAATGACCGCGGCAATCCGATTGAACTGCGTGTGGTGGCTGCGCGCACGGCGGTCGCGGGCAGGCTGATGGACGCTCCGCAATTGCGCTCGCTCTATGTCGACTATGTCGCTGCGCCAGATTTCGAGCCGGAGACGGCGAGTGAAGAAGCGCTCTACCTGCTGACGCAGGTTGAAGAGCAGCCTGTGATCCTGCGCCCCGGCGACCTGACCGCGCTCCAACCTATTGGTACCGAAGAAGAGATCGATGCCGACGAGGACGATGCCGAGGAGACTGTTCCGCTGGAACGCCGCCGGATCGAAGCACTGGCAGCCGCCCTTGAGGAGGCCCGCGCCAGCGAGGAAGGTCTCGCGACGACAGCCGCCCTGTTCGAAGACGATCTGAAACGCTTTCCGGCAGATGCCGTGGAGCAGGATGAGGCGCTCAGCTTTGCCCGCGCCGCAATGGCCGTTGGCAACATGTCGCTGGCGACGTTCTGGCTCGATGCAGCTGGCGTGGAGTCAGGCGATGCGTCCTATGAGGTCGATCTCATGCGCGGCTATGGCCTGATCATGTCCCGCGAACGCAACCGCGCGACCATCGAGCGCGTGGCCGAAAACCTTATCGGCGAAGATGCGAGCGACGAGGTTCGCGCACAGGCGCTGGCGTTGTTCGCGGTCTGGACCGCCTTCGATGTCTCGCTGCCGGTTGATGCTCGTCAGGCGCTTGCGACGCAGGTCGATGAGGCAGCTAGCCGCCCGTCTCCGGGCCAGCTCGTCGCCATCGATGCAGCGGCCCGCAATGGCGCGCATGGCGAGGCGCTGTTCCTTATCCTCAACGCTGTTGGTGGCAATCCAGACGAGCTTTCCCCGGCTGGTCTGCAGAATGCCCTGTCCACCCTTCGGAGGCTTGGCGCTGAGGACGAGGCACGCGACCTCGCGCTGGCTGTAGGTGGCTTCTAGCGCCGCTTAGCGGCCCTTGAAGTTCGCCTCGCGCTTTTCGAGGAAAGCCATCATGCCTTCGCGGGCATCTTCTGACCGCATGAGCGGCAGGAGTTGCAGGAAGACGTGGTGGACGTGCTCGGTGAATGGCTCCGACAGGCCCATACGCATGAGGCGTTTGGATGCCTGAACGGCGAGCGGCGCGTTGGACGCGATTTCCTTGGCCAGGGCGCGGGCCTCGTCCATCAGGCTGTCATGTGCGACGACCTTGGAGCAGAGGCCTTCGGCGAGGCACTCGTCAGCCTTGAGCGTGCGGCCCGTGAAGATGAGCTCACATGCTTTCTCCCAACCCAGCATGCGCGGCAGGAACCAGGTGCCGCCGCTTTCAGGCAGGATGCCGCGCTTGGTGAAGGCGGCCGCCATCTTCGCCTTGTCGGACATGATGCGGATATCGCAGCCAAGCGCTGTATCCATGCCATAACCCGCCGCCCCGCCATTGATGGCGCAGACGGTCGGTGTGTCCATGTTAAAGAGGATGGTCGGCGGCGTGTTGCGGAGGTCAAGGTTCGCCGACGAGACCGCGCCGGAGCCCATGCCTTCGCCTTTGGTGGCGCTTTCCAGGTTGAGGCCCGCACAGAAGGCACGGCCAGCGCCGGTCAGGATCACGCAGCGGACTTCCGGGTCCTTGTCGGCCTTGAGGAGGGCTTCCGAGAGCCCGTCGAGCATCGGCCCCGAAATCGTGTTCATCCGGTCAGGCGCGTTGAGCGTGATGGTCGCAATATTGTCAGCGACCTCGTAGAGGATTTCCTCGAAAGTGGTGGCGGTGTCCGGCATGGCGTGTCTCCCTGTTTTGCGTGGGAGATTAGCTGCTGGCGCCCCGGCTGCCTATCGGTGACGCGGGGGAGGGGTCACATCTCCGCGGCGTCTTTGAGGTCTTCCAGTTCGAAGGCGCGCTCTGCCGTCATGTTCATGATGCAGTCTGCGCCTGTGATGCGGCCCAGCGTGCCGCCCCGAAACTCGTCATAGGCAAAGCGGCATTTGAGATCGCGCCACTCTATCCAGCCGCGCTGCGTCTCACGCAGGCGTGCGGCCATATTGTAGGCATCGTCAAACTCGGCGTCCTGTTGCTGGTAGAGCGCCATGAGCTCGCGGTAGACCTGATTGAGACGGGCATCCCAGAAAGCAGTCTCATCAGTGATGCAGGTCACCATTTCGAGGGTGGAGCCGGCATTCCCCGGGCAGGCATCGTACATCTTGCCGACGCAGGATTGCCGGTCACGGTCACCGGCTTCAGCCTCGGCGAGGCAGTCTTCGAGCACAGTCGTGCCGCGGGCGCCGGCGAGGTCAGACTTCTGTCCGTAGGCAGATGATCCCGTTATCAGGGCCAGTGCGGTTGCGACGGTCCAGAATGGTCGTGTCATGTTGCCCCCAGTTCACGGTTTATCGCAAGCGCTCAGGCCTTTTCCATGGTCGGAAAGTCGGTATAGCCGCGTGCGCCGCCGCCATAATAAGCCTTGAGCGGGGCTTCGTGAAGTTCGGCATCGGCCTTGAGGCGTTCGACGAGGTCCGGATTGCCAATGAACGGGCGCCCAAAAGCGATGATGTCGCCGCTGTCTTTCTCGCGCGCGTCGAGGGCCATTTCTCTTGTGTAGAGATTGTTGAGAATGGTCGGGCCCTTGAAGCGATTGCGCAGTTTCAGGACGTCGAAGAAGGGCTCTGGTGTACGTGTGACGCCGGTATCGCCTTCGACGAGGTCGAGCCAGCCAATGCCGAGATCATTCATCATGTCGACGACATGAGTGAAGAGCGGCTCGGGGTCAGTGTCCCAGGTGCCATAGGCGTGACCGAGCGGGGCAAGGCGTATCATGATGCGATTGCCGTCCCAGACCTTCAGGCAGGCTTCGAGGACTTCTTTCAGGAAGCGGGCGCGGTTCTCGATAGAGCCGCCATACTCATCGTCCCGCTGGTTCGTCATGTCATTGAGGAAGGCCGAGATGAGGTAGGAATGGGCCGCGTGCAGCTCGATCCCGTCGAAGCCGGCCTCCTTGGCGCGGGTTGCGGCGGCCTCATAGGCGCCGACCATCTCCCTGATTTCCGCCTTGGTCATGACGTGGACCGGCTCATAGGGCTGAGGGCCGGTTTCGGTGAAAATCTCGCCGGGCTGGCTGTATTCTGACGGGGCGACGGGCGCGCTCTTGCCGTCAGCGCTGAGAGAGGAGTGGCTGAGCCGGCCTGCATGCCAGAGCTGGCTGAAGATGAGGCCGTCCTTCGCGTGTACCGCGTCGGTCACTTCCTTCCAGCCAGCGATCTGTGCGTCTTCCCAGAGACCGGGCAGCATTGGCCCGCCGCGTCCACCCGGAACGACCGCTGTTGCTTCGGTGATGAGGAGACCGGCGCTCGCGCGCTGTGAATAATAGTCTGCCTGAAGCTTGCCTGCCTTGCCATCCTGCGTCGCGCGGGCGCGCGTCAGCGGCGATAGGGCGATGCGGTTCTTGAGCGTCAGTCCGTTATAGGTGACGGGCTCGAAAAGATCGGTCTTGGTCATGCGGCAGGCCTCCCGGATATCTGTTTTCCGGGACAGTATCAGCGAAAAGCCGCCTGCCTATCGGTGACGTGGGGGAGGCCCCACCCCGACCCTCCCCGCAGGCGGGGAGGGGGCGCTTGCATTAGCGTGCCGACTGCCGACCCTGTGGTTCGGCTTCGGTCGCTATGCGAGTGGATAGGAAGAGATCAATCGTCATCCATCCGCAGCGCTGCGACGAACGCTTCTTGCGGAATCTCCACCTTGCCGAACTGGCGCATGCGCTGCTTACCGGCCTTCTGCTTTTCCAGAAGCTTGCGCTTCCGGGTCGCGTCGCCGCCATAGCATTTCGAGGTCACATCCTTGCGGAGCGCCGAGATGGTCTCGCGTGCGATCACGCGGCCACCAATGGCGGCCTGGATCGGGATCTTGAACATCTGGCGTGGGATGAGGTCTTTCAGGCGCTCACACATCTGACGGCCCCGGCCTTCGGCGCGATCGCGGTGGACGAGCATGGAAAGCGCATCGACCGGCTCATCATTCACGAGGATCTGCATCTTCACGAGGTTCTCGGCGCGGTGGCCGATGATCTCGTAATCGAAGCTCGCATAGCCTTTCGAGATGGACTTCAGTCGGTCATAGAAGTCGAAGACGATTTCGTTGAGCGGAAGCTCATACTTCACCATGGCGCGACCGCCGACATAGGAGAGCTCTTTCTGGATACCGCGGCGGTCCTGACAGAGCTGCAGGATGGCGCCGAGATAGTCGTCCGGTGTGTAGATCGTTGCATTGATCCACGGCTCACGGATTTCACTGATGCGCACGACGTCTGGCATGTCCGCCGGATTGTGCAGCTCCATCTCTGTGCCGTCCGTCATGGTCATTTCATAGACCACGGATGGGGCCGTCGCGATCAGGTCGAGGTCAAACTCGCGGCTGAGGCGCTCCTGGATGATTTCGAGGTGGAGCAGGCCGAGGAAGCCGCAGCGAAAGCCCATGCCGAGCGCCGCAGACGTTTCCATTTCCCAGGTGAAAGACGCATCGTTGAGGCGCAGCTTCGACATGGCCGCGCGCAGATCGTCGAAGTCACCTGCATCGACCGGGAAGAGGCCGCAGAACACCATCGGAACGACTTCCTTATAGCCCGGAAGCGGTGTGGTGGCCTGGTTCTTCTCGTCCGTGATCGTATCGCCGACCGCCGTGTCTGCCACTTCCTTGATGGAAGCGACGAAGAAACCGACTTCGCCCGGACCAAGCTCGTCTACGTCGGTCGGCTTGGGGCCGAAAATGCCGACCTTGTCGATCTCATAGGTCGACTTGGCGCGCATCATGCGGATCTTCTGTTTCTTCTTCATCACGCCGTCGACGATGCGCACGATGACGACCACGCCGAGATAGGGGTCGTAATAGGCGTCGATCAGTGACGCCTTCAGCGGCTTGTCGCGGTCGCCTTCATGCGGCGGGGGCAGGCGCGTAACGATGGCTTCGAGCACGTCCTCGATGCCGATATTGTTCTTGGCCGATGTCATGATCGCGTCTGAGGCGTCGAGGCCGATAATGTCCTCGATCTGCTCTTTCACGCGGTCAGGTTCAGCGGCAGGCAGGTCAATCTTGTTGAGGACAGGGACGATCTCATGGTCCTGCTCGATCGCCTGATACACGTTGGCGAGGGTCTGCGCCTCAACGCCCTGAGAGGCGTCGACGACGAGGAGCGAGCCCTCACAGGCAGCAAGACAGCGGCTGACTTCGTAGGAGAAGTCGACGTGACCGGGCGTGTCCATCAGGTTCAGGACATAGGTCTCGCCATCCTTGGCGGTGTAGTTCAGGCGGACCGTCTGGGCCTTGATCGTGATGCCGCGTTCCTGCTCGATATCCATGGAATCGAGCACCTGTTCGCGCATCTCACGATCAGTGAGACCGCCCGTGACCTGGATGAGCCGGTCAGCGAGGGTGGACTTGCCGTGGTCGATATGGGCCACGATGGAAAAATTGCGGATCTTGTCGCGGGGTGTCATGGCCCGCCATATAGCGGGGCTTGCCGTCCCCGACTAGCGGCTGCGTGCTGTCAATGCGGGGTGTTGCAGGCTTTCTGTAAGGGTTTGCGCAGTATAAAAGGCGTCATGGCCGACACGCAGACCCTTATCGACAAGACGACAGACACCCAGCCGGGCATCACGGCTGAAGGCTGGCTGACCGATAGCTGGTATCTGGCGTGCCCGTCCAGCGAGCTGAAACCCGGCGGCCTGAAGCATGTCATCATGCTGGATCAGCCCATTGTGGTTGGCCGGACTGAGGCAGGCGAGGCCTTTGCGCTGCGCGATATCTGCCCGCATCGCCTCGTGCCGCTATCGGCAGGCAAGATGAAGGACACGAATGGCGAGCCGACGGTTGAGTGCCCCTATCATGGCTGGCGCTTTGGGACGGACGGGGTCTGCCGCCACATGCCGAGTGTGCTCGAAGACCAGCCCTATGAGGCAAGCCGCTTCAAGGTGCGCCGCTATCCGGTGCACGAAAAGAACGGGATGATCTTCGTCTTCATCGCGCATGACCCCAAGTTCGAGGGCGAACCCGATGTGCCGCCGCCAGACTACGGAGAGCTGCCCGACAAGCCGAAATTCGTCATCGAAGAGACTTTCAACGCGCACATGGACGACGCCGTCGTGGGCCTGATGGACCCGGCCCATGTCGCTTTCGTGCATTCGCAATGGTGGTGGCGCCCGCCGAGCGTGGGCCTCAAGCTGAAGGAAAAGCCCTTCGTGCCGCGTGATCGGGGCTGGGCGATTGATCGCCACCAGCCGTCTTCCAATTCGCTGGCATACAAGGCGGTATTCGGCGGCAAGGTTACGACGCAGATCATATTCCAGCTTCCCGGCTATCGTTGGGAGATTGTCGAGAATGACACGGCGCGCCTTCTGACGCTGACCTGTCTGACCCCGGTCTATAAAAAGCAGACCCGGATCACGCAGGTGACCTGGTTCTTCGGGGCGCCGCTTCTGAACCTCGCCATTCCGATCTTCAAGCCGGCCGCGCGCAAATTCCTGCGCCAGGACGGCGACATCGTCGACCTTCAGAATGAGGGCATGAAGTATCAGAAGGCGATGATCTGGATCGACGATATCGACGTGCAGGCCAAGTGGTACCGCACGCTGAAAAAGGAATGGGCGGCTTCGCGAACCGAGAGCCGCCCGTTTGAGAACCCGATCAAGCCGGTGACGCTGCGCTGGCGCAGCTAGACCTTGCTAGCTGAGGTCGACGATCGGCCTGAAATTGCCAAAGATCATGCGCTTGCCGTCGAAAGGCATTTCAATGTTCTGCATGCGCTCATCGGACATCATCTTTTCCCAGCCGGCATCGCTGGCCTCCTTTGAGGGCCATTCGACCCAGCCGAAGGCAACGGTCTCATCATCGGTTGCCTGCACGGCGCGCTGGAAGTCGGTGACCTCGCCAGCGGGAACGCCAACGCCCCAGGCATCGAGCAGGCGTGTCGCGCCATACTCCTGGAAAATTGCGGCCATCGTCTTTGCGAATTCGGCATAGCTTTCCTTGCCGTCGGCAGGGGCCGGGGCGACCATCCCGCTGATGTATTCAGTGGCATCAGCCTTTCCGACATCCGACAAGGTTTCGAAGCCGCCGAAGATCATCCGCATGCCATCGAAGGGCATCTCACCGCCCATCGCTCCCATGCGGGGGTCTTCCATCATTTTCTGGCTGGCCGCATCGGCGGCTTCCTTCGAGGCAAATTCAAACCAGGAAAAGACGATCTTCTCGCCGGGTTCTGCCTTCACGGCGCGGCGAAGGTCGGTCACGTTGCCGTCCGGAACGTCGTCTTCCCAACTTTCAACCATGCGCAGGACGCCGAACTCCTTGAACAGGGGGAAGGCGTCGGCGGCGTGCTTTCGATAGGCTTCCTTGTTTTCTTCCGGGACGGCGGCGACGAAACCTTGAATGTAGCTCATGGGAGAGGTCCTTTTTGAGTGCTTCAGCGTCCAAATCCAATGTGAGAGGAGACTGAGATAGGCAAATTCCGCGATTGAATAAGAGTTGATATCAACGTAAATTATATAAGCGATGACGAATCAAGTGACATTTTCGCAAACCCTTCATGTGAAGGATCATTGCCTCTGCCTGGCGGCGCAGCGGGCGGCCAGAGCGCTGGCACGCCGCTTTGACGAAGCGTTTCGCCATCTTGGCATCACGAGCGGTCAATTCTCGCTGTTGATGTCGCTGAACAGGCCCGAGCCGCCGCCAATGGGGACTGTAGCCGAGCTGTTGGCAATGGACCGCACAACCTTGACCGCGAACCTCAAGCCATTGGAGCGGCGCGGATTGCTGGAAATCACCCCCAATCCCAAAGACCGGCGAAGCAGACTTTTGAGGCTGACGGACGCAGGGCATTCGCTTTTAGCTGAGGCCGCCCCGATCTGGGAAAGCGAGCACGCGAAAGTTGATGCATTGGTCACCGCCTGCGGGCCCCAGGACCTTAGAACAGCTCTGTCCGAGCTCGCCTGACACATTTCTTTGCAGGCAAGCACACCCGCGCACTTGTAATCGTGCTTTGGTCCGCAATCTCTGAAGCAGCTCCGTTAAAAATTCAGATTTTGCAGGAAAGGCGTGCCAGCCAAGCATGACGCACACCCTCGTTGAACAGTTCATCCTGCTATGGGTCGTAATCGATCCGATCGGTACGATCCCGGTTTTTATTGCCGTCACTGCAGCGATGACCGCAGTCCAACGAAGACGGGTTGCCGTGCAGGCGACGATTGCGTCGACGTCCGTCCTCCTGACTTTTCTGGTCGGCGGACAGTTCCTGATTAACGCGCTTCAGATCAGTCTGCCTGCCTTCCAGATTGCAGGCGGCCTCGTCCTTCTGGTCTTTGCGTTGACGATGATCTTTGGAGACTCCAAGCCGGAGTCCGAAGCGCTTGGGTATGAGCAGGAACCAGATGGCGGATCGGTCGCCGTGTTTCCGTTAGCGATGCCGTCTCTGGCATCCCCTGGCGCGATCCTCGCGATTGTGGTGCTGACGGACAATAACCGTTTCAGCATCGAAGAGCAGGCCGTCACGGCCGGAATCATGGTTGCCATCATGCTGTGCGCGCTCGCGCTCATGCTGTTGGCATCGCCAATCCTGAAAGTGATCCGGATGGCGGGCGCAGCCCTTGTCAGCCGCGTTATGGGCATGATCCTGGCGGCTGTCGCCGTAAATACGATGATCAATGCCGTAATTGAATTGATCAGGACGACGGCAGTTTAAGATAGCCGTGTGTATGAAGGGCGCGTGGTCCGGACCTAGCGGGTCGGGACCGGGGCGTCGCCGCGATAGTCGTAGAAGCCGCGGCCTGCCTTGCGGCCGACCCAGCCGGCCTCGACATATTTCACCAGAAGCGGGCAAGGGCGATACTTGGTATCGGCAAGACCATCATGGAGGACCTGCATGATGGAAAGGCAGGTATCGAGGCCGATGAAGTCTGCAAGCTGCAGTGGCCCCATTGGGTGGTTTGCGCCGAGCTTCATGGCCGTGTCGATGCTGTCGACGGTGCCGACGCCTTCATAGAGGGCGTAGACCGCTTCGTTGATCATCGGGACAAGGACGCGGTTCACGATGAAGGCCGGATAGTCTTCGGCGTTCGTGGTCGTCTTGTTGAGGCGCTTGGCAAAAGTGAGCGCCATTTCATACGTGTCCTGATCGGTGGCCAGGCCGCGAATGACTTCCATCAGCTTCATCAGCGGCACAGGGTTCATGAAGTGCAGGCCGATGAACTTCTCCGGCCGATCGGTCGTCGCCGCAAGGCGCGTGATCGAGATGGAGGAGGTGTTCGTTGCGAGGTAGGCGTTCGCCGGAACGGCATCGCAGAGTGATTTGAAGATGCCTTCCTTGATCTCGCGCTTTTCCGTGGCCGCTTCGATCGCAAGATTGACGTCGCCGAAGCCGTCGAGCGATGTGCTGGTATGGATGCGCGACATCGCCTTCGACATATCCTCATGCGAGATCATGTCGCGTGAGACCTGCCGGGTCATATTGGCTTCAATCGTCTTCATTCCTGCGGACAATGCGTCCTCAGAAATGTCGTTCAGATGGACGTCATAACCGGCCAGTGCGCAGACATGGGCGATGCCATTGCCCATCTGACCTGCGCCTACAACACCAATGCGTGCGATCTCACTCATTCCGCCCTCCAGATGGCGAAGATAGTCAATTCTCTGCTTCTAGAGTGATTGTGCAGCGCGTCAAATATCAAGCCCTGTGCGCACATGGCCATTGGCGGAGGCGGCATACTAGCTCTCCTCGCCCGTCGACTGCGGCAGCGGAAATCGCTTGTGAATGAACCATGAGGCCGGCCATGTCAGGATCATGAGGAAACCTGCAAAGGCTGTCATTGGCGTCCAGACGGCAAGAACGCCGACCAGCACAACGATCAGTATCTCCGTTCGGTAATACCAGACCGACTGCTTCGTGATCGCCACCTCCATGTCGCTCAAATCAAGAAGATCAGCCATTTTCAGCGTGTGGGCGTACATCTGGCTGATGACCAGATTTATCAGCCCGTAGCCGAGCGCGAAATAGCCCATGGTGATGCCCGAGGTGCGATAGCTGAGCCCCGCGGACTCCAGCCTTTCCCAATCACCGGTCGCGGCGCCGACGATATAGCCGAAGAGCCCATCGAAGATGTATCGCAGCGGATAGGCGACGAAGAGGATCAGAAGGAGAAGAATGCAGTTCAGAAAGATGATCCAGCCATCCGCGACGCCATAGCGGCGAAAGAAAATGTAATGGGCATTCCAGATCACGAAGAGGATCGCGAAGGCTGCGGTCACGGGAATGATCGTGAAGAGGTGGCTGGTCAGCTCTGAGAAGGTGGTCGGGCTGGCGCCTGAGGAAACGATCATGCCCAGCGCGAGCGCGAAGACGATGTCTGAGAGATTCTCGATGCGTGTGACCGACCCGCCGCGCCAGGTAAAGCGTGGATCGTGGTCTAGTTCACGGTTGATCGCTTCGCGCAGCATCAAGCTTTCCCCGGATTTTCTTGGAACTTAGCGGAGCGCGATACCTTCTCCAATAAGAAAGAAAGTGGAGGACAACCGATGAATACTTCATCTTCCTATTTCCGATTTGGCGCGATGATATTGACGTCCATGCTCGTCATGTTCGCGCTGATGTATTTCAACACCTACGCCTTTGAGCATGTTCGCTGGAGCGAAACCCGCTTCTATATGACCTTCATCATGGGCGGTGCGATGGCGATCGTCATGCTTGGCTACATGCTGGGCATGTACAAGAACACGAAGGCGAACATCGCCATTTTTGCCGGTAGCGCCCTGATGCTTCTAGGGGCGCTTTATCTAGTCCGGAGCCAGACGACGGTTGGCGACCGCTCATACATGAAAGCCATGATTCCCCACCACTCCATCGCCATCCTGACGAGTGAGCGGTCGAATATCGAGGATGTGCGTGTGCGCGAGCTGGCAGACGGGATTATCCGGGCGCAGCGCAAGGAAATCAAAGAGATGAACTGGTTGATCGCCGACATTGCGGAAAATGGCGTTGCGTCGACCGAAGAAGAAGCTGAGGCGCGCCCGCTACCGGAGTTTGAGGGTGAGCTGAACCCTCAGTGATCAAAGGCGGAGAGAATGGGGCAGGGGCCAGCAGGCCCTTCGGCGCAGGCGTTTGATAGCTTGATCAGGCTCTGGCGAGCTTTCTGTAGCGCCGTGATTTCTGCGTCGAGCGCTGCGAGCCTTTCCTCAGCGATTTTCCGGGCCCGGCGTCTGTCCTGACTTGCGTCGAGTTCGAGAAGCTCTTCGATCTGCGAAAGGGTAAACCCGGCTTTTTGGGCCGATCGAATGAAGTTAAGCGTTTTCAGGTCGTCAGCGTTGTAGCGCCTGACTGTCCTCGTATGAGCTTGCTGAGGGCGCACCTCAGGAACCTCGAGCAGGCCCCGGCGCTGATAATAGCGAATGGTTTCAACGCCAACGCCGCCAGCCTCGGCGAGTTGGCCAATCGTCATATCATTCATCTCTTGACTCCGTACCATGGTACAGACCCGATATAGGGGTCATTGACCGCACTCAAAGGAAGTTGTGACACCAATGTCTGACGCAGTGAAAGAACATGACATCGCAATGGGCCCCGCTGAACGCAGTGGGCCAAACAAGGCCGTCCTCTACCGGATGGTCATGGACAAGCATATCTGTCCATTCGGGCTGAAGTCGCGCGACCTTCTCAAGCGTGAAGGATTTGAGATTGAGGACAACCACCTCACCACGCGTGAGGAGACCGACGCCTTCAAGCAACAGCATGACGTGAAGACGACGCCGCAGACCTGGATCAATGGGGAACGGATTGGCGGTCATGACGATCTGCGTCGGTACTTCGGCAAGTCGACAGCCGCTGACAAGGAAGGCAAGACCAGCTACACGCCGGTCATTGCTATCTTTGCGACCTCATTCCTGATGGCGCTGGCGGTGAGCTATTTGGCGTCCGGGACGATCTTCACCTTCCGCGCGATTGAACTTTTCATCGCGATCGCGATGTGTGTGCTCGCCATCCAGAAGCTGCAGGACCTGACCGCCTTCCAGAACCAGTTCCTGGGATATGACCTCTTGGCCCAGCGCGACGTGCGATACGCCTTCGTCTACCCTTTCGCCGAAGCTTTCGCTGGCATTTTGATGATTGCGGGGGCGTTGATCTGGCTCGCCGCGCCTGTTGCGATCCTGATTGGCTCGATTGGGGCAATCTCGGTCTTCAAGGCGGTCTATATCGACAAGCGGGAGCTCAAATGCGCCTGTGTTGGCGGTAATTCGAACGTACCGCTCGGCTTTGTCTCGCTGACAGAGAATCTCATGATGATCGCCATGGGCCTCTGGATGCTGTTCTGACGCTGGGATAAGGTCAGTCCATGAGCAATGCTAAATCCCTAGCGGAGATGATCCGCGCCGCCGACCGCGTCCTTGTTTTCACGGGCGCGGGTATCTCAACCGAAAGCGGCATCCCTGACTTCAGAAGCCCGGGCGGCGTCTGGTCGAAGATGAAACCGATTTATTTCCAGGACTTTGTGTCGGACCGTGATGCGCGCCGCGAAGGCTGGAAGCGTGTCTTCAATCGCACCGCTGGTTGGGTCGGAGCGAGTCCGAATACGGGCCACTATGCAATTGCTGAACTGGTCAAGCAGGGCAAGGTCAGCGCCGTCGTGACGCAGAATGTCGATAACCTCCATCAGGATGCAGGCGTGCCCGATGACAAGGTCATCGAGATCCATGGCAATGCCTCCTACGCCAAATGCCTCGATTGCGGCATGCGCCATGAGTTCGAAGAGCTACGCGCACCTTGGGAGAATGACGAAGAGCTTGTCTGCGCCTCGTGTGCGGGCCTGTTGAAGACGGCGACCATTTCGTTCGGACAGGCCATGCCAGAGGACAAGATGGCGCGTGCGACAGCTGAGGCGGAGTCGTGCGATCTGTGCATCGTGCTCGGTTCATCCCTCGTTGTCTATCCGGCGGCCGGGATCCCGGTGATGGCGGCGCGTGCAGGCGCACGTCTCGTCATCATCAACCGCGAGCCGACGGACCTCGACCCCTATGCGAGCCTCGTTCTCAACACAGAGATTGGCGCGCTGATGGATGAGGTCATGAAAGAGCTTGAGGCCGCATAGAAAAGCCCCGGACGCGTCACGCCCGGGGCTTCTGTATTGTCTTATGCTGCGAAAGCTTAGACCGCTTCGGTCAGCTCCGGCACAGCATTGAAGAGGTCAGCAACCAGGCCGTAATCGGCAACCTGGAAGATTGGTGCCTCTTCGTCCTTGTTGATCGCAACGATGATCTTGGAGTCCTTCATGCCAGCAAGGTGCTGGATGGCGCCCGAAATACCGATGGCGATGTAAAGTTCTGGCGCAACGATCTTGCCGGTCTGGCCGACCTGATAGTCGTTTGGCGCATAGCCTGCGTCCACTGCAGCACGCGAAGCACCGATACCGGCGCCGAGCTTGTCTGCCAGCGGGATCATCAGGCGGTCGAACTCTTCCTTGGAGCCAAGCGCACGGCCACCAGACACGATGGTCTTTGCGGAGGTCAGCTCTGGACGGTCGGACTGGACGATCTTCTCTTCGACGAAAGCCGATTTGAACGGACCAGCTGGTGCGTCGATCGTCTCGACCGAAGCAGAGCCGCCTTCGCCAGCCGCGTCGAACGCCGTACCGCGGACGGTGACGACTTTCTTCGCGTCGGACGATTTGACCGTCATGATCGCGTTACCTGCATAGATCGGGCGCTCGAACGTGTCGGTGCCTTCAATGCCGGTGATGTCGGAAATCTGCATGACGTCGAGCTTTGCTGCGATGCGCGGCGTGACGTTCTTGCCCATCGTAGTGGCAGGCGAGAACAGCGCATCATAGCTGTCCATCAGCGGGACGATCAGGGCTTCCATGGCTTCGGCGAGCTGCTTTTCATAAGCATCGCCCTCGGCGTGGAGAACCTTGCGGACGCCGTCGATCTTTGCGGCAGCAGCAGCAACATCGCCTGCGCCCTTGCCAGCGACGAGGACGTCGATGTCCCCACCGAAGGCCTTGGCAGCGGTCACAGTCTTGTGCGTCGCATCCGTCAGCGTTGCGTTGTCGTGATCAGCAATAACGAGAACAGCCATTAGATCGCTCCCTTAGCTTTGAGTTTGGAGACCAGTTCAGAGACGTCTTCGACCTTCTCACCGGCTTCGCGAACTGGTGGCTCGGTCACTTTGACGACGCTGAGGCGGGCGGCGGTGTCGACGCCATAATCGCCTGGTGCCTTCTCATCGATCGGCTTTTTCTTGGCCTTCATGATGTTTGGCAGAGACGCGTAGCGCGGCTCGTTGAGGCGGAGGTCCGTCGTCACAATGGCCGGGGTCTGCAGCGAAAGCGTCTGGAGGCCGCCATCGATCTCGCGGGTGACGTTGATCTTGCCGTCTTCCAGGATGACTTCCGACGCAAACGTGCCTTGCGGCCAGCCAAGCAGGGCAGCCAGCATCTGGCCGGTCTGGTTAGAGTCGTCGTCGATTGCCTGCTTGCCGAGGATCACGAGTTCCGGGTTCTCTTCACCAATCACCTTCTCAAGGATCTTGGCGACAGCCAGCGGCTCAACCGTGTCGTCGGTCTTGATCAGGATGCCGCGGTCGGCGCCCATGGCGAGAGCGGTCCGCAGGGTTTCCTGCGCCTGTTGTGGGCCGATGGATACAACCACGATCTCCTCAACCGCGCCTTTTTCCTTCAGGCGAACGGCTTCTTCGACGGAGATTTCGTCGAAGGGGTTCATGGACATTTTCACGTTGGCGAGGTCTACACCGCTCTGGTCAGATTTAACGCGGACCTTCACATTGTAGTCGATGACCCGCTTTACGGGTACGAGCACCTTCATAGGCTGGCTCCTGTTTCTATCCCTGTTAAACTCGTGATGACCTAGAGAAGCGCAGTGCAACAATCAAGCGCTGCGGCGGCTTCAAGGTCATTTCGCCGCTGTCTTGATCCCCGGAGATGGGCAACTTTCAGCGTTCGTATTCTGGCGAGGCTACTCTTCCTGGCCCTCGACATCCTCGAACCAGACTTCGACTGGCCCTTTCAGGGTGAGGGTCAATGGGTTGCCCTTGCGGTCGAGAGATTTGCCCGCGGCGACCTTTATCCAGCCTTCCGAGAGACAGTATTCGACAACATTAGTCCGCTCCTGGCCCTTGAAACGGACGCCAACGCCGCGGCGGATCAGAGCTTCATCATAGAAGCGGCTGCGAGGATTCAGGCTGAGCCTGTCTGGAGGTGTGTCTGTCATGGCGCTTCAATGCCTCTAATATTGGCGCAACTCAACCCGGATTTGGCCGCGGATCGTGTGGCAAGTTTTCGTCTGGAAACTTTCAAAAATTAATTCTCGTTTTGCGCCTCCCAGAAGTAGTTACGGCCGGTTGTGGGTGGAGAAACTTCAGATGACGGATGAAAATACAGTCGTCGCCAGGCGTGGGGACGACATGGCCGCCGCTGTGCTTCGGGAGGTTGGGCGACTGGCTCACATGACCGACTGCGCTGTTGCGGCCCGCCTGCCCGGTCCTGTGACCGTTGCGCAGTACGCCGTCCTGAATACGCTCGCCACGAGCGACGGATTATCCATCACGCAGCTGGCCGAAACCCACACGGTCTCACAACCGACCATGTCCTCGACGGTGGCGAAGCTGCGCGGGCGTGGACTTGTCGAGACGCGGTCGAAGCCGGGTGACCGCAGGGCCAGATTTGTAACCCTCACGCAGGAGGGACGAGACATCAAAGCATCCTGCGACGCCGCAGCCCGGCCCGTGCTGAGTGAAGTCGCGGCGCAGATTTCCGCGAGCGAGTGGATGTCGCTTCAGCAGATCGTATCAGGTCTGAATGGCCATCTCAGCGAGACGCTGAATATTCAGGACAGCTAGAGTCTAGCGGTTTGCGCCCGGCTTCCATTTGATATCGGCCTTGCCCTTGTCATTGGCGAAGCGGGAAGCGACAAAAAACCAGTCGGACAGCCGGTTGATGAAGGTCAGCGCGTGCTCGCTGACGATTTCGCTTTGGTCGCTGACCAGTTTTGCGATGTCGCGTTCGGCACGCCGGCAGATCGTACGGCACACATGGAGTTGAGCGGCCAGCGGCGTGCCGCCCGGCAGTACGAAACTGTCCAGTGGCGTCAGATCGGCGTTCATGGCGTCAATTTCGGTTTCGAGACGCTTGGTCTGCTCTGCAACAACGCGCAGGGGCTCAAAGCCGAGCGGCTTGTCGCGTTCCGGCGTCGCAAGGTCTGCGCCGAGGTCAAACAGGTCATTCTGGATGCGCTGAAGCTGCGCTTTCATCTCGCCATCGGCGCTGAGGACAGCGACGCCGAGCGCAGCGTTCACTTCATCAACGCTGCCATAGGCGGTAACGCGTGGATTCCACTTGTCGACCAGTTCCCCCGTCGCAAGACGTGTCTTACCCTTGTCGCCGGAGCGCGTGTAGATCTTGTCGAGTTTTACCATGGGGTGGTCTCCCGCGGTCTTGCCAATTTTAGCTGAAGGCGCCCGCCGCAAGCGCAAGCGCGCAGAGTAGTGCGATCGCAATCGCCTGCACCAGAACGCGCAGCCGCATCAGTTTGTTGGACCGGCTTGCCTGCGCGTCGTCGGTGCGGGTGAGATTCACGACCCCCGCAACAAGGACGATCACCAGCACCGCTATGGCAATATAGAAACCGATCGTGAGCAGATTGATCATTTGAATGTCCTTCCAGCCGCTGATGTAGGTCAGTCGGTGTGAAATGTCATCGGCAGCGTTCTGCGCTTACTCGACGCAGCTGGAGGTGCAGGGAAGGTCTAACAAAGACTTCATCTCAACGGCGGGAAAAGACCACGCCTGAGCGATCCACCTAGTGCGACAAGAGCGCCTGATAGTTAATTGGCCCACGATCGTGACAGACCGCCTTGATCGTTGTTTTTTCGATGGTTTACCCCTTCCAAATGCACTCCGGCCTACCCATTTATGCAGCGGCGCGATAATGCAAATGCGCTTAAGGGGGAGAGACGCTGCCGATGATCGGGGCTACAAGCTTTCTCCAGGGCCGATACGGAACTGATGCCGGACGAATGGGTCAGTACCTGTAGATACGGAGACAAAAGCCGATGGCTGTTAAAACATCAATTGCACTCAGCCCAGAGCAGGGACTGAGCCGCTACCTCAGCGAAATCCGCAAATTTCCCATGCTGGAAAAGCAGGAAGAGTTCATGCTCGCCAAGAGCTGGCAGGAGCATGAAGACACTGAGGCTGCTGAGAAAATGGTGACCTCGCACCTTCGGCTCGTGGCAAAGATCGCCATGGGCTATCGCGGCTATGGCCTGCCGATGGCTGAGGTAATTTCCGAGGGCAATGTTGGCCTGATGCAGGCCGTGAAGAAGTTCGACCCGGACAAGGGGTTCCGTCTCGCCACCTATGCGATGTGGTGGATCCGCGCGGCCATTCAGGAGTACATCCTGCGCAGCTGGAGCCTCGTGAAGCTCGGCACCACGGCTGCCCAGAAGAAGCTTTTCTTCAACCTTCGCCGCATCAAGGGCGAGATCAACGCGCTGGACGCCGGTGACCTCAACCCTGATCAGGTCACTGAGATTGCGACCCGTCTGAACGTGTCCGAGAAGGACGTGCTCAGCATGAATGGCCGTATGAGCGGTTCCGACGCATCGCTGAACGCGCCGATGGGGCAGGAAGGCGACATGGAGTGGCAGGACTGGCTCACCGATGATGAGCCGACCCAGGCTGATACCTATGCCAACCGGCAGGAATTCGACAGCCGTATGGAGCTTCTTCAGGAAGCCATGGCGGACCTGTCTGAGCGTGAGCAGCACATCCTTCAGGAGCGCCGCCTGACTGACGACCCGAAGACGCTGGAGCAGCTGTCGGAGGTCTATAACGTCTCGCGTGAGCGTATCCGTCAGATCGAGGTGCGCGCTTTCGAGAAAATCCAGAAAGCGATGAAGCGTATGGCGAAAGAGCAGGGCCTGCCTGTCGGCGCCTGACGCATCCTTCAAATGACGATCAAAACGCCCGGCCGGCTCATACTGGTCGGGCGTTTCTGTTTGTGGGATGAGGCTTCGATGAAAACTGTCTTCATCAGTGACGCTGGCGACCCGCGCCTTGCCCCCTATGTCTCGATCAGGGAGCGCGACCTCACTGGCCGTAGCGATGGGCGCTTCATCGTTGAGGGGAAGGTAACGCTCGCCATCCTGCTGGAGCGGTCGCGGTTCGAGATTGAGAGCGTGTTTATAGGGCAATCGCGGGTCGAGCCGCTGTTCGAAGTTTTGGCGCAGGTCCCTGAAGGCGTGCCGGTCTACGTCGCGTCGCAAAATGTCATGGATCAGGTTGCGGGGTTTCCGATCCACCGGGGCGTCCTGGCGTGTGCCCGGAAAGGTCAGCCAGTCGGAGTTGAGCAGCTTCTTGGGGCAGAGACGCTGCTTGTCCTCAACGGCATCTCCAATCACGACAATGTCGGCGCGGCTTTTCGCAATGCCGCTGCCTTTGGTGCGGGCGGCGTGCTGCTCGATGAGCAGAGCTGCGACCCGCTCTACCGGAAGTCTATCCGCGTTTCGGCCGGCGCGGCGCTCTGGCTGCCTTACGTGCAGGAGGGGCGGAGTGAGGATCATGTATCCAGATTGCTGGAAGAGGGCTTTGAGGTCTGGGCCATGACGCCGCGGGCGTCGGCAGAAGAGCTGCACAGTCTGAGGCCTGCACCGAAGACAGCGATCCTGCTGGGGCCCGAGGGGCCCGGACTCGACGATCGACTAATCGACAGCTGCCGGCCGGTAAGAATTTCCATGACGGGTGGCTTCGACAGCATCAATGTTGCGACGGCCGGTGCGGTCGCACTGGCCCATTGTCACGCGTCTGCCGCGCCTCGCGGGGGCTGACATATCGATGAATCATCAGTGTTGGCGGGGTTACGCCGGAACTGCCTGACCGCACGGGCCGTTCTGGATATGAACGGAGCAACCCCGATGCTGAACCTCGTACTGGTCATTTCGCTATTTTCTAATCTCGCCATCGTGAGCGAGGCAGGCCCACCTGCGTCCTTTGACGAGCCAGAGGCGGCGCGTGAGGAAATGGCGGGTGATGACCGGGACGCGTCAGATTTTGAGCGGGGCGAGTACCTGCCGATCCAGTATCGCGGCGATCTGGTGAAAAACTGGAAGAGGGCAGGCCTGCGCAAGCCGGATACCGGCTTTGAATGGGTGAAGGTCGCGCAGCTTGCCTTCCTGATAAACCCGACCAGCGGGTTTATCCGCGATATCGTCGAACTTGAGGACTAGACCCGCTCGAACGGGTCACGCATCAGGATGACGTCTTCGCGTTCCGGAGAGGTCGAGACCAGCGCACATGGTTTGCCGACCAGTTCTTCGAGGCGGCGGACATATTTCACCGCCTCCGCAGGCAGGTCGCTCCAGCTGCGCGCGCCTTTCGTCGTTTCTTTCCAGCCCGGCATGCTTTCATAGACAGGCTCCACGGCGGCCTGATCAGTGAGTCCCGCCGGGTAGTAGTCAATCGTCTGGCCATTCAGCTTGTAGGCGACGCAGACCTTAATCTCTTCAAACCCATCGAGAACGTCGAGCTTGGTGAGAGCAAGGCCGTTGACGCCAGACGTCGCGCAGGCCTGGCGCACCATCACGCTATCGAACCAGCCGCAGCGACGCGTCCGGCCCGTGTTCACGCCAACTTCGCGCCCGACTGTGCCGAGACGTTGTCCGATTTCATTGTCCTGCTCGGTCGGGAAGGGGCCCGAGCCGACGCGGGTGGTGTAAGCTTTCGCCAGTCCCAAGACGTAGGAGATGGCGCCCGGCCCAACACCGGCGCCTGCTGATGCGTTACCAGCAACGACGTTCGAGGAAGTGACGAACGGGTACGTGCCGTGGTCAACGTCAAGCATCACGCCTTGTGCGCCTTCAAACAGGATGCGCTTGTCCGCGCGGACCTGCTCATCCAGCGTTTTCCAGACAGGCTGCGCATAGGCGAGGACTTCCGGCGCGATCTTGAGGAGCTCCTGCTTCAGCGCTTCGCCATCTGGCTCTGGCAGGCCGACGCCGGCACGAAGTGGCCGGTGGTGGGCAAGCAGGCGCTCGATCTTGAGGTCGAGGGCGGCAGGGTCTGCGAGGTCTGCCACACGGATGGCGCGGCGGCCGACACGGTCCTCATAGGCCGGGCCAATGCCACGCTTTGTCGTGCCAATCTGGGCGGCACCAAGTGCGCCCTCGCGGGCCGCATCGATGTCCTTGTGCCAAGGCAGGATGAGCGAGGCATTGTCAGCAAGGATGAGCGATTCAGGCGACACGTCGACGCCCTGCTCGCGAATACCGGCGATCTCAGTCAGCATGTGCCACGGGTCTACGACCACGCCATTGCCGATCACGGACAGCTTGCCACCGCGCACGAGGCCAGAGGGCAACAGGGCAAGTTTGAAGGTCTTGCCATCGATCACGAGGGTGTGGCCGGCATTATGCCCGCCCTGGAAGCGAACAACCGTGTCGGCGCGGCTCGAGAGCCAGTCGACGATCTTGCCTTTGCCTTCATCGCCCCATTGGGCGCCGACAACCACCACACCTGCCATGTGAAGCTCCTGATCTGTGCGCTCGCCACTGAAAGGTTTTAGGGGCGGATTTCAAGAGCGCAGATGCCGAACCTGCGTAAGGTCCGGCAAATAATGCGTCAGCTGAGCTCGTAATCCTCAACCTTCACAGCCTCGACGGCCTTGGCGTAGTCGCGGGTATGCGACGACCAGTTCTGGGTGATGAGGCCGTCATCGGTCTTGTACCAGGAGTTGCAGGCCGGGTCCGCCCAGACGGTTTTACGAAGATCAGCCTGGATGCGCGCATTCCAGTCATCCTGAGCGGCTTTCTTCGGCATCATGGACTTTGCCGACTGCGCGTCCATCGCCTCGATCGCCTTCATCATACACTCGACCTGCCGTTCCAGCATGAAGGTGATCGAGTTGTGCCCGAGATTGGTGTTTGGCCCATAGAGCACAAAGAGGTTCGGAAAACCGTTCACCGTGACGCCTGCATAGGCTGACGGGTGATCGGCCCAGACATCGTTGAGATGTTTGCCATCGACGCCTTGCACATCGACGGACCATTTCCACTCGGTTGTTTCAAACCCCGTGGCAAAGATCAGGATATCAAACTCGCGATAGTCACCATCCGGTGTCGTGACGCCCTTCGCATCTATCTTCGAAGGCGCCTGCGTCACGAGGTCGACATTGTCACGTTGCAGGGCAGGGAAATAGTCGTCTGAGATCAGGATTCGGCGACAGCCAATCGGATAATCAGGGGTCAGCTTCTTGCGAAGCTCTGGGTCTTTTACCTGCTCATTCAGGTGGTTGGTCGCGATTGTGGTGTAGGCGGCGCGCCCGGCGTCGGTCCATTCGAAGACCTGCCAGAAGAAATGATCGGCATTGTCATAGATGAGCTGTCGGCCACGTGCGCCGATATCCATCGCGGCCTCTGGCTGGGTGAACATCAGCGCCTGTTCCTGCGGCGTGATCGGGACATCGCGGCGCGGTGTGACCCAGTTCGGTGTACGCTGATAAACGGTCAGGTGGCCCGCGGTCTTTGCGACTTCGGGGATAATCTGCACGGCGCTCGCGGCAGAGCCGATGACCGCGACGCGCTTGCCTTCCCAGGACACTGAATGGTCCCAGCGGGCCGAGTGCATTTTTGCGCCTTCGAATGTGTCGAGCCCTTCGATGGTCGGCCAGTTCGGGCGGTTGAGCTGCCCAAGCCCTCCGACAAGGATGTCGCCAGTGAAGGTCTTGCCGCTGGCGGTTTTGACGGTCCAGGTCTTGGTGTTCTCGTCCCAGTTGGCGGCGACCGCCTCATCGCCGAGGTGCATGTGAGGGGCGAGCTGGTAGCGCTCAGCGATCTCCTCGGCATAGGCCTGAATTTCAGGGCCTTGAGGGAAAGTGCGCGTCCAGTTGATGCTCTGGGCAAAGGAGAGCTGATAAAGGGCAACCGGCACGTCGCAGGCGCAGCCCGGATAGGAGTTTTCGTACCAGGTGCCGCCAACTTTCGGGTTTCGATCAATCAGATCAAAAGTGTGCCCGGCTTCCTGCAGTTTGATGGCAGCAGTCAGCCCACCAAGACCGGACCCGATGACAATGGCATGCTTCCTAGTCATGCAAATTCTCCCTCAAACCAAGTTTCTTGGGAGGGAGAATTCGCGTTTAGCTGGCGTGATGCAAGGCTGACGAAGGGTAAGCTGCGTCAGCCTTGAGCCGGTTTATTGTCCGAAGCGGAAGTAAGCACGAACGCCGATATTATCGACGCCCTGATTGCGGCCATCGCCGAGGATCTGGCCGTGCGAAAGGTGCTCGTAAAGCACTTGTACGCCGACTGAATCTGTCAGGTCGCGGTTCAGCGCGAGGCCCGTGCGGAAAAGGTCGTCGGAGCCGAAATAGATGTTGTCCTGGGCAAAAGCGTCGCTGCGCGGATCGCCCTGTGGGAATGGGCTTTCATTCGCGCCGTCATGGATGACATAGCCAAGGCTTGGCTCAAGAGACCAGCCCTCAGCAAAGTCCCAGTTCCACATGAAGCCGAAGCCGCCAAAGCTGGTGTCGCCTGCGGTATTGAAGGAGCCAACAATGTAAGGGCGCGGGCTGGCGAGTATGCTCAGAAAGTCGGGGCTGGCGAAGACGAGCTCCGCTTCAATGTTCGGGCCATCTTCCTTGTCGGCATTCTTGCAGTCGAGGATGCAGACATTGTGCTGCATCACGCCAAGGCGCGCCTCTTCAACGAATTGCGCGCTGGCCGGAGCAGCGATCGCGGTCGTGGCAAGTGCGAGTGCAATCAAACGTTTCATGGGTAGCTCCCCTTAAAAGTATACCCGCCCAGAGAGTACCGGGCGGGCATAAGGTCAAGTTTTTTCGGGGATCTGCTGCAAGTTCGCGTGTGAACTATGCCTTTCCGGCAACCCAGCGTTTCGTGATCTCCGCAACGCGCTGACCGAAGTCCTCCGACGTGCTCAGGTCTGCCTTGTCAGGGGCCTGGTCTGCAGGAAGGTCGGTCAGTGCCTGCGTGCCGAGGCCGATCATATGGCCGGCCCGATTCCACGCAGCGCCAAAGTCGCTCTTGCTCGTATTGTAGCCCGGGAACGCGCCATAGTTTGCCCAGACCATGCCATGCTGGCCAGCGAGAATCATAAGCTCCTGAAGCGTGTTGAGTTTGTCGCCTGCAAGCGAGCCGGAATTGGTGAAGCCTGCGCCGATCTTGTCGCGCCAGCCCCCATTCATCCAGACCTTGGAAGAGGCTTCGGCAAACTTTTTAAAGACCGAGGAGCTGGAGCCCATATAGGTGGGCGAGCCGAAGATGATGCCGTCAGCGGATGCGAGCGCGTCCCACGGGCCCTCTTCGGCGTTCTGAAGGTCGTCAGCCTTGATGAGGTCAACCTCTACACCGGTGACGCCGCGCGCGCCTTTCGCAACGTGTTCTGCGACTTTGGCGGTGTGGCCGTAGCCGGAATGATAGACGATAGCGAGTTTGGTCATGATAGGTCTCCGAAAACAGGGATTATGGAGACCAAGATAGAAAGCCTGCCCCGAGTATAACCCTCAGGGCAGGCATAAATGTTATGATCGCACGCTAGAAGTTCAGCACTTTCGCGTAGCGGACATGTGGCAGCGCATCGAGCTTCGCGGTAAGCTCATGAGGCGGCTCGCCGTCAATGCCAATCAGCGCGATGGCTTCTCCGCCTGCATCCTGACGGCCGAGGTGGAAGGTCGCGATGTTGATCCCGGCCTCACCCAGCATGGCACCAAGCGCGCCGATGAAGCCCGGCTTGTCGATATTGTTGACGTAAAGCATGACCGGGGAGAACGCGCCTTCGAGCGGCATGCCCTTTACTTCGACAATGCGGGGGCGACCCGCCGAAACCGTACCGGCGAGCGAACGCCAGCCCGTTTCATCCGAATTTGCCGTGCGCGGCACCTTCACCTTGATACGGATGAGGTTGTCATAGACCGGGCTTTCCTCGGTCTTCGTCTCGGAAAGCTTCACGCCCGACTCGGCCAGTATCGACGGCGCTGAAACCATGTTCACGTCGCCGCGCGAAGCGTGCAGCAGGCCGGAAAGCGCCGCTGCCGTTACCGGCTTGCGGTTCAGTTCGGCAACCTCGCCCTCATACTCGATGATGACTTCTTCAAAGCCGTGATCAGAGACCTGACCGGCGAATGCACCAAGCTTTTCTGCCAGTTCGATGAACGGCTTCAGACGCGGGGCCTCATCAGCGGTAACCGATGGCATGTTGAGAGCGTTGGTCACGGCGCCGGAGAGGAGATAGTCGCTCATCTGTTCAGCGACCTGAAGGGCGACGTTTTCCTGTGCCTCGACGGTGGCTGCACCGAGGTGAGGCGTGGCGATGAAGTTGGGTGCGCCAAACAGCACGTTTTCCTTCGCAGGCTCTTCAGCAAAAACGTCGAAGGCCGCTGCAGCGAGATGACCATTGTCGAGCATTTCACGCACTGCCGCCTCGTCGACGAGACCGCCGCGCGCGCAGTTGACGAGGATCAGTCCCTTCTTGGCCTTGGCCAGCGCTTCCCGTGACAGGATGTTGCGGGTCTGGTCTGTCAGCGGGGTGTGCAGCGTGATCACGTCAGCCCGCGCGAGCAGCGTGTCGAGATCGACCTTCTCGACGCCAAGCTCAATGGCGCGCTCTTCGGTGAGGAACGGGTCATAGGCGACCACTTTCATGGTCAGACCCTTGGCACGTTCTGCAACGCGGGCACCGATATTGCCGCAGCCGATCAGGCCGAGCGTCTTGTAGGAGAGCTCGGTGCCGACGAAGTGCTTCTTCGGCCATTTGCCGGCCTGGGTACCTTGGTCGGCGGCGGGGATCTGCCGGGCTGCTGCGAACATCATGGCAATGGCGTGCTCGGCGGTCGTGACCGCGTTCCCGAACGGGGTGTTCATGACGACGACGCCTTTGGCGGTTGCGGCCTTGATATCGATATTGTCGACCCCGATCCCGGCGCGGCCGATGACCTTGAGGTTCGTTGCGGCGGCGATGACATCGGCGTCCGGCTTGCAGGCCGAGCGCACGGCGAGGCCGTCATACTGGTCGACAATGGCGATGAGCTCGTCTTTCGAAAGGCCGACCTTGATGTCGGTTTCGATGCCGCGATTGGTGAAGATATCGACGGCGGCCTGGCTGAGATCGTCAGCGATTAGGACTTTAGGCATGGGAGGGTTTCCTGAAGATTTGCCCCGATCGTCCCCGCGAAGGCGGGGACCTCGGGCAATGAAGGGAAAGGTTTGTGGCACGAGATCTCCGCCTTCGCGGAGATGAGCGGCGTTTGATCAGGCGTCCTGAAGGTCCGAAGCGACAGTCGCAAAGGCCCAGTCGAGCCACGGCAACAGCTTCTCGACGTCAGACGGCTCTACAGTTGATCCAACCCAGATGCGCAGACCCGGAGGGGCTTTTGCGTAGGAGTTGAAGTCGAAACCGGCGCCTTCCTTCTCGATCAGGGTGACCATCTTTTTCACGAAGGCTTCCTGCGCGTCGGTATCAAGCTTCGCGACCCGCGGGTCGGTGATCTTGAAGGTGACACCCGTGTTGGACCGCGTGGCCTTGTCGGCGCAGAGGAAGTCGATCCAGTCGGTTTTCGCGACCCAGTCTTCGAGGATGCTGAGGCTCTTGTCAGAGCGGGCCTTGAGGCCTTTCAGGCCGCCACACTCTTCCGCCCAGTCGAGCGCGCGCAGATAATCTTCAACGCAGAGCATGGACGGCGTGTTGATCGTCGCGCCTTCGAAGAGGGCCTCGTTCAGCTTGCCGCCGCTGGTCATGCGGAAGATTTTCGGCAGCGGACGGTCCGGCGTGTAGCTCTCGAGCCGCTTTACGGCATTCGGGCTGAGGATCAGCATGCCGTGGGCCGCTTCGCCGCCGAGCACTTTCTGCCAGCTATAGGTGATGACATCGAGCTTCTCGAAGGGAATGTCCTGCGCGAACACAGCCGAAGTGGCATCGCAGATCACCACGCGGTCAGGGTTCGGCCTGATCCAGCTATGGTCATCGACGCGCACGCCGGATGTGGTGCCGTTCCAGGTGAAGACGATATCGGCATCGTCGCGCGCCTTCTCGAATGGCGGCAGGACGCCATAGTCGCCGACATAGACTTCGCAGTTGTCGAGTTTCAGCTGCTTCTGGGCGTCGGTCACCCAATCCTTGCCAAAGCTTTCCCAGGCAAAGATATCGACCGGCTTTGCGCCGAGCATGGACCACATGCACATCTCGACAGCGCCCGTATCAGAAGCGGGCACGATGGCGACGCGATAGTCAGCAGGAAGGTTCAGCACCTGCTTGGTGCGATCAATCGCTTCCTTCAGCTTGGCTTTCGCATCCTTGGCGCGGTGCGAGCGGCCAAAGGCTGTCGTTTCGAGTTGTGTGAGGGAAAATCCGGGGCGTTTGGCCGTGGGGCCCGATGAAAAATGCGGGCACGCCGGACGGACCTCCGGCTTGGGGGGTAGTGTCATCTGTTTTACTCCTATCCTTACAGATAGGCTGGCTCTCGTTGGGGAGGGCTGGCCCACCGCCCTTATGCCAGACTTGTGCGCCCCCGCATAGGGAAACAATTGTGACATTATCGAGAGCTGGAGACTTGCCGGAGGCCCGCTGGGGTGCGAGTCCCTGTCGGCAATAGATTTACGGACCAGCCTTCATGCAGACAAAGCGTTCACCTGGCGACTGGGGCCTGTTCCTGCTTCTGTCTGCCTGCTGGGCGAGCGCCTTTGCGATGACCAAGGTCGCCGTCGGAGAATTGCCAGCAAGCGTCATTATTCCGGGGCGCCTGATGACAGGGGCGCTGATCCTGTGGGCGGTGATGCTTGTTCGCGGTGATCGCCTGCCGCCCTTTTCGGACCGCTCATCCTGGCTCGCTATTGTCGGCATGGGCGTCGCTGGCACGGCGCTACCCTTCTATCTGATCACCATCGGGCAGAAGACGATCGACTCTTCGCTGGCCGCGCTTCTAATATCAGGTGCGCCGCTTTTTACCGCTGTGCTCGCGCATTTCTATTTCCATGATGAGCGTTTTACAGGCTTCAAGATTGCAGGCCTTGCGACAGGCTTTGCGGGTGTCGCGCTACTGCTTGGCCCGGACGCGATGCAGGGGCTTGGCAATGCAGACCTCATCGCGCAGCTGCTCGTGCTTTGCGGGGCCTTCTGTTACGCGGTGAACAGTATCATCGCGCGTCAGGCACCGCGCCTTCCGCCCATCGTGCTTCCGGTCGGCTTTCTGACTGTTGCGTCGATCACGTCGGTACCGATGCTGCTCTGGACCGACTGGGAAACGGTCGACCCCACAAAGGCGAGCCTCTTGTGCATTCTTGGCCTGGGCGCTGTCTCAACCGGTCTTGCCGGCATCCTGCTCATGCAGCTTGTGGCCCGCACCAGCGCGACTTTCGTGGCGCTGACCGGCTATGTCATTCCGATCATGTCGGCAGTGCTCGGCTATTTCGCCTTTGGTGAAACACAGAGCTGGAATGCCGTCGCTGCTTTCATCCTGATTCTGGCGGGCGTGTGGTTCTCACAGCGCCAGAGCCGCAAGCGCGCCTCCGCCTCTTCCTGATCTTCCGGCAGGCCAGCGGGTCTGCTACCCTACACGGAGGGCGGCACAAGACTGCCCAGTGGAGGATAGACGATGAACCGCGAAATCAATGTCAGGCCAATCTCAGGCGCGCTGGGCGCAGAGATTGAAGGGATCGACCTTTCGCAAGACCTTTCCAATGAAGCCTTCGACAAGGTGCACCGCGCCTTTCTCGATCATCACGTCATCTTCTTCAGGGACCAGAACGATCTGAGTCCCGAGCGCCACAAGGCGTTTGGCAGGCGTTTCGGCAGCCTCAACGTCCATCCCTATGTGAAGGGGATGGAGGGCCACCCGGAGATCCTCGAGATCATCAAGGAGCCAGAAGAGAAGACCAATTTCGGCGGCGGCTGGCACACCGACATGTCCTTCCTTGAGGAGCCTGCACTCGGCTCCATCCTGCACGCGATAGAGGTCCCGCCCTATGGCGGCGATACGCTCTGGGCGAACCAGCATATGGCATACGATGCCCTGTCGGATGGGCTGAAAGCGACGCTCGATGGGCTGACTGCCATCCATTCAGCAGGCCGGGAGTATGGGCCGAAAGGTCAGTCGGCCCTCAATCGTCAGTCGATGGAAACGAAACAGGCCGATGATGCGCCTGAATTCGAGCATCCTGTGGTGCGTACGCATCCAGAGACAGGCCGCAAGGGGCTATACGTGAACCCGGCCTTCACGCTGCGCTTCAAGGGCTGGACGAAGCGCGAGAGCCGACCGCTGCTCAACTACCTGTTCGAGCATTCAAGACAGGAGCAGTTCACCTGCCGCTTCCGCTGGGAGGCAGGCTCGGTCGCTTTCTGGGACAACCGCTCAACCTGGCACTTCGCCCTCAATGACTATGCGGGCCATCGCCGCCACATGCGGCGCGTGACCGTCAACGGGGACCGGCCGTTCTAGGATGACTTCTGAAGACGGCTGCCGTGAAATCCCACGAGCCACAGGACAAGAGCCACCGCCGCAAACCGTTCGACAAGGCCGATAATCTCGTTTGAGACCCCGAAGGTTGCCGCGCCAGCCGATAGAAAGATAATCGCTGCGAGAGCCGTCCCCCACCTGAATAAGGGATGGGCCTCGCTTCGCGCCCACGCGATCAGTCCGAGCGCCGCGGAAATGGAGAGCCCGATAGCCCCTACCGCCCAATAATGAATGAGGGGGCCGTCCGGGTCCTGTTTCGAATAGGCCTCGTAAAGCGAGATAAGAACGATAATCGGCCCGGCGAAAGCCAACAGAATGGCTGCGGTTTTGAGGCGCCGATCGCTGTCCGTATCTTTCCAGATCACGAGAGCGGTCAGGGCAATGGCCAGCGCCACCAGCGTGAGTCCGATATCCTGCGCCAAGTCAAAGTCACCCGCGGCGAGATCACTGATCGTTGATGTCAGCAGGCTCTGACGATCCATGAAAATAGCGAGCGACAGATCAATCGTGACGGCGATCAGACACGCTACTATTGAATAGAGGTGAATATAGCGGTTGCTCTTATCCATTAAGGCCTAACGCCTGATGCCTCGGCTCGTTCAGAGCGTGAACTTGCCCTCTATGACGGTCACGGCATCACCGCGCAGCTTTACCCGGTCGCCGACAAGCTCAATCCCGATCTTCGCGCCGCGTCCCGGATAGGCCTGGTAGCAATCGAGCGGGCGCTTGAGGCGCGGCCCCATGATAGCGGCGACCATGCAGTGCCAGCTGCCGGTGGCGGGGTCTTCATCAATGCCGCTGCCCGGTGCGAAGAAACGGCTGGTGAGGTCAGCACCGTTAGCGCCGCCGGGTGCGACACATCCGAAATTGCCCCTTTCCCAGTTTCCGCCAATGCCGCTGACGCCGAGCGTCTTTAGCAGGCTGATATCGGGTTTGAGCTCTTCGATATCTTCGGGCGTGCCGAATACGGCTGCATAGAACGGGCCGCCCCAGGCTTCCAGGGGCCACGCACCAAGCGCCGCCGCAACGTCTTCAGTGACGGTGATCTTCTCGACCTTTGGCGCCGGGAAATCCATCTCATAGGTCTCGTCTGCCAAGCGGCGGACTTTCAGGACGCCGGACTGGACGGTTTCAAAGTCGATCTCCTCGCCGTCGAAGCCGAGATGCGTATAGATCGCATGCGCCGATGCCAGCGTCGCATGGCCACAAAGCGGGACTTCCACGGCAGGCGTGAACCAGCGCAGGGCGTATTGTCCGGGCTTCTTGGCGACGATGAAGGCCGTCTCGGCCACATTATTCTCTGCCGCGATGGCCTGCAGCGTCTCGTCTGGCAGAAAGTCGTCCAGCGGCATCACGCAGGCCTGATTGCCTTCAAATGGCCGGCTGGCGAATGCGTCGATCTGATAGAAAGGAATAGCCGTCATGTCGGGCTCCCGGAGCGTTTCAAGTGCCGCCCCGACCTACGGCAAACCAGCTCGCACCACAAACCAGACTTTCTAAGCGATGCATGAGAAAGGCTTCTTGGGGTGGTTCAGGCGAGTTCAAGAAAGCTTTCATGACGGAACGGGTCGCCTGCAGAAAGCGACTTCATGGCTGGCACAATGACGCCCCCGCCAAAGGGCCGCTTCGCAAAGACCGCATCGTCGCCGAAAAAGCGAAGCGACAGGGTTCGCCTGATTGTACCCGCAGGCGTAGGCGCGCCGCCATGCATGATGGCTGGATGGAAGACGACCACATCGCCCGGCTCAACGCCGAACGAGACGATATCATGCTTGTCGCGCTCGGCCTCGTAAGGCGGGATGCGAGGCAGCTCATCGCTCGGATAAAGCGGTTTTGTTTCATCCTCCGGGTCGAAGGCGGAGCCATTGTAGAGCTTCCCCTTGTGAGACCCGCGAATGAATTCAAGCGAGCGTTCGGCCGGGACGGCTTCGAATGATATCCAGAAGACGGCGATATCATCGCCCTCAATGGCAAGGTAAGGCAGATCCTGATGCCAAGGCGTGCGGCCGACACCATCGGCGCCATCCTTGCGAAAGACCTGCTCATACATGAACCAGCAATTTCGCGCGTTCCAGAGCGCTTTCGATGCCTTGGCAAACGGCGCCGACCTCAGGAAATCTTCATATGCCGCCGGGGCTTTGGGATTGATTAGGTCCTGACGGGCGCCCGCGCGCCCTGGTAGAAGGTCGCCAGCCGCCGGGCCCGGATTGTCCATCGACCATTCGAACAGTCTGAGCGCTTCGGCCATCTCCTCCCCGTCGAGAAAGCCGGGCAGGAGTGCCACGCCGTCAGTTTTGAATTGGCGCTTCTGCTCGTCTGAAATGTGCATCTCGTCCTCCCGGTATCGAGCCACGTCCGCAATGCGGCGCAGCCTCTTATGCGAGCAGTCTTGCGCAGGTTTCACGGCCGGAAAAGCCTTCCGCCGCGTCGCCCATCTGGCCAGAAGGGGCCAATCGCGCCAGTGTCGCGCACCTTGCCTGTGTCGGAGGATCGAATGAACTGGGGGCAGCTGCTCGTCGGACTGGGATTTATCTGCGGCACGCTGATCGCGGCGCAGGGGGCAATCAATGGCCGGCTGGCGAGCGGGGTTGGTGGGCCGCTGCAGGCAGCCTTCATTTCCTTCTCTATCGGCTGGCTCGCCCTGCTCGCGGTGAACATCGCCCTTGGCTACAAAATACCGAGCATCAGCCAGACCCTGACCGTGCCCGCCTGGGCGTGGATAGGAGGGCTGATCGGCGCAATCATGGTGGCGAGCTCTGCGACGGCGGTGCCGCGCATCGGTGTGGCCGCATGGGTCAGCGCCGTCATCGCGGGCCAGCTGACCGCGGCGGTTCTATACGACCAGTTCGGCGCATTCGGGCAAGCCGTGCGCCCCGCGACGCCATTGAGACTCGTCGGTATCGGCTTTCTGGTGCTGGGCGTGTATCTTGTGCGGCGCTTCTAGCTGGCGAGCCCGATCAGCGCGCGGGGATCCGGGCAGAGTTGCAGCCACTGAGACGCCTCGCTCTTCCAGCAAACACCGGGGAAGTCGCCAGATTTTCCGAGCATGTCCAGCATGACCTGGAAATGGAGATGGGGTGCCCACCCGCCATTCACGCTGCTGTCTCCAAGATGCGCAATTTCTTGCCCAGCCTCCACTCTATCGCCGGGCTGGAGTGTATCGAGAAGGCTCGGGTCGAGGTGGCCGTAGAGGGTGTAGAAACAGAGGCCTGGTTCGACATCGTGCTGCAGGATGAGCGTCGGCCCATAGTCCTTCTCATTGTCGTTGCGCTGCAGGTTGTGCACCTGTCCATCCAGCGGTGCGAACACGGGTGCACCTGCTGCGGTAAACACATCAAGGCCGAGATGAAGCGTGCGTGGCTCATCGCCTGGCGGATTGAAGATCGGGGTGTCGTAGATGGCGCGGTCTTCGCCATAGCCCCCATGTAGTACGCCGCCGTCCGCCGGTATCCAGCCGATGGGCAGGTCGCTCCAGCCGCGCGCGGCAAGTCCAGCCTTGTCGAGCGGCAGCGTGCCTTCAGCAGACAGGCCGCGCATTGGCGGGGTCGCCCGCGGTGAGGTGGCGAGCCAAGCATCATAGCGCTTTCGCAGGTCGCTCAGCGCCGCTGGGAAAATGGTCTTAGCGTTCATCTTGTCTTTCCAGCGGCCAGCCATGATGGACGGGGCCGTGCCCTTTCCCGAAGCCCTTGGCCTCTGCAATTGCGCGGTGGAGATAGTCGCGCGCGGCTTCGACGGCGTTCTGCGTGTCGTCACCAAGCGCGATGCGGGCGGAGATGGCGCTCGCCAGCGTGCATCCGGTCCCGTGTGTGGAGGTCGTATCGATGCGAGCGCTTTCAAAAATCCATTCGCCGTGGACGGTCTGGAGCACGTCAATGACGGGATTGCCCGGAATATGTCCGCCCTTCACAAGAGCACCTTGAGCGCCCCGTTTCAGGAGGGCTTCAGCGGCGCGGCGCTGGCCGTTCACACCGTCCACGGACTTGCCGGTCAGGATTTCTGCCTCTGGCGCGTTTGGCGTGACGAGGGCGGCACCCGGCACGAGAAGGGAGGCGATGCTTTCCACAGCCCGCCTATCGACCAGCCTGTCACCGGATGTCGCCACCATGACAGGGTCGATAATGCGCGGCGTTTCTTTCGCCTGCTCATCGAGTGTCTCTGCAGCGTGTTCAACGAGGTCTGCGTGCCCGAGCATACCTGTTTTGATTGCATCTGCGCCAATATCGGCGAGGCAGACTTTCATCTGAGCGATGACAGTGCTGACCGGGATGGGGTGCACATCATGCACACCCGTCGTGTCCTGCACGGTGATGGCCGTGACGGCGGTCATCGCATAGCCGCCCATCGCCATGATGGCCTTGATGTCGGCCTGTATGCCTGCGCCGCCGCCGGAATCGGAGCCTGCAATGACCAGAACGCGCCCAGACTTATTTTCGGTTTCAGTCGTCATCCTGCTGGAATAGACGCTATGGCCCGGCTGGAAAAGCGGGGTTTCAGCAGACGCGTATTACCAGGGGTCGGCTGGCGCCTCGACAGGCTGGGAGAGGTCAAACTCCACCCGGAAGAAGCGTTCGGGTCGCTTCAGTTCATAGGCGAACATGTCCTGATCCGGATGGATTTCCATCGCCCAGACATTCGTTTTCGAGACAGGAATCTCTTCAGCGTCGAAGAGGTCCTTGGTGCGCTGGTCTGCTGGAAATTCCTGCCGCGTCGCATCGGAGACATTGGAGGCCTTGCCGCCATACATTGTCAGCGCGTCCGGCGTGCCATCTTCATGCGTGTGCCGGTGACGAAGTGCGATGCGGCCATCTTCGCCGAGCGCGAGCAGCCACATGCGCGAATGGTCTTCGCCGACATGAAGCGGAATGCGGGCCGCCGTCGCGGTGCAATAATCGAAATCCGCGATCACGGCCTGCGAGGCCCATTCGGCATCCTGAGGGTCATCACTGACCACCCGGCCGAGATACGCGTTCCCGCAATAGGGCTCGAGGCTGGCCAGGAATGCGTCGCCGCCAAGCTCGGCCGGGGCTTCCTGCTGACAGGCGGCCAGAAGAAGGGCGGCACCGGGAATTGCGAATCTCAAAAACATGAGGCGCAGCCTATATGGGCTGCGCCTCTTTGCAATGCTTAAGCGATTGGCCGGGATCAGGCCGGTTCTGGCTCGCCGCCCGGTTCGTCACCCCGGTTCTTGCGGCGCTTGCCGATGACCGGCACAGCAGAGGCTGGGCCTTGCGGCTCGTCCGGTTCATCCGGGCGGGTTGGCGGCTTGCCATTGAGGAGGTCGTTCAGCTCTTCGCCGGTGAGCGTTTCGTATTCGAGCAGTCCTTCAGCGATCGCCGTCCACTGATCCTTGTAGTCGGTCATGATGCGGCGTGCCTCATCCTTACCGTGCTGGATCAGCTTGCGGACCTCTTCCTCAATACGCTTGGAAGTTTCTTCCGAGACGTGGTTCGGGCGCGAATATGGGTCGCTATTGTCGGAATAATCGACAGGACCGATCTCGTCCGACAGGCCATAGCTCGTCACCATGGCGCGCGCGATGCGGGTCGCCATCTGGATGTCAGACGAGGCGCCGGAGGTCACAGCATCCTCACCGAAAGCAAGTTCCTCGGCGACGCGACCGCCCATGAGGACTGCCAGTCTGGAGGTCATCTCCTGACGGGTCTGCGAGTACTTGTCGTCCTCAGGCAGCTGCATGACCATGCCGAGCGCGCGGCCGCGCGGAATGATCGTTGCCTTGTGGACCGGGTCGGTCGCCGGCATTTTCAGGCTGACGATTGCGTGACCTGCCTCGTGATAGGCGGTCAGGCGCTTTTCCTTGTCCGACATGACCATGGAGCGCTTTTCGGGGCCCATGAGGACCTTGTCCTTGGCGTCCTCAAACTCCTGCATGGCGACGACACGCTTGCCGCGCCGGGCTGCGAGCAGGGCCGCCTCATTGACGAGGTTCGCGAGGTCAGCACCGGAGAAGCCCGGCGTACCGCGTGCGATCACCTTCGGCTCGACGTCCTTGGCGAGCGGCACGTTGCGCATGTGAACTTTCAGAATGCGCTCACGGCCCATGATGTCCGGATTGTTGACGGTGACCTGACGGTCGAAACGGCCAGGGCGCAGCAGCGCCGGGTCGAGCACGTCAGGACGGTTCGTCGCGGCGATGATGATGATGCCCTCATTGGACTCAAAGCCATCCATCTCGACGAGGAGTTGGTTGAGCGTCTGTTCGCGCTCATCATTACCGCCGCCAATGCCTGCACCGCGTGAGCGGCCGACCGCATCGATTTCGTCGATGAAGATGATGCATGGAGCGTTGCGCTTGGCCTGCTCGAACATATCGCGCACGCGGCTCGCGCCGACACCCACGAACATTTCGACAAAGTCCGAACCGGAAATCGTGAAGAATGGCACACCAGCCTCGCCTGCAACGGCGCGAGCGATAAGCGTCTTACCGGTGCCCGGAGGGCCGATAAGCAGAGCGCCCTTCGGGATCTTGCCGCCAAGGCGCTGGAAGCGTGACGGGTCCTTCAGGAACTCGACGACTTCCTGCAGCTCTTCCTTGGCTTCATCAACGCCAGCGACGTCATCAAACGTCACGCGGCCGTGCTTTTCGGTCAGCATGCGAGCACGCGATTTGCCAAAGCTCATGGCGCCGCGGCCACCGCCGCCGCCCTGCATCTGACGCATCAGGAACAGGAAGAGGCCGAGGATGAGGATCAGCGGAAGCAGGTTGAGGAGGAGACCGCCAAGGCTGAAGCCGCTCTCTGCGTCTTCATTAACGGTGACGCCCTGATCGGCAAACCAGGTCGATGCCTCGATATTGGTCGGCAGCTTCTCAGCGTAATAAGTGTCGCCGCCACTGGTCTGGGCGGTGATGCGGTCATTCGTGACGGTCACTTCAGCGAGCTGGCCTTCAGTTGCCATTTGGCGAAGGTCGGAAATCGGCACCTTCTCCGCATTCGACGCGACAGATGAGCCCTGCATGGCGATCATCATGGCCACGACGAGAGCAGCAATCAGTCCCCAGACAGCGAGATTACGCATGTTCA
Organism: Thalassovita mediterranea; assembly: GCA_019448215.1. Classification (NCBI taxonomy): domain Bacteria; kingdom Pseudomonadati; phylum Pseudomonadota; class Alphaproteobacteria; order Rhodobacterales; family Roseobacteraceae; genus Thalassovita; species Thalassovita mediterranea. The sequence continues at coordinate 987,262 of CP080408.1, read as the reverse complement.
TAGTTTGGATCCGTCTGTTGGTCTCAATCTTCTGGACCCTAACATAGGCAGCCGCACAACGGAAAACGACTCAATTAGCAGTAATCTGGGCGCATTTTGTCGCGCTCGCGCTGCTCTTGGGCAGGTGCGAAACGAAACGAAGCGCCTACTCGACGCTTGTGCTGGCCCGCACTAGTCTTGTGACAAGCGGGGGCGCGAATGGAAAAATCTATGAAAGACATCCTGAAGGTCTATGGCCCGCTGGCGTTGCTTGTCGCGATCAGCATCTGGGTCGCGCTTGCGCTGATCGACCCGGCGCCGCCATCGCGCGTTACCTTCGCCGCAGGTAATTCAGGCGGCGCATACTATGCCCTCGCGCAGGAATATGCCGACAGGCTGGCCGAGAGCGATGTCGAAGTCGAAATACTGGAAACACGCGGCTCGCTTGAGAATATCGAGCTGCTCCGGTCGGGCCGGGCAGGGATGGGCTTCGTGCAGGGCGGGCTTGCGACTGACGCTGACCGTGAAGTTCTGAACTCACTTGCCGGCATGTTTCATGAGCCGTTCTGGGTCTTCGTCCGGGCCGAAGTTGGGATTGAGGGCTTTGGCGGCCTGCGGGATGTCCGCTTTGCGATCGGTCCGGAAGGCTCGGGCACGCGGGCGCTGGCGCTCCAGATGCAGGACGCCTGGGGCGGCGACTGGCCCTCATCTGCGCAAAGCATAGAAAGCGGGCAGGCCGCCGCGAGCGCACTTCTGGCGGGCGATATCGATGCTGCTGCGTTCTCCGCCTCAATGAACGCGCCCTATGTCCAGCGCCTCATAGAGGAGCCGGGTATCGCGCTTCTGCCGTTCGACCGGGCGCCTGCACTGGCCCGTCGTACGCGCGCACTCGACCCGGTCACACTCTATCGCGGAATTGTTGATCTGGAGGCTGACATACCGTCCGCCGATGTGCCGCTGATTGCTTCTGTCGCGCAGCTCGCCATTCGAGAGGATCTGCATCCGGCCATCCAGTCACTGCTGCTCGAAGCGTCCGAAGACATCCATGCTGGCAATAGCGCCTTCGCGAATGCCGGTGAGTTTCCCGCCCCTGAACTTGTCGACATGCCACTGTCGAGCGAGGCTGAGCGCTTCTGGAAAAACGGCCCGTCTTTCCTGCGAAATTACTTCTCGTTCCAGATTGCGAACTTCCTTGAGCGCGCCTGGGTTTTCCTGATTCCGCTCATCACGCTGCTCATCCCGCTCATCCGCGTTGCGCCGCCAATCTATCGCTGGCGTGTGCGCCGCAAGATCTATGTCTGGTATTCAGATCTGAGAGAGCTTGAGGCGCGCGGACGCGAAGCCTCGAACGATGAGGCGCGCGACAAGGTGCTGGATGAGCTGTCAGAGCTTCAAAAGGAGGTCGGTGAGCTGGATGTGCCGCTGTCCTACACCGAAGAGGTGTATCACCTGCGCAGCCACATCGCCTTTGTCCGCAATCTGGTGAAAGGGCTTTACGCAAGGGATGCCGGGGAAGAGGCACGCCACACCGCCTAGTGCGGAGCACTGCAAGCGGTATCAGGCTTCGGCCTGCTGCTCCAGCGCTTCACGGCGCTTCTCTGCGGCAGACTTCTTCACGCTTTCAGAGCGCAGCTGGCCGCAGGCAGCGAAGATGTCGCGGCCCCGCGGGGTGCGGATCGGGGAGGCATAACCGGCCCGGTTCACGACTTCGGCGAAGTTCTCGATCGTTTCCCAGTCCGAGCACTCATAGGGGCTGCCCGGCCACGGATTGAACGGGATGAGGTTAATCTTCGCAGGCACGCCCTTCAGCAGCTTCACGAGATCACGCGCTTCGGCCAGCGAGTCGTTGACGCCTTTCAGCATGACGTATTCGAACGTCACCCGTTTGGAGTTGCCAAGGTCGGGATAGGCGCGGATCGCTTCGAACAGGGTCTGCAGATCATACTTCTTGTTGATCGGTACGATTTCATTGCGCAGGTCATCGCGGACCGCGTGCAGCGAGATGGCGAGCATGGCGCCTGTGCGCTCACCCAGTTCCGGAATCTTCGGCGCTACGCCTGCGGTCGACACGGTGATCCGGCGGCGGCCGAGCGCGATGCCGTCGCCATCCGAAATCGTGTCGATGGCCTCAGCCACATTATCGAGATTGTAGAGCGGCTCACCCATGCCCATGAACACGATATTGGTGAGCTTGCGGTTCTCGTTCGAGGACGGCCATTCCGACAGCTCATCACGCGCGATGAGGACCTGGCTGACAATTTCCTGCGCGGTCAGGTTCCGCACCAGCTTCTGTGTGCCGGTGTGGCAGAAGGTGCAGTTCAGCGTGCAGCCGACCTGGCTCGACACGCACAGCGCGCCGGAGCGGCCAACATCAGGGATGAAGACGCTTTCGCCTTCTACGCCTGGCTGGAAACGGGTCAGCCATTTCTGCGTGCCGTCGACCGAGACCTTGTGTTCAGCGATTTCCGGGCGGGTCAGGATGTATTTCTCCGCCAGCTCCGCGCGCAGTTCCTTGGCAATATCGGTCATGCCGGAAAAGTCCTGCACGCCGAAATGGTGAATCCAGCGGCGCAGCTGCTTGGCGCGCATCCCCGCTTTTTTCGGGTCGAGGCCAAGGGCTTCCATCTCTGCTTTCAGGGCAGGGATGGACAGGCCAGCCAGCGATTTGGCCGAACTAGCGCTTGCATTGACGCCGCGTGAAAGGTCCAGAACATGTTTCATCGACGCCGCACATAGCACGTCCTGCCTGATAATCTAAGCAGATGAGGACAGGTTTGCTGCGGCGCATCACGACAGAGGGCCACAAAGGCTCCGTGGGAGGAAAATATGGCTGACGGAACACCCGGAATCGATTTCGATCCAGACAAGCTGCGCGAACGCTATCGCGCAGAACGCGACAAGCGCCTGCGCGATGACGCAAACGAGCAATATGTCGAGATCAAGGGCGAATATGCCGGCTATGTCGAAGACCCTTACATCGACGAAAAGATCGACCGCGCGCCACTCAGCGATGAGATAGACATCATCGTCGTTGGTGGTGGTTTTGGCGGGCTGCTCGCGGGGGCGAGGCTTCGTGAGGCGGGCCTCAAGAACATTCGCATGATCGAGAAAGGCGGCGACTTCGGCGGCACTTGGTACTGGAATCGCTATCCGGGCGCGGCCTGCGATATCGAAAGCTATATCTACCTGCCCCTGCTGGAAGAGACCGGCTTCATGCCGAAGGAAAAGTACACGCCCGCCAAGGAAATCCTTGAGCACAGTGCGCGTATCGCCCGCCATTATGACCTCTATGACGACGTGCTTTTCCAGACCGAAGTCACAGCCATGAACTGGGACGAAGCGTCTAAGCGCTGGATCGTCGAGACCAATCGCGGTGACGCCATGAAGGCGCGCTATGTCATCATGTCGAACGGACCGCTCCATCGTCCAAAGCTGCCGGGCATTCCGGGTATCGAGACCTTCAAGGGTCACACCTTCCACACAAGCCGGTGGGATTACGACTATACGGGCGGCGGGCCGGAAGGCGGTCTCGACAAGCTTGCAGACAAGCGCGTCGGTATCATCGGCACCGGCGCGACCGCTGTTCAGTGCGTGCCGCATCTGGGGGCAGGCGCGAAGGAGCTCTTCGTCTTCCAGCGGACGCCAAGCTCAATCGATGTCCGCGACAACAAGCCGACCGATCAGGACTGGGCCAAATCGCTGGAGCCGGGCTGGCAGAAGAAGCGCATGGATAATTTCAATATCCTTGTCTCCGGCGGCTATCAGGCTGAAGACTTGGTTCAGGATGGCTGGACCGACATCATCCGTAATCTTCTTTTCATCGCCAGCAAGCAGGACGGCAAACAGCTGACCGCCAAGGAACTGGAAGAGATTGGCGAACTGGCTGATTTCAAGAAGATGGAGTCCATCCGGGCACGCGTCGATGATGTGATCGCGGACAGCAAGACAGCGGACGCGCTGAAGCCATGGTATCGCCAGTTCTGCAAGCGCCCATGTTTCCATGACGACTATCTTGCGACCTTCAACCGGGACAGCGTCCACCTTATCGATACGGACGGCAAAGGCGTAGAGCGGATCACCGAAAAGGGCGTCGTTGTCGCTGGCAAAGAGTATGAAATCGATTGCCTGATCTATGCGACCGGGTTCGAGGTCGGCACCAGCTATACCCGCCGGTCGGGCTATGAGCTCTATGGCCGGGGCGGCAAATCACTCTCAGAAGCCTGGGAAGGCGGCGTTGAAAGCCTGCACGGCATGTTCGTGCGTGATTTCCCGAACGTGTTCGTGATGGGCGGCGCGCAGGCCGCCTTTACCGCGAACTATCCACACCAGCTGGATGAGCAGGCCGTGCATCTTGGCTACATCCTGTCACGTGCCTTCGATGAGGGCATCGTGCAGATCGAGCCGGAAAAAGACGCGCAAGCCAACTGGGTGGAGACCATCATTTCCAAGGCCCAAATGCGCGAGAAATTTCTCGCGGAATGCACGCCCGGCTACTACAATAATGAAGGTCAGATCGCCGCGCGCGCGCGCCAGAATTCATTCTATGGCGGCGGATCGATGGAGTATTTCTCGATCCTCAAATCATGGCGCGAGACGGGCGACATGGCCGGGCTCGAGGTGCAGCGGGAAACCGCGACGGCCTGATCAGGCCTCAGCGTGCTATCGGCAAAGCGAGGAGGCCTTGTCGATAGCTGCCGCCGATCCCGACAGGGAGAAGTGGTAGGAGACTTGCGTGTTGCGCGAGGAGACCGCCTCTACGTGCAACTCGCTGCCGCGGCGCAGCGCGTCCACGATCTGTGAATCGTCCCGGTCCTGCGCAAAGGCCTCGCCGCCCACACCGTAAAGTGTCCAGCCAGACCGTCCGACGCTGGCGCGTGCAGGAAGGTCTGCGCGAAGGTCATAGCCGACTTTCAGGCTCGGCTGGCTGCGTGCCTTGCCCGATGCCCAGTTGGATACGAAGAACCAGACATCGCCGTGATTGGCCGATTGCGGTGCCTTGTCGGTGGCCTCGGTCGCCGCGTAGCAGAGCTTCTCGCCGCCAACCTGCTCTGTGAAGACTGTCCAGTCGTCATAGCGTCCTATCGCTGTGGGCGCTGCCAGGGCGGCTGGAATGGCGACGGCGGCGCAAAGTGCGGCGGTTGCGGCAAAACGGATCATGGTGAGCGTCTGGTCTGTTATTATTTCGTGAGAAACTTCGGTTGAGGCAGCTTATTTGCCTAAAGGTTAAGGCGGAATTTTGACGGATGATCGATCACAGATTCGTTAGAAGCGCGATCAATGGTTGCATAAGTTGTAACAAACACAGACAATAGGTGTGCTGTTGCAAACGGATGTAACTTTGTCTGTCGCTCGCCTTGATCAAGTCGATAATCCTCGCTCGCTCCACGCTGATTGCATGAAGCGCATCTCAGAGCGTAGTGACCGGCGTGCGTTCGGAACCTTGTTCGAGTTCTTCGGCCCCCGCCTGAAATCCTACTTGCTGCGCATGGGGGCGGATGACGCTCAGGCCGAGGAGATCGTACAGGACGTCATGCTGACCGTGTGGCGCAAGGCGGGGCAGTTCGATCCAGAGCAAGCCTCCGTGTCCACCTGGATCTTCCGGATTGCCCGCAATCGCCAGATTGACCTCTTCAGGCGCTCATCGAAGCCCGACCTCTCCCCTGAAGAAACGATGCTTCAACCGGCCGCCGAACAGGCGCCGTTCGAAACACTTTCGCAGGCCCAGCTTCAGGCAGAGGTGCGCGAAAAGCTGAACATTCTTCCGGCAGAGCAGCTGGAGCTTCTGAAGGCCGCTTTCTATGACGGCATGTCTCATGCCGAGATTGCCGAACGCTACGGCATTCCCCTGGGGACGGTGAAGTCCCGCATCCGCCTTGCTTTTGACAAGCTGCGGGGTGTCCTGTCACGCGAATAAGCCGCGCGGTGCACACGCTCTGCCCGTAACTTCTTGACCTTGTTCACGCCTGCTCAATATCCGTTTGAGTATAAGGCGCCCGATAGAAGGGCAGAGAGAGGATTTCAAACGTTTGAAGGAAGCCACGCCACAGCTGTCGGATATCTACGCGGCATACGCGGCTGGAACGCTCAGTCCGCCTTTCAGGCTGCTTGTCGAAACGCAGGCGGCGATCCGCTCTGACATTCGCGACAAGGTCAATCAGGCAGAAGCCCTCTCGGGTATTTTTCTGGAACAGGAAACGCCCAGCATGCTTGCGCCCAACGCGTTTGAGCGAACCCTCCGGGCGATTGATGATCTTGAAGATCAAGTCGATGCCAAGGACGCGGCAAAACTCGCCAGCGAGCGCCTTTCTGAATTGCTGGACCTGCCGGAACCCCTTCGGGAGAAAGCTCTGGAGTCCTGCATGCGTGGCGGCTGGAAGCGAATGACGAGCGGCGTCAAAAGGCTTGAAATCGGGACCCGTTCAGGTGGTCATGTCTACCTTTATCGCATTGAACCCGGCGCAACTGTGCCGAGCCACTCGCATTTCGGCGATGAGCTGACGCTTGTGGTCCAGGGCGGTTTCTCTGATGAGGTCGGCAGTTACGGGCCCGGCGACATCTGTCTGAAAACACCGTCAGACACACACGCACCGGTCGGTGACGATGACGGCATCTGTCTTGCGCTTGCGGTGAGCGAAGGCGGTATGGAGTTCAAGGGGATGCTGGGCATCCTGCAGAAAGTCTTCACGCGCCGCACACATTAGAGGGCGAGCAGCTCAGGACGGCTTGCCAAAATTCAGAACTTCGAATTTGCGCGTCTCGAAAACCTTGAGCACTGTCTTGATATCGTGCCCGCGTTTGAGCACCTGCCCCTGGTTCCCATAAACGACAAAAGCGCCCTGGCGATTGCGAAGCTCGGGGACTTTCTCGATTAGCCAGGTCGGCGCTTCGGCGTGACGCCTGAAGATCGCGAACACGGCGTGGTCTTCATGCATCCCGATAGCGTAGTCCTTGGCCTGCCCGGCCATGACCATCTTGCCGTAAACATCGAGAATGGCCGACATTTCGGTGCGGTGAAACGCGATTTTTGGGGACTTGTCGAACTGTAAGGGTGTAATGCTAGCCATGCGCGCTCTAACGTTACTCTGCCTGCTGCGTTCATTCTGTCGTATTTGTAATCAGATTGACAGGTTTTAGCCGCAATCCGGCCTTGCCGCAGACACCGATTGAATACACCTTGCAATGGTCGGATGACGGTGTCCAGCAGGTTTCCCGGACCCATCAGCCCCCCCAGCCCCCCGGGGCTCCTGTTACCGTTGTCCGACAGCTTCCCCTTCACAACCAAAAGATCCTTGAGCAGCCTCCATCAGGTCTGCGGTTTCCGCATTACGACTCTGGAAAACTGACGCGTGTCTGATTAGTCAGTCTCCAGCGCGGTGCTACAGGACCAGTGATGCTCGAATTGAAGCAGCTTTCAAAGTCGTTCGGCGGGCGGACAGCTGTTGAGTCCATGAGCTTCAGCCTGAACAAGGGCGAAGTTCTGGGCTTTCTCGGTCAGAATGGCGCGGGCAAATCCACGACAATGCGTATGGCGGCCGGCGTTATTGAGCCGGACAAAGGCGACGTGATCGTGGCGGGCCATTCGATCGTGTCCAACCGGCGTGAAGCGCAGAGGCGCCTCGGCTTTCTGCCAGAAGGCGCGCCGCTCTATCCGGATATGACGCCGCTCGACTTTCTGAACTTTCTCTGTTCGGCGCACCGCATTTGGCGCAGCGATTGCCGCAGCGCGGTTGAGCGGGTGATCGCCGACGCGCGCATCGCCGATGTGATGTCCAAGCGGATCTCCACCCTCTCTAAAGGTTATCGCCGCCGGGTCGGGCTGGCAGGCGCGCTGATCCATGATCCGGACGTGCTGATCCTCGATGAGCCGACGGACGGACTGGACCCGATCCAGAAGCGGGCAGTGCGCGCGCTGATCTCTCGTATGGCGAAGGACAAGGCCATCGTCATTTCAACGCACACGCTGGAAGAAGTGCCGGCAATGTGCAACCGCGTGATCGTTATCGATCAGGGCAAACTCATTGCAGACAGTTCGCCGGAAGAAATGGCAAAGCGCCGCAAGGGCGGTCTCGAAGAGGCGTTTATCGACCTCGTCTCCAAGAAGGAGGCTGCGAGCAATGAAGGCTGAGCTGCGCGATATCCTGACGAGCATTCGCGCGAGTTATCTGAGAGAGCTGCGCGCCTATTTCGCGACGCCGCTCGCCTATGTGTTCGTCGCCATCTTCCTGATGCTGGTCGGCGTGTTCACCTGGGAGGCGTCCCGCTTCTTTGATACCGGCCTCGCCGATCTCCAGCCATTCTTCTACTGGCACCCCTGGCTCTACATGATCTTCCTGCCCGCGCTTTCCATGCGCCTCTGGGCAGATGAGATCGCCTACAGCACGTCAGAGCTTCTCTTCTCGCTGCCAGTCAGCCTGTTCGGCCTTGCGACCGGTAAGCTGCTGGCGGCGTGGAATGTCGCAGCGCTGTCGCTCGTCCTGACCTTTCCGATGTGGATCACGGTGAACTATCTCGGCGCCCCTGATAATGGTGCCATCGCGATCACTTATCTGACCAGCCTGCTCATGGCGGGCGCGTATCTTTCGATCGGCGCAGCGATGTCCTCGCTCTTTTCCAGCCAGGTGTTGGCCTATATCGCAGGCATCCTCGTGGCGTTTGTCTTTACTGCCGCTGGCTGGCCCATGCTGGTGGGCGCGATCTCTGGCCTTCTCGGTGCGGCAGCAGGTGACCTCGTCGCGCAGTTTTCCTTCCTCACCTATTTCGAGACGGCCCAGCGCGGCGTGCTGGAGCTTCGCGCGCTTCTCTACTTTGGCGGCGTGATCCTCGCCTGGCTGTCGCTGAACACGATCTGGGTGGCCAACAAGAGGGCGTTCGCAGGATGACACCGCGCGCTTTCCTCCCCGCCGCTACGGCGCTGATCCTCGCGATCTTCATTGCCGCGACGCTGATCATCTATCCGCTGACACGTCCGGCGCGGGTAGACTTCACGCAGAACGCGCTTTTCACCCTGTCGCCAGAGACGAGGTCAGTGCTCGATACGCTTGAGGAGCCGATAGAGCTCACCTTCGTCTATACCCGCCAGGTCGGGCAGGATTATCCGCAAGTGCGGGCCTATGCGGCGCGCGTGCGCGAACTGCTCGACAGCTATTCAGCTGTCGCGGGCGCCAATCTCAAAGTCACGGAAATCGATCCCAAGCCGTTCTCGGAAGCTGAAGATCAGGCGCTGGCCGCTGGCATCGATGCGGTCGATACAGAAGGCGACGATCCGCTCTATTTCGGCATCATTGGCCAGAACACCGTCGATGAACAACGCGTCCTCGCCTTCCTTGCGCCAGAGCGCGAGGAGACGCTCGAATACGACCTCACCCGCCTCATCGCCCGCCTCGACCGTCCTGACCCGCCCAAGATCGGCCTCCTGACGACGCTTCCGGGTATGGGCGCGGATGGCGCAGAGGGCGGTTACACGCTGCTGCAGGAGATGGAGCGCTCTTTTGATGTCGAGCCGGTGGCGGGCGACTTCTATGCGCTGCCGGAAGATCTCGACGCGCTCATCATGATCCACCCGCCAGAGCTGACGGAATGGCAGAGCTGGGTGATCGACCAGTTCATCCTGCGCACGGGCCGCGTGGTCATGCTGGTCGATGCGGCTGCCAAGACATCACCAGAGCCGCCGAGCCGCCGGGTGGAGCGGCGCATCCGCTCTGACCTTGGCCGCTTTGGACCGGTCTGGGGCGTGACGCTTGCTGAAAAGGCCATCGCTGACACGGAAACCGCGCTCCCCATACAGGCCCCGACCGGAAGCGGGCGGACCGGCATCATCCGCCATCCGCTCTATCTGTCGACCCCGCCATCGATGATGTCACAAGACAGCATTTTGACAGCGCCCCTGTCGCGGTCCGTCAATTTTGCCTCGTCTGGCGCACTTGTGCTCGATGAGGCCTCTCCGATTGACAAGGAAGTGCTGATCGAGACAGGCACCGGCCCATCCTGGATCGATCCGGAAACCGCGATGACGGATATCGGCGTGGAAGAGACGCTTGCGCTTTATGAACCAACCGAAGGCGCTCGCGCGCTCGGGGTACGCGTCCATGGCACGCTGGTCTCAGCCTTTCCTGATGGACGCCCGGAGCCGGTCCTGCCCGAAGACCCTGTCATGGCCCAGTTTGCGTCGGAGGCGATTGAGCAGGCACAGCCGCACATTTCCTCGAGCGAGCGTGAAGCGGAAATCCTCATCCTCGCAGACGCAGACCTCGTTGATGATGGCCTCTATATCGACATGCAGCGCCAGAGCGCCTTTGCAGACAACGGGGCGCTCATCATGAATGCGCTCGACATGATGTCCGGCAATGCCAATCTGCTCAGCCTTCGGGCGCGTGCATCTTCCCGCCGCACGATGACGCGTGTCGAAGCGATGCGGGATGAGGCGCAGGCCCGTTTCTTTGAGGAACAGGCCCAGCTCGAATCCCAGCTCGCTGAATCCGAAGCGCGCCTGCAGGAACTGCTTCAGATCGATAGCCGCGACAGCGCACTGCTCGACAGTGCCACCGGCGCCAGCCTCTCGGCGGAACAGCAAGAGGAACTCGCCCAGCTTCGCAGCGAAGTTCTCGCTACCCGTGAGCGCCTGCGCTCCATCGAGCGTGACTTCAGGCGAGACATTGATGGTCTCGAAGGCTGGCTGAAATTCATCAACATCTTCGCAGGCGCGATCCTCATCGGCGCGGTTGGCTGCTTTGTCTGGTGGCGGCGGAGGAAGTCGCCGGCATGAGCAGACGTCTTGATCGCAAGCGTTCCGTTCTGGTTCAGCGGCTGTCGATTGCGGCAGCCTCGCTCTGGATCATCCTCATCCTGTTTGCTGTCTTCAATGCGGATGGCCGCTCGACCAGCCCGAGGACGGGCAACCCGGTCCTGTCGAACTTCTCTGCAATCAAGGGCGACGTCGCGCGCATCACCATCACCGATCAGGACGTAACCTATAATCTCGTCAAACGGGATGATGCCTGGCTCATGGAAGAGTCGGGCGCGTACCCGGTCCGTGAAGACAGGCTCAACACGCTTCTCGAAGGTCTCGAAACCCTGAGCTGGGGGGAGCGTCGCACTTCGAACCCTGAGCGGCTTTCCTTGCTCGCGCTTGGGGATCCGCGCGAAGAAGGCAATGGCACACTGATTGAGCTTTTCTCCGGCGATGGCGCGAGGGTCGCCGAAGTCATCACCGGTCGGCGCAATGAATACACCTATGCCCGCATGCCGGATGAGACGATTGCCTTCCGGGTGCGCGGTGACCTGCCACCACTCCGCACCCGTGAGGCATGGCTTGATCTCGACATCATGTCGATTGAGCCATCGGCGGTCTCCGCTGTGCGCATTACCGGCCGGGGCGGAAACTCCGTCTACCTGTCCCGCCCAGCGGGCAGCGATGCACGTAGCTTCCGGCCTGCGCCGCCCTATCAGGATTTCGAAGTCTCCAATCCGCTGGCGGTATCGGCCACTGCGCTTGCCATCACGCGGCTCGCCCCCATCGACGTGAAGTCTGCAGAGGCCCTCAGTGGCCGCGCCGTGTCGCGCCATATCAGCGAGACGTTTGACGGACTCGAGATCGACCTGCGTGCCTGGCGTGAGACGGACGGATACTGGGTGACCTTGCGCGCGATTGAGGCAGGGGAGGGCGCTCGCCGTGCGCGCACCATAAATGAGCGTGCCGAGCCTTATGCGTTCAAGCTGACTGAATATGACTGGCGCGAGTTCACCCCGTCCGTGAGTGAGCTTGTGGCTCGCCCCACGCCGGAAGAGACCAGCGCGCCGCTGCCACCGGCCGACTTCCAGCCCTAGTCGCGGGCGCGCGAGACGATTGCAAACCGCAGGAGCGGTGCGATCAGGTCTACTGCGAGGCGCTCAAGCGGGCCGCTAGCATGCTTCCTGAAATAATAGACGAGGCTGTCAGCCTTGTAGCCCGCCACGCGCTTGGCCGGGGCTTCGGACGTTGCGCCGTAATGCAGGGCGCCGGCATGCGGCGTATACATCGTAATGCCGCCCGCCTCGGAGGCGCGCCTGCAGATATCGACGTCCTCAACATGCATGAAGAAGCCCTCATCGAAGCCACCGAGCGCAGTGAAATCCTTCGCGGAAATCAGCATGAGCGCGCCTGACACGGCACCAACCGGGACAGGCCCTTTTGGTGGCGGCGTGCGCTCCAGCGTCCAGGTGTTCCAGCCAGAGAAAGTCGTGAGCGCCCGTAGCAGGGTGAGCTTGCGTCGGCGCGGCCCGCGTACTTCGCGGCCATAGGTGTCGAAGACATTTCCGCCCACCACACAAGGCGAAGGCTGGCCTTCTGCGGCCTGCTGAAGGGCTTCGATACTGCCGCGTTTCAGGATGGCATCGGGATTGATGATGAGAAGGTCGCCCGCCTCGATGCCCGCTGCACCGCGATTGACGCCCGCCCCGAAGCCGATATTGCCGCCGGCATCGATCAGGGTGATGCTCGGACGGCCCTCACAGAATTGCCGGAGCCAGTCCCGCATCGTCTGCGGATTGCCATTGTCGACAATGCGCACTGCATCCACCGCCGGGTCGCTGGCGAGTGCATAGAGGCATTCTTTCAGACTTTGTCCGGTGTGATAGCTGACCACGATGGCGGTGGTCGGGCCTCTCATTTGGTGTCCGGTCTCGCCAGCCCTGTCACGCGGTCAAGCAGGATGACGCCCGCGGACGCCAGCGCAATCGTTGCCCAGAACGCTTCGTTCCAGACGCTGTAAGACAGGCTGAACAGTGCAAAGGAGCCGCCGATAAGGCTGGCAACTGCAAGGCGCGTCGGTATGTCGACATCGCCCGGACGTGGAAGGCGATAAGCAATGATGATGAGCGACGCGATGGCGAGGATCACACCGATGAGACCCGTTTCTGCCCAGATCTGCATGCCCATATTGTGCGGGTGGCCAGGCAGGATGCGATAGACTTCCCAGTCTGCATTATCGCTGCGGCACTTCTGGTCGACTTCGCGCAGGAGTTCCGGCCGGTCGCCAAACGTGTCCCGCCATTCCTTCGACGCTTCGATGCCGTGGCCGGTGATCGGGCGTTCCTTGATTTTCTCCAGTGTCAGATTCCAGGCCCAGACACGCGACTGGACCGAACAGGGCATTGGCATTTCCGTCCGCGTCAGCGCCGCAGCGCCGACACCGAGGATGATCGGCGAGAGCAGAATGAAAGCTGAGATGGCGATCATCAGAACCTTGAAGCCGTAATGCACGAAGATCAGCACAACGCCGATGGAAACGGCCATGCAGATCACGCCCAGAAGCGCGACGTCGGTCCCGATCATCAGGAAGGCAACGAAAGCAACAGTCAGAAGCGCCACGCAAGCGGCGACCGTCGCGCGTCCTGCAAAGGCAGCGGCGAGGCCGATCAAGATGGGCAAGCCGAGCACAAAGGCGTTGGCACTGCGCAGGATGTTCTGCGGCGCTTCCTTCACCCGGTCGCTCATCGGGGCATAGAGGTCGAGCGCGGTCTCCGGCAAGAGGCCCATGGCCAGCGTTACCAGGCCGTGCAGGCACAGCATGCAGCCAACAACGAGAAGCGATTTGCGCCCAGCGCCTTGCGGTATCCGCAGGGCAGCTGCGATGGTGAGCGTGCTGGCGAGCACGGTGAGCAGGATGCGCAGACCGGCGGCATCGACATTCATCGTGCCTTCCGACAGCGCGCCATCAATGATCGTGCCGGTTTCGGCAGACCAGAAACTGCTCGCCGCAGACCAGATGGCCAGGGCGAACAGCGAAATGACAATGAGGTTGATACGACGAAGGGGCGCGAAGAAGGCGGCCGCAATCGCGGTGAGGCCGATCAGGGCCGAATAGCCCTGAGAGCCGAATACTGCGACTGGCAGCCAGAGCACGAATGCTATGGCCAGTATGACGGCAAAGCCTGCCCCGCGCCCCTGAGTCATGTCTATTCGTCTCCAGATCGTTTCAGGTCGGGCGGCGTGGCTTCGGCAGCGATCTTCGAAGCCGCCTCGTCGAGCCCCAGGATTTCCTGACCCTGAGAGCCAAAGCGGCGCAGCGCCACCTTGCGATCATCGGCCTCGCGCTGACCAACGACGGCGATCACAGGAATCTTCCGGAGGGAATGTTCGCGGACCTTGTAGTTGATCTTCTCGTTGCGCGTATCGACTTCGACGCGCAGGCCTGCGGCGCGCAGCGTGCGGGCCGCTTCCTCAGCATACTCGTCGGCGTCCGAGGTGATCGTCGCAACGATCACTTGCGCTGGCGCGAGCCAGAGCGGGAAGGCGCCAGCAAACTCCTCGATCAGGATGCCGATAAACCGCTCCATGGAGCCAAGGATGGCCCGGTGCAGCATCACAGGGCGCTGCTTGGTGCCATCAGACGCCGTGTATTCGGCGCCGAGACGCTCAGGCAGCACATAGTCGAGCTGGAGCGTGCCGCACTGCCAGACGCGGCCAATCGCGTCCGTCAGCTGGAATTCAAGCTTCGGCCCGTAGAAGGCGCCTTCGCCCGGCAGAATCTCACAAGGAAGACCTGCCGCATCGACGGCGTCTTTCAGGCCCTTCTCGGCGCGGTCCCATACCTCGTCGCTACCGGCGCGAACGTCAGGGCGCGTCGAGAGCTTCACGGCAATCTCTTCAAAGCCGAAGTCGCGGTAGACGCTTTCAAGGAGACGGCAGAACTTGATCGACTCCTCGACGATCTGGTCTTCGCGGCAGAAGATGTGCGCGTCGTCCTGCGTAAACTGGCGCACGCGCATGATACCGTGAATGGCGCCGTGCGGCTCATTGCGGTGGCAACAGCCAAACTCCGCCAGACGGATCGGCAGGTCGCGATAGGACTTCTGGCCCTGCTTGAACACCTCGACATGCGCCGGGCAGTTCATCGGCTTCAGCGCCATCAGCTTGGCGTCTTCAGGCACCGAAATTTCGACGCCTTCTTCCCCTTCAGGGATGAAGTCGGGCACGATGAACATATTCTCGCGATACTTGCCCCAGTGGCCGGATTTCTCCCACTGGACAGAGTCCATTAGCTGCGGCGTCTTGATCTCGTCATAGCCCTCAGCGTCGAGCCGGCGGCGCATATAGGCCTCGATCTGGCGCCAGACCGTATAGCCATTGGCGTGCCAGAAGACTGACCCGGCCGCGGCCGTCCCGTCGAGATGGAAAAGGTCCAGCTGTGCACCGATCCGGCGATGGTCACGCTTTTCGGCTTCCTCGATGCGCAGCAGGTGGGCCTTGAGGTCCTTCTCATTGGCCCAGGCCGTACCGTACATGCGCTGGAGCATCTCATTGCGATGGTCACCGCGCCAGTAAGCGCCGGCCAGCTTCATCAGCTTGAACGCCTTGGGCAGTTTGCCCGTCGATGGCAGGTGTGGGCCACGGCAGAGGTCGAACCAGTCGCCCTGCTTGTAGACTGTGATCGGCTCACCCGGCGGGATGATGTCGTCGATGATCTGCGCCTTGTAGTCTTCGCCGATCTTCTTGAACGTCGCGATGGCGTCTTCCTTCGACCAGACTTCCCGGACAATCGGGTAGTCCTGGTCGATGATCTCTTCCATCTTCTTCTCGATGCGCTCGAAATCCTCCGTGGAGAAGGGCTTTTCGCGCGCGAAGTCGTAGTAGAAGCCGTCATCGATCACAGGGCCGATCGTGACCTGCGTATCAGGATACATCTCCTGTACGGCCTGCGCGAGGACGTGCGCGGCGTCGTGCCGGATGAGCTCTAGGCCCTCCTTGTCGCGTGCCGTCACGATGGCAACTTCGGCGTCGCCGTCCAGCGGACGGTTCAGGTCATAGAGTTCCCCGTTCACCTTGGCGGCAAGCGCAGCCTTGGCGAGGGATTTGGAAATGGACTCCGCAACATCGGCCGGGCTTGCCCCGTCCTCATACTGGCGCTGCGATCCATCTGGTAGCGTTACATTGATCATGGATTTGCTTTTCAGTTCGTCTCAGGGCCTGCATCCGGGAAGGGCCGCTCGGTTCTGGCCCAGTCTCCGGCACGCCAGGGCGCCCAGACAGGTATCGTGTCTGCTTTTTCGGGAACAGGATCGTAGCCGCTGGAGCCGCCAGGGCGGCATCGCGACAGCCGGGCCAGTGTCATCCACCCGCCGGTCCACAGACCGTGGCGGGAGACGCATTCAGCGCAATATTCACTGCACGACGGCACATGACGGCACTGCGCTCCAAACACCTGAAAGGCGGGAGACAGCGTCATCTTGTACGTTCTGAGGGCCGCGTGCGCGACCTTCCTGCGTCGTTCAGACATAAGGCTTCATGGCCCGGTTCGTGTTTCGTCGAAAGCGGTTCTAGACGCGTGGACGGCGGCCCTCAACCCGATAAGGCTGCAGGATTTTCTTCCCGGGGCTGCCTCTCGGCTACGGCGGTCACGCTCAGGCCGCCGCAGCCCGCTTAGTTCGCGCTGTTTCGATGGCCGCGCAGGCCGCATCGAAGGCCAGCATCGTCGAGGTGTGACGGGGCGGATAGTCGGCAACGCCCTCTAGGTGGCGAAGCTCTGCAAACCGGCCTTTCGGCGGCTCACCATTGTCTTTCAGCATCGCCTTCAAGGCGTCGCGGGCGGCAAACACATCGTCCACCGGTGCGCCAACAGCGTGCTCGGCAAGGATGGCCGTTGCCGCCTGACCAAGCGCGCAGGCTTTCGGGTCGACGGCAATCGCCTCAACCGTATCGCCGTCTTCGCTGAGACGAATATCGAC
Organism: Thalassovita mediterranea; assembly: GCA_019448215.1. NCBI lineage: Bacteria > Pseudomonadati > Pseudomonadota > Alphaproteobacteria > Rhodobacterales > Roseobacteraceae > Thalassovita > Thalassovita mediterranea. Next base: position 970,582 of record CP080408.1, on the reverse strand, counting down.
GCGCACCACAGACCCGCACACACGTGAGACCTTCTCCACCGATGCATCGGCATCGGGAAGCGTCCCCACATGTGGGATATTGGCGGCCAGTTCCAGCACGCGGTTATGATAAAGCTCTGCGCTCATGGCCCCTAGATCGCCCCGAAAGCGCTGAAGATCAAGTAAACTCGGTGAAACCGGTCCCTAGAGGCCAAGGAACGCCATCACGCGCGGCAGGATACGGATGAGCAGCATCGCTGCGCCGACAAGGCTGCCGATTGCGATAATCAGAAGCACGCCGTCACGGGCGGTCAGGGCAAGTCCGAACAGAAGCACTGTCAGGCCGGGCAGGAATGGTCCGAAAGGAACGAGGCCCAGCGGGAAGGTAATGAGCGCCGCGGCGACGCAGGCCAGCGCCACCAGGTTGATAAAAGGCACCCGCGTCAGGAAGGTCAAACGGGGTTTCAGGATCTGATCAACCGCGTGGGCATACTTTTCGATCAGGTGGATGCCACTGACGAGGTGTTTACGCGGAAAGCTGAAATCGAGCGCCCGGCGCGGTAGCCACGGATATTTCAGGCCAAGCACGATCTGCAGCGCAAAAATGAGGGTCACCAGCGCGATAAGCCAGTTCGCCCCCGGCACGATGGAGAGCGGGCTGATCGATATGAAACCCAGCAGCAGGAGGACCGGGCCATAGGCCCGCCGGCCCACCGCATTGAGCAGGTCAGCGATCGTGACGGTTTCGCCCCCGGTCCGCTCTTCAAGCGAGATCAGGAGCGAGCGCAGATTATTTACGTGGCTCATGGCCCCCCAGCTCTCTGGCTCAATACAGTGCACGCCGCCTTTGGTGACCATGACGTGCGATGGCTATTCTGACAAACGCCTCAGAGCAGGAATACGTTCACACGGCGTTCACGGCACAATAATTAACGTATGTTAACCAAAAAGCTTGTTCTGAAGTGCTTTGGTGGTAGGCTGAATACTGAATTTATCAGGGAGGGTGACCATGAAAATCTTAGGTTTTGTAGCTTTATCTGTTTCTGCACTTGGAATAGCTGGGACAGCATCTGCGCAGGATTTTATGAAGGAGCCGACATACGGCACGATCGAGCTGAGCGCCGGATTTGAGCCTGACCCTCACGAGATCGACCTGCGTGCGGGCGGCAGCATTGATGCCAGCGGCACGCTTGGCTCCGGCTGTCAGGGCTATGTCGCCGATGCCCCGGACTACGACTTGATGTACGACAATGGCTCCGGGTCTCTGCCGCTCATCATCACGGTTCGCTCAGCCTACGACACGACGCTGGTGATCAACACACCCGATGGGAGCTGGCTGTGCGACGATGACAGCGGCCCAAGCCACAATCCATCTGTCCGGTTCGATCCAGGCGAAGATGGTCTGTATGACATCTGGGTCGGCACTTATGAGGAAGGCTCGCTGCAGGATGCGACGCTGATCATTTCCGAGCTGAGTTCGTCTGAGGACTGAAGTCGCCGGTACTGGAATTGAAGACGCCCCGGTTTTTTGCCGGGGCGTTTTTTTATTTCAGAACTGGGCAACTTCAGTCGGCACTTTGTCCAAAGCGCTGGATCTCTTCTGACACCGTCACCCCGTCCTTGCGCTGAATGACATAGAGGCGGTCATACTCGTTGGCCTCGACGATCGGTTCGCCCGGGGCGGCGCCCAGAAGTTCAGCCAGCTGCGGCGTCGTATTCGAATGGCCGACCACGAGCGCGGTCCGGCCCTCTGCGTTCAGTCGATCAGCAAGCGAAGTCAGGTCAGACGCGTCATAGATCTCTATGTCGAGGCCGAGGCGAGTCGCCAGCGGGGCGGCCGTCTCGCGCGTGCGGCGATAATCGCTCGACCAGATTTTTTCGACGTCAGCGCTCGACAGAAGCTCGCCAAGTATCCCTGCTCGTTCCAGCCCAGCACCGGTCAGCGAGGGGTCGTCGCCAGCCTGCTTCTCGGCATGACGCACAAGATAGATCGTGTAGGCGTCGTCGTCGCTCATGCGTGATGGCTCGGGCGATGCCGTACACGAGACAAGTGCGAACGTTGCCGCCAGAACTGTCAGGACCAGAGTGAGATGTTTCATGCGTTCATCCCCGCCTAGACGCGCCGCCAGGTCGAACCACCTGCGCCGTCCATGACCTCAATGCCCTCGGCGGCAAGCTCGTCCCGGATACGGTCCGCTTCAGCCCAGTTTTTGGCCTGACGCGCATCAAGCCGGGCCTGAACTAGCGCATCGATCCGTGCCTTGTCATCGGCGCTCCCGCCTTGTTCCCAGGCTGATGGTGTCAACGTCAGCAGGCCAAGCTTTTCACCCGCCGCCAGCAATTCAGCGCGCGCCTTTGCCATCTTCGCTGCGTCCTTGGCGTCAGCTGCGAGGTTCGCCTCAGAGGCAAGCCGCGACAGTTCTGCCAGCGCGACCGGCGTATTGAGGTCATCATTGAGCGCCTTGTCGATACTCTTGTCGCTCGCCTGACCGCCTTCTGCCTCCCAGACGCGGCGGAGCGCGCCATAGATACGGCCCAGCGTGGTCTTTGACTGTTCCAGCAGGTCGCGCGTCCAGTCGAGCGGTGCGCGATAGTGTCCGGACAGAAGTGCAAAGCGCAGCACCTCGCCCGGCCATTGCTCAATCAGGTCATGAATGAGTTTCACATTGCCGAGCGACTTCGACATTTTCTCGCCATCCATGTCGAGAAAGCCATTATGCAGCCAGTAGCGAGCCATCGGCTCGCCGTGGGCGCATTCTGACTGGGCGATCTCATTCTCGTGGTGTGGGAATTGAAGGTCGATCCCGCCAGCATGGATATCGATCGTCTTGCCGAGATGGGCCGCGATCATGGCAGAGCATTCGATATGCCAGCCGGGGCGGCCACGGCCCCAAGGGCTGTCCCATGTCGCTTCTTCCGGCTCGCCTTCCTTGGCAAACTTCCAGAGCGCGAAATCGGCCGGGTTGCGCTTGTCTTCGGACACGGCGACGCGCGCGCCTGCCTCATTGTCCTCAAGCTTGCGGCCGGACAGCTTTCCATAATCGTCCATCTGGCTGACATCGAAAAAGACGCCAGAGGCGGCTGGATAAGCATAGCCCTTGCTCACCAGTTGCTGGGTCAGGCGCACCATGCCGTCGATATGTTTTGTCGCCCATGGCTCAATCGATGGCGGCAGCACATTCAGCGCAGCCATGTCAGCATTATAGATCGCCGCATATTTCTGCGTGATCTCATCAATCGGCGTGCCTTCCTCGAGCGAACGCGCAATGATCTTGTCCTCAACATCGGTGATGTTGCGGGCATAGAGGACCGACGCTTCGCCATAGGTCCGCCGCAGCAGGCGGAAGAGGACGTCAAACACGACCGGTGGGCGCGCATTGCCGATATGGGCGTAATTATACACCGTCGGCCCGCACACATAGAGGGTCACACGATCCGGGTCCTGAGGTTCGAAAACCTGCTTTTCTCGTCCAAGCGTATTGTAAAGCTTCAGGGGCATTTGGTGTGACTTCTTCTATCGGCGCGGCGTCGAGGGATAAGAACTGTGGCTGCTTGAACGCAAATTCTGGTCGCGCGTCAATTCGCGGGGGTGCTGGCAGAGGCTGGGGTGCTGCCGCGGGCGACTGCGATCTGCTGCGCGAGCAGAAGGGCCGCAGCCGCGAGAATGACGGGGCCGAGCGGCGCGAAGAAGGCGATCAGCGGCAGGAAGAGCAGAGCGCCCATCACAAGGTTGAACCGTGTCAGTGCAGGGCCGTCTCCGGTCTGTCGTGAGAACACCAGATAGAGCGCAGGCACCAGCGCCAGCATGTCGTAGTTGAAGGCGTAAGGCGAAAAGAGAAACACTGCGACGAGCAGCAGGGCGGTTTCCAGTTCTGGCGCGGCCGATGGCTTTCGGAATGTCCAGATCACCAGCCCCAGTGCCAGCAGCGAGAAGGGCGCCTGAACAAGCATCGCCAAGGAGGCGTCGAGCCCCGCCAGTCTGCCCAGTGCAAACCCTGTCGGCATCATGCGCAGGAAAATGCCCGTGCCCTCTTCGGCGACGATGCGCTGGAAGGGGAGGACATAGTCGAAATAGTCCCGCCACAGCTCCACCCCGAAGACGAGTGCCGACAGGACAATCATCGCGGCGCTGGTGACGACCGCTGAGCCGATAACCGTCCAGTGCCCACGCAGCAGCAGGAAGACAGGAATGAGCAGCCCAAGTTGAGGTTTCACCGTCAACGCGCCGAGGCAGATGCCCGCCAGTATCGGCCGGTGTCGGACAAGGCTCACGCCCAGAAAGAGGAGCGCACCCGTGATCAGCCCGTTCTGGCCGAAGGCAGCATTCACCAGGAAGGCGGGCGCAGCCAGTGTGAAGAGCGCATAGGTGACCCAGTCCGGCCTCTGCGCGCCAAGCCCGAGCCGCGTCGCCGCGACAAAAAGCACAACGCCGACACCAATCCAGAGCGCATAGGCGGGCAGATAGCCAAAGAGGCCGAGTGGCAGAACGAAGAACAGGTAATGCGGCGGGTATGACCAGTTGAGCCCTAGCGCGATCTCATACTGGGCTTGCAGATAGGCGCGGTACTCACCGACCTTCATCAGCGTCTCGCCAGCTCCGTTGAGGATGAGGCTGCTTGCGCTGTAATAATTGATGAAATCGCGCCCGATGAGCTCACGGCCGGTAAAATCGACAAGGCCGCTGGCTGCACTCAGATAGATGCCATACCCAATGGCTGAGACGCACAGGATGGCGACCGCATAGTATTGAAAAAGCCGTTGCATCACGCCTTGCCGCCACGCCCTCAGCGGGCCGCCCTCAGGCTGTCATCGCTAGCACTTCAGTCTTAACAGTCCGCTTCGAAGGGATGTCTTGTCGCGGCGGCAGTGATGGCAACTTGTAGAAATAGTGATCCAGTTGGCTTATGTGACAGTATACGCCCTGAGGGAACACGAATGGGCGGGCGT